>CAZPXK010000001.1:0-12229 GCA_964590035.1 uncultured Bdellovibrionales bacterium
GTCATTCGTGGTTGGAAGTACGGCTTGAGATCCGGACTCCCGGAATACTCGAAGGTAATTTTCCGTCAAAAATCGTACGGTCAATTCCGTGACATGCTAGAACAACGACCGTACACGAAATATTTTCAACCATTCGCTGAAGGAACAATTTCTGCGAATTCGGTCCTCGATGGACCAGTGTTCGTCAAGTTCGTTGATCAGAACGGAGACGTCACACCCCCGGAGAGGACGTGGTCGTCGAACGTCAGTTTTGAATGCACGTCTTCAGTCCCGTATGTCGACGGCGAATCACGAAACAGAGGAGTGATAGACGTCATGAACCTGAACTTGAACTCTAGCATAATTTCATTTACGTGATTTAGGTGAATTTGTCGACATGGCGATAACAAAAACCGCAGCAGAGTTGACGCCGTTTGTGTACGTCAAGGACGCAAACACTGGGAAGGTGACGCGCGTTGCATTCCCGGGATCAGTTCAAATCGGAATGCCTGGTCGGCCAACGTCGATTGACGTCATTGGTGACCTAACATTAAATGGACGTCTTACGTTAGCCACCGACGTGTACGACACGGCGAGGGAAACGTATTCACTCCAAAGCAACGTTACGTTGCTATCTGTGATCGGTTCAACGACACCACCTTCCGGCAGGTACAGGATCAACTTACCCGCATCTCCGTCAGAAGGAGAAGTGCACCTGATCAAGGATGCCAATCCGATATCTGCAACGTGGCCGATCGATATCTACCCAGGAAAGGCCGCTCACCTCATAGACGGGCAAGCAGCGATGGTGCTCAATAGCAATTACGCCACCGCGATATTGATGTGGACGAACGGACGTTGGATATCGATGCTGTCAGCTAGCTCCGGCGGCGGCGGTGGCGGTGGAGGTTCGAGTGGTGGCGACCCTGGCGCACAGTACTTAGTTCTTTCAAATACGTCATCGTTGTCTAACGAGAGAGCATTGAGCGTTGGCACGGGATTATTGGGAACTGATGGCGGTGCAAATTCATCGTACGCTCTCGCGATAAACAACAACGTCGTTGCAACTGTCTCAGGAACTCGGTTCACCGGTGCAACGATCCACGCAGCAGGACTAAGCGGATCGCTCACAAAGCTTTCAAACGGTGCATCGTATCTCGTTGCCGGCACAAACGTGACGATCGTCACGTCGTCGAACGGTCAGGTGACGATATCGTCAACGGGAACGGGAACCTCGACAGGTGGAGGCGATCCAGACGCTCAATACTTAGTGCTAGCAAACACCGCATCATTGTCGAGCGAAAGGACGTTCGCACCAGGCACGGGTCTTCTCGCGTCAGACGGCGGCGCGAATTCGTCGTATACTCTCTCGATAAACAACGGCGTCGTTGCAACTGTCTCGGGCACAACGTTCACAGGTCCTGTGTCTGCATCTGCCGGCCTCAGCGGATCGCTTCAGATGATAGCACCGAACCTCACGTACTTGGCCGCAGGCACAAACGTGACGATCGTCACGTCGTCGAACGGTCAGGTGACGATATCGTCGACAGCGACCGGCGGCGGCGGGAGCGGTGATCCGGGCGCACAGTACCTTGTCTTGGCAAACACCTCGTCGTTATCAAATGAACGTGCATTTTCAGCAGGCCTCGGTCTGCTTGGAACTGACACGGGAGCGAATGGAACATACGCGTTGTCAATAAATGACAACATCGTTGCAACTGTCTCCGGAACGACGTTCCTCGGACCCGTCTCAGCATCTGCCGGTCTCAGCGGATCATTGCAAATGATAGCGCCGAACCTCACGTACCTCGTGGCGGGCGCAAATGTGACGATTGCATCACAGTCGAACGGTCAAGTGATCGTCTCGGCGGGAAGCAGCGGAAATTCAACGTCGTCTTTCACGGGTTCATTCGTAATTCCGATCACGACATTTACGAATTTGCGCTGGAAGTTGAACGAATCAGGGCAATTTTTTGCTAATTCCGGCGTCACTGGGAGCATCTCGCCCGTAACGTTGACCGGATCTAAGGCCACGACGATCGAGACAACGGGCCCAAGCGGTGAAACAGTACCAGCATTTTTGGGCGATCGATACATCGGAGGCGGCGAAAATCAATATCTGACTGGAAGCTTTTTGTCTGTGTCGATCTGGGCTAAACCAGGACTGACGAGCACTGGGTGGCGGCTCATCTTTGGAAAACAGTACATCAGCGGTTCTCACACGACTCCGTACGCTGCGCCGTTCTCGTTCTATGCAATAAACACAGACACCAGGATCATCGAGTACAGGATCACGACGGGCGCTGCGGCAGGGACGACCTTGAACCCATCCGAAACAAACCTTGTCACAAGGATGCGACCGAACCAGTGGAATCACATCGCGATGACATACGATGGAGCCACGGTCGTGTGTTACTTAAATGGACTTGAGGTGAATTCAGTCGCAAAGACCGGCGCTCTGTACAATGGAACCGGTGCGTGGTTGATCGGAGGGAATCCCGCAAGCAGCGAGTATTTTTCTGGATCGCTGTGCGATGCAAGGATCGAGGCGACGTGTCGTTCGCCTGAGAACATCAGGAAAGAGTACGAAAGCGGCATCATCAGTTATTACGTCTCGGGTTCAAACAAGATTCAGAGGTCATTGACGTGAAAATTGGATCGATCGTCATCGATGACACGACGCGTGCAGTCTCGGTTGGAGGCTACGCCGAATTTGTCTTGATCAACAGCAGCGTCACAGATGCGCAAATGGACGCGCTCCACCAAGACCAAATATCAGAATACGTGTATGCTTGAGTTTTCGGTGGTCACAGCGTGATCGGTATCACCTGAGGCTCTGGCTCGATGTGCGAAATTGCGTCCTTCGGAGGAGCTTTGTTCGACGGATCCTTCATCGTCGAAACAGTCGTCTTCACGAACAGTTCATCGTCTTCTTCCCCGCCGAGTACGTCAATCGTGACAAGCATGCTGACCCCCATGATAACTAGCAACCGTACACGAAGAAAGGCAAAGGGTCACGAGAATATTCTCTCGTGACCCTTTGTGTTACAACCCCATCTTCTTTAGGAGATAATCTAGGGTGTTCGAGGTGATCTTTCCAGCCGCGGCTGTCTTCTCGATCCACTCTGATGCATTTTGTGCCCTTGATTCCCACAGCTCGAAATACGGTGCCTTCCAGTCGTCTGACTCGATGACAAGCCTTGCAAATTCCTTGCGAGAATCGCCGGCCAGGGTCTTCCAGGACACGAAGTTCTTGTCGACGTTCATAACGTACTCACGTGCTGCAGCCTGCATGCGTCGCAGCTCGTTCGCAACGTCCTCCTCGACCATGGTGATGACGTCATCGATCTTGCCTTGTAGGATCGCGTCGAGCGCCGATCGCCGCGAAACCGTGACAAGGTCCTTCGCACGAGACGAGAGCACGTACGACTTTGACTTCACCTTCACGCGGTTGAACCGCGAATCGACGACGACCGCGCCCTCGATCTTTGAGGGGTCAGACGAATCGACGAACGCAACCAAGGCCGTGGGCTCGACCAGGCTCCAACGTTGAGGCCTGTTGACCCACTGCATATTGATGTCCTCGATGCGCAACTCCTTGCCCGTCTTGGTGTGACGTGCAGCGATCAGCGCAACACGCGGCTCATCATACTTGACGACGACCCTATTTTGGGGTGACATTAGTTCGAAGACGTACGTCAATTCCTTGTTGAGGTGCACGATCTTGTCGGGACCGTCGAATTCCCACGAAACAGTTGACCCAAGAGAATTCCTCGTCTCCACGAGAGCCTTCATGAACAACTGCGCGAAGGTGATGTCGAGCGTCTCCATCCCAGACCTGCTGATCGGAAGATCCGCCTCTGGCACTGACCTCGTCGCGACGTGCCATCGACCGTGGAGATCATCCCAGTAGACGGCACACATCGTGCCGTCGAGCTTTTCGTACACGCGTAGGTCCGGGTCCGACCAATCGACGGGAGCGCAACTAACGTCTCCGTGATTGTAGAATCGATTCATCGGCCACGCAAGCACCTCTAGGTCGCCCATGATCCGATCGCGCCACCTCGCAGCAGAGAGCGGTTCGTTGCCTCGCTTGGCCTCATCTCGAAGCATCTTTTCCGTCAACTCGGGCGATGGCCTTACGATCAGGCCACGACACTGTCCCGACAATTCTTCGCCGCTCTTTGAGGCAATCTGATCGTAGTTCAGCGAAAACTTATCGAATCTCGAGTTCGGCCGAGCATTGACTCCGTGCTCTTCCTCGAGCTCGCGAAGGGTGTGTCGTCGAAGGTAATCGATCACCAAAGGCCTGTTCATTGTTTCACCATCGTACCATGTCGGGTCCGACGGATTCACATCAACCGTCGGTGTTTTTTTCGGATTCGTTGCGTTCAGAGTCAGCGAATATCTTCGCGAAATCTACGCGGTTCCACTCGGACGAGGGCAGAATCGTCCGCGTACAAGATTCGTCGATGCCGTCGACGAATCTCATCTTTTCATCGAGGATCCAACCGACGAACGGCTCTACAGTCGGTTCGGTGTCGTGATCATGTTTAGACAACTTGCAAAGTCGGACGAACGTCATCTTGTACAACGAACCGTCAGAATCAAAGAAATTCTCGCAACCCATCCATTCTGCCTCGATCCACTCACCGCGGCGAATTGTCACATCGAAGGCTTCATCGTATTCGTTAGACGCTGGCGTCCCGTAGGTAAGATCATCGAGCAACGCGTCAGTGTTGTCAAAAAAGCGATACGTCTTATTCAAGACAGTGGGAAGTAATTCTATCCTCAGCTTTTTCAATGCATCCGTCCGCTTGGGTCTCAGTGCGTTTTTCTGATGTCGTTCAAGATCTCGATGAAAGAGTTCAAGCGCCTGATTGGCTCAGCAACCTCGATGTCAGACCACATCGTTAGGTCAGAATTTTCCTGAAGCGTCTTGACAAGAAATTCATCATAATCCTTTGATTCCGGTGAAGCGAGGCTCTTTTCTGCATCAGAGATGATCTTCGCTGCACAATGATCGCACCAGACGTTGTCAACATTGTCACCATCATTTGCCTTGTGCCTCAATGTTGCAGGTCTATCACAATTCACGTCAATGCACCTCACCGTTGTCTTCATGACAACGGTGACTACATCTGCAAGGTGCTTTGAGATTGCTGACAACAATTGATCGTGTTTGAGGACCAACTTTGTCAGAATTTCGACGTCTTTGTCTTCCATCATTTTCTCGGTACGACGGGCGGGATTCGAACCCGCGATCTCGCGTATATCAGACGCTAAACGGAGTATAAAGCCGCTGCCTTAAACCACTTGGCTACCGTCGCATATCGTCACTTCAGAAGTTTTGAATCCCTGACAGCAATATCATAGGTCGATCCTATCAATTTGTACAGGTCTTCGGGAGAAAATCCTTCGTGAGCGACGCCAGTCGAGTGAAATTCTTCAGCCTTCTCGTGGCATGCTGGGCACAGGCTGATCCCGTTCGCAGCGACGTAACCGCCGTTCGGCATCAGGTTCCTGTCTGTGATGTGATGTGCATCAAGCTGCGTGTCTGGCGTGATCAGTGACCAACCACACGTTCGACACTTGTGCTTATCGCGCGCAAAGACAGCGCTTCGAAATGCTTCTCTGATTTTTTTCTTTTCGGATGACATCCTACGTTCTTTCGTCGTTTTTTTCGTCACATTGCGACTCGATCACGGCCTTGTCGGCACGCCGTCGCGCCTTTCCCAGTTGTCTCTGCCAAAGGCGTTGATTGCGTCGTAGGATCCTCGTGGTCTGACCCCACGATGCCTTTTTCGTTATGGCGTGACCCATCTTCTTCAGGATCTTTGAGTCATCGCACTCGCTAGACTTCAACGATAGCGCAGTGCGCAGGTGTCGTCGAGCGTACCTGCGCCTTGAATTCTTTGAACGTGACAAAGTAACCTCCCAGCGATAGGAGAGGGATTCGAACCCTCGGAGGCAGCTTACGCCACCTCGCCACGCTTCCAACGTGGTGCCTTGAACCTCTCGGCCACCCTACCAATTCATTGAGGAAGGTGCGGGAGTCGAACCCGCGGGGCTTTTACACCCTCCTGCTTTCGAAACAGGCGCCTTAGGCCTCTCAGCCAACCTTCCAAACATCGTCACGTCCTAGAGAACGTGTAGCTCGTCCCGACGTAGAACACCTCAGGATGCACCTTGCACGGATGAAAGTGCTCACCTGGTGGGATCGAGATCGACCACGTGTTGTGACAAGTGCATCCGGATTGGGGGCCCGTAGGCCAAGAAACATCGCGCTCGGCCGGCGGTGTCGACACCCTCGATGCGTTCGCCAGACACGTCTGACACATGTGATTCTTCATCGTTTATTCCTCTTATTTACCTTTGGGTTTCCACCCTTTTTTATTCCCGAATATTCTGGATGGACGCCGCAGGCATGGTCCGTGTAACAATTGTAGCACGTGAGCGTCTCGCAGACCAGACACGGCCATGCATCGTTCGGGCACGAACCCCCTCTCCTCGCGGGTTCGAACATTATGCATTTGGTCTTGCACGTCGGACAGTCAATGATGTTCATGGCGGAAGCGGTGGGATTCGAACCCACGGACCCCGTGAGGGGTCTCGAGTTTAGCAAACTCGCCTGATCGGCCTCTCCAGCACGCTTCCAGTCACGGTGATTTACGCAAGCATCACCACGACAAATTTGATATCACATCAGGCTCAACTTTCCGGTGATTTCGTCCAGTTCAGACGCCTCACACGGTCCGAAGGCTGCGCAGGTCAAGGTCGGCACACCATTGAACTCAGTTCGACCACTGTCGATGATGGGATGTACCTCGACGTCCTTGAGACGTGCCTTGAGGATCAGATCGTTCAATGCGTCCTCTGAGTCAACACCAACGACGATCTTGGTGAACGAACCCGTCAACCACGTCGCCTCGGAAGGTGAGAGCTTGACAACGACCTCGTCGCTTCTCTCCGCCTCGTTATTGTCGACGAGGAACTTCATCGCAGCATGAGCAACCTGGGCTGCGATCTTGCCTTTCCTCATATTTAAGTCCTTGCGCACGACAATGACTTGTTTCACGTCAGACATCTGATCCTCCTTGTCAAAGAGCTAGCGGTGTCTCGAGCAGGATTCGAACCTACGACCTCTTGCGTGTCGAGCAAGCGTTCTGCCGCTGAACTACCGAGACATGAGGGGCCTTGCACGTGCTTGACCACCTCTTTAAGTATCAAATCCGCGTCAGACGTATCACTTGGATGAGCGACTTTGCGCTCGTTCGCTTGCGCGGCGATCCTTGGCCTTCTGCCGATGGGGCTCCATCGGAGCGTCCGGACGCTGGACAGTGTGTCGCGTCGACTTGCCTCCCGATTCGATCAACCTGAGCAACCTCTCACGCTCTCGGACGGCTCCAACGCCCTTTCCACACCTGAAATCGAGCACCTCGAGTTGCTCCTTCGGGGAAAGCTTGTCCCTCTCTGCCTTTCTCTCGGCCGCCTCTCGGCGGTTCAGGTCGTTGTGATCCGGACGCGGACCACCTCCCTTGAACTTGCGGTTGCCATTGAACTTCTTGCCCTTCATTCCCTGGATTGACATGTCTTCGCCTCTTTCGATCAGACATCACTTCTGTTGCAATTGCACCGGCGCGTACCTACACACCGGCATCACGTACACGTACTTGTTCTCGACCTTCTGCGTACAAGGATCCTTCCTGGGCGTCCGGATTCCGATGTCGAATTCAGCGTAACACCCGACGATCAACGACGCCATGGCAAATGTTACGATGAGTTTCATTTCTTCCTAATTTCCCTGTATTCAAACTCCCACAGCATGATTCCATGCTCAGAGGCAGCCACTTTACCGTAGATGTCATCATCGACATCGATCAAAAATGGTTCTCCGTCCTCGCGACTGTACTCATGTGGCACTTCCTTGGGCATCTTGTCCCAATATGCCTTAGAATACTTCTTCGCATCCTCGACTGTCAGGTGCAATGACGCACCGTCTGGTCGACATCCCCAATCTCGTTCAGACTCGAGCCAACGTTGGCAGACAACCGGCCGTTTTGCCATTCCTTGAATCTCCTGAGTTCAGGGTATCATGTACAATTCATCATTTTCACTGGCGCCCCTGGCAGGATTCGAACCTGCATAATACCGCTTAGAAGGCGGTCGCCTACGTCCATTCAGACCACAGAGGCAATTAGCAATTTGCGACCCGCGAGGGACTCGAACCCACATGCGTCCTTTACGCTTTCAACAGTTTAGGAAACTGAGGCGATACCGGGCCATTTGCCTCGCCGCCTCGGGCGGCGAGGTTGTCTTGTGCAATCAGAGGGACTTGAACCCTCACATCCTTTCGGACACTGCCACCTGAAAGCAGCGCGTCTGCCGTTCCGCCACGATTGCATCGTTCACGTAACATTCACGAATTCTTCGATCTCCTTCGCAAGTGCCTCTCGGATGGAAGCTCGCTCGTCCATCAGGATGCGGCCCAACCAATTTTGACCGACACCTCTGCAAACGCCCCAGAACGTATCGTTCCAGTGGTTGCCCTCGACAAGGTCAGCTTCGTCCGTAGCAAGCAACATCTCTCGCAAGAACGGATTTTCGAACTTTCGGTGAACGAAATCCTTCATCAGGTCGACCTTGACGGTCTCCCAGTCCTTTCGGAGCGGGATCGCTCGACCCAATTTCTTTGCCTCACCGGGCGTCTTTGCGTTCCTGATCGTCTCGTGTTGAACTGGATCGAGCGTCTTGAACGCTTGGTACGCGTGCTCGACCGAGGCGTATGACTTTCCGTCGACGTAGATCGTGGACGTGTAAAAATTCGACAGGAATGCAAACATGCCGATGAACCTGTCGATCGTTTCCTTTTTTTCTTCGCTCATTTACTTCTCGACCGCCGTGACGATGCCGAAGATGTTCGACGACATGCACCAACCGTTGACGTGTCCCTTGTTATTGCTTATCTGATATCTACCATCGCTGGCGATGGCGGTCACGAGGTGCAACCATTGCTTGCCTTCGACCTTGCAAAGGACGACATCTCCGACGTTGATTGAGCGCGTGCCGATCGGCTCGACGGTCACCAACTCTCCGCTTTCGATTCGTGGTTGCATCGAATTCCCGTGAGGCCGGAACTTCACGCCCACGCCGCTCTTCAAGAGCTCAATGTATTGAGTTGCCCACATTTTCACCTCTTT
Source organism: uncultured Bdellovibrionales bacterium (assembly GCA_964590035.1). GTDB lineage: Bacteria > Patescibacteriota > Minisyncoccia > Moranbacterales > UBA1568 > UBA1568. Next base: position 9,180 of record CAZPXK010000001.1, read on the forward strand.
GTACCAGCGGTCGGAATCGAACCGACTACAAGACGTATATGAGACGTCCGCATCACCAATCTTTCTTCGCTGGCAAATTCTCGATCATCTTCGATCGAGAACATCTTATCACACCCTAGAACCTACTTGCACCGCCGCTTGCGAGGTGATTTAAGGTTACGTCGTCGAAATTGTCGGTGACGTCATCCCATGATCCCAATGATCTCATGCTCGGCACCCAGACAGTATTCGTCGACTTGACGAACACGTGAAGGTCGCTGTTGTCCTCAAAGAACACGACATCGTCGGGACCCTTTACGTTCGGGATTCCACCTTTCAAAGCGTCACTGACGATCTCCGCGTCAGCGTACTCCTTCGCCTTGTTGGGATCAAGGACGGTGATGTACACCCTTCTGTCGGCCTCTCCACCTTCACCGATGAATCTCACGGCCAACCTCTCGTACAGTGACTTGCTTTCGCTCATTTTGTCTCTCCTACGATAGGTAGGCGTCGTTGTGGTCAAAGCGGGACTTGAACCCGCACGAGATTTCTCTCATGAGAACCTAAACCTCACGTGTCTGCCATTCCACCATTTGACCGATGCGATGTGATATTTACTGTCGAACGACATGTCATCCGACGAAAGATTGTTGAGAGAGTGCATCAAAGAGATGCTGGACGAGGCGCTGTCAGAACCAGACGCGCGCTTGGGCCCGTTCGGGAAGTATGTTTTCGCCGACCAGAGGCTCGACGTCCCCGAGCCGGGCGAACCAAACACTGACGACGAAGACGATCTTGCGAATGCATTGAGGCTTCACTTTCAGGGTCGACCTGAAAGACTGGGATCGTGGATCGACAGGTTGCTTGCACTTCGAAAGACGTACCCGGGTATGTTTCAGCCGCCAAGGCGAGCGAAAAAGGCATACAGGACGTTGACCGTCCCTCCGAACGTGCTCTCTGGCATCATAGGGTCGGACATGAAAGACGAGTACTACGATGGAGAGGTCCACGTCGTGAAAGGCGGAAGGATGCCAGGCGAGTTCGGCGGAAGAAATTTCTTTTCTTGGACGCTTCAACCCGACATCTTTTACGGTCTGAAGAAGGATTGGGGGAGTCTATTCCACACCGATTGGATCAGGTCGAAGGTCGGATCGACTGGGTTCGTCGTGTTTCTCTCGGCCGACGTGGGCAGCAACGATTTTCTGTTGAATCCCGACAAGATGAAGAAGACAGGACTGGCCGGGCAGTTCGCATACCAAGCAGAGGTCTTGGGGGTCGGAAGCATCGATCTATCCGAGGTCTCGTTCTTTTACTTCGACGAGGACACGACACCTCACCACGAATCGCAACTGATTCGTCGGGCAATCAACTCGATCAGGAAGTGACAAGAGGCATCGAGAATTCACCAAATTCGGTGGTGGAATTCCACACTTGATTACACGTGATTATTCTCGAGGTCACTCGAAGTCACTAGAATCATCGTCTGGTGGTTCAACCGTGCTCGGTTTTTCTTTGGTGTCGTCCTTCGTCTGCATCTTCGCGACCAACTTCGAACTCGACTGCAATTTGGTGTTGCCTCCTATGCCGAACACGAGCGAGCAACCCACCTGATCGCACGTCTTTTGCTCCGGCACCGGCACAAAGCCCGATCCGCCTTTCGCAAAGATCGTGGGTTTGATGAGCGATATCGCTCCTCCGACGTCTTCGAAAGGTCTTGACCACGGAACGACGTAGTCGACGCCCCTGATCGCTGCGATCAACTCGACCCTTTCGTCGAGCGGCATGAACGAATAACCCTTCTTGGTTCTCAACCAACCGTCACCGTTGACGATGACTATCAAGATTCCGTTCGGCCCCTTCAACAAGGCCGCGGCCTGAAGGTGTCTCAGGTGTCCTATGTGCAGCGGATCAAATCCACCCGAACAGCACACGATGTGTGCTGGTCCGTGTTGGTGCTTTTCTTTTTCGATCTTCACGATCGAGCCCATCGTCTCCGCAGAGACGATCATCGCGGGTGTTGATGGATGATTCATCATGATGATCGATCATACACCGAGAAAACACTTTGTACCGCAGGTGGGATTTGAACCCACAATCCCTTTCGGGCCACAAGGTTTGAGCTTGCGCTGTATGCCAGTTCCAAGCACTGCGGCATGGTGCCATCGGAGAGATTCGAACTCTCACGCCCTTTCGAGCACTACGACCTCAACGTAGTGTGTCTGCCTTTCCACCACGATGGCATAATGCGCGTCTCTCCGCGCTGTCAAGCCTTGTATGTCCCGTGTGGGATCCGTCGTCCGGCTTTCGCTCGATACTTTCATCCCTTCTTGTTGCGATACTGCTTTCGCCAGCAGACCCTACACATGTAGGATTTACCAGCGAACTGAGTCGCCAATACACAAAATCTACACATCAACCGTCACCTCCTTCCCGTAATGGGAAGGGTCTACGGTGATCGTTGTCGTTTCAATTCATTCATGTGTTCCTCTTCTTGCGTTGGTGACCCGAACGGGAGTTGAACCCGCATTTTCCAGATTGAAAGTCTAGTGTCCTAAGCCAATTAGACGATCGGGCCGTTCATTGATCAAAGAATTCCAAGATTCATTAATTCTACTTTGGTCATGACCAACAATGTCATATTGTGTACGTTACGTAACGCTTTCCACTTTGCGCGATCTTTGTTGGTGACGTATCCCTTGATTTCAACATACGAATTTGTTTCGACTAAGAAAAAATCAGGAATGTAGTCATGATCATTACCTTGCCACGTGTATTTGAACCGTGTTGTGTTTCTTTTCCACGAAGTGGATGATTTATCTAAAAACTTTGCATACAACAGCTCCCACGAACTATCGAGATATACACGGCCCGCGTACGGACTCTCATACCAAGAGCCAACAGATCTGCCTGATCCAATTCTGTATCCACCACTTTTCTTGTGTAAAGAAGCTGTTTTTGAAATTCGTTCCCTGCGCAAGAGTTCCTTTTCCGGGGTTGAGGCAACGCCCGTGCATTTGGGATTATTTTTGCGACCGATACGAATTTTTTCGCGGTGCGAGACGCTCAACGAG
>CAZPXK010000001.1:12329-16571 GCA_964590035.1 uncultured Bdellovibrionales bacterium
GAGGATGCTTTCCATCCTTCCACGCAGGCCGAACTCCTTTTTTCGAACTCGAGTTTCGCTCTTTCATCGAAGGACAAGAACTAGGACTTTCAGAACAACACCATTTTCCCGATGATTTAAATTGTCTGATGGCGACTCTTTCACAGCCATAATCACATATTTGTGTCATGTTTTTAAGTATGTGGTTAAAAGCATATGTGTTGGCGGAAGGTAGAGGATTCGAACCACTGCGCTCTCGCGCACGCCGGTGTTCAAAGCCGGTTATCTACCCAGAGATCGTACCTTCCATTGCGATCGTGCTTGCGGGGCAGGTGCACGATCATGACCTGATCGCCCAGACGAATTTCTGAGCGATGCCAAACTACGACAATTTCACGTGGTGTATACCGACACAGTTGGAGCCCTCGCTCGGATTTGAACCGAGATACCCTGAGTACAAAACAGGAGTCCTAGCCGTTGAACGACAAGGGCAAATATTCGTGCACCCTCTCGGACTTGAACCGAGACGCCCGAAGGCAAGGGATTTTAAATCCCCGGTGTCTGCCATTCCACCAAGGGTGCATCTGATCGCTTCGATCGGGCGGACGATCGAATCGTGGTCTGATCATTGACCACCACGCGCTATCACTCGCGTGGAATTGCGTTGCCGTCGCAATGTCTGACTTTCACCTACAAATACAGGCAGGATTCGAACCTGCATATCGAGCAGTCACGCTCAATGACGCGATTAATCGCGTTGTGTACTCCTATTCCACCACTGTATTATTAAAAAATTTCATGCAAGCGCATGAAGCTGTTTGGTTACTAATCATCACTCGAGCGGCCAACGGGATTTGAACCCGTTCCAAGTGGGTGGAAGCCACTTGTGCTACCGTTGAACACCATGACCGCATTGGTGTGGTTTCCGAGTCGACTTCGGTTCGTGCGTGAGATGACCACCAACTCAATGAACGTATCAAACACAACGATGTTGGACATGTTCGATCGCACTATGATTGCAAGTCCTGCCATATCGCGGCAGCGCATCAGAGCTTGCGTCGGGAATCGAACCCGATAGGATCACGCTGGCAACGTGACGTCTGGCCATTTGACTTCGCAAGCGAAAGCAGAGGTGTGTCTTACCAATTAGACTACGCCGTTATCGTGTTGTGCTCCACGAAAAGTCACCGTGGCTCTTACCAGCACAGGTAAACTATGGTGACGAGGCGGTGGGATTCAAACCCACATCTCACCCGTTGAGCTGGTCGCGGGAGTCGAACCCGCCGTCCCCTTCGTACCAAGAAGGTGCCTCCCCACGTAGGCCTGACCAGCAAAAAACGATCGATTTCAACTACCGGGACTCGAACCCGCACGTGCCTGAACGTAGCGCACCATTACGTGTAGACTCGCTCAGGCACAGCCTGTTTTTGACAGGCCCCGTATGCCTATTCCGGCACTGCATCTTGTCTGCAGGTGACGCATTTACTATCGATCGTCAGAGTCGAGGGCGGGATTCGCACCCGCATTCACCTGTTTTGCAGACAGGCCGCTCACGTTGGCGTACCTCGACGAGAATCAATCATCTGATTTTGCACACGATCCACACACGTATCTCCCGTCCTCTGTCTTCGTCAGAGCAGTCGACGGAAACATCTTGTCGCAGCCGTCGCAAGGATCCTGGACCACTTCCTCGGTCAGGTCACCGTAGTCGCCTTCCTTCCACGCAGCGAGCTCTCGCTGCGTGGGACGTTGGAAGCCTTCCTTCACCACCAAGGCGACGACGTCTGCACTGTTCGGCCCCTTCGGCATCTTGATCGCAGGATTCTTCGGATCCCTGGGATTCTGGACGTCGATCTTCGATCTCTGGCCGAAGATGTGCTCGACCTTCTCTACGGGCCAACCGTAGCACTCGGCGATGACTGTCCTGATGATACGACGAAGTTTTGATTCAGTGATCTTCATGCTCAGTAAGTATGGGGCCCACCCGGTCAGTATCGATCTGACCTACATTGTGCCTCGAGTTGGAATCGAACCAACTTTTCACGTTTTTCAGACGTGCGCTAAGACCACATCAGCTATCGAGGCTTGTTTTATCTCATTTTCATATCGAACAATGTCTTCGTAAAACCAAATGCGAAGATCGATTCCTAGATCACGAGTAGCTTTCCATTTTCTCTCGTCATTTTCTCTTATGAAGCCTTTCGTTTCAATGAAGAATACGTTGTGATCACTATCAACAACCTTAAAATCAAGGAGGTATGTGTGTTCTGAACCATCTTCCCAAGTGTACGTGATTCTTTCGTTAGAATATTCCCAGTGCAATACTCTTGACATTGTCAACCAATGATCAAGAATCGCACACGTTCGTAATTCATATGAACCTTGAACGCTGATGTCTTTGTACTTGAACCACTTCGTATGACCACCGGTGATCGTTCTTGTCCCTCTCTTGAATGCGTTTTTCGACGCACGACTCCAATCTACAAATCGTGCCTTACACAATCTTGAACAGTATTTTCGTGTAGAAAGACACCGTGGAACGGAAAACACCTTTCCACACGGGCAGACGATATCAGCGTACGGAACCCTCCTGACACCCTTTCTTTTAGATGGAGCGCCAAGCAGCTTCTTGCGTATTTTTTCGTTAATTTCATGACGTTTGTGTTCTGAGTACTTCCGAGAGTTCGCACAACTCAATGAACAAAATCTACCAGACGCATACGTACCGTCGATCGGTGAATCACATTTTTCGCAAATCGAACCCATTCCTCATTAAGTATGAGTCCCATTGCGTTTAATTGTAGCACGCGGTTGGTTCTGACCCAACGTCTTCCACCTTACTCACGGTGGTGCTCTGCCATTGAGCTACGCATGCATTGGGGTGACGTACGAGTATCGATCTCGTCGGTGATTGGTTCACAGCCAACCGGGGTCGCCAGCTCCCTCACGTCACCATTGGCCACCTGCCGGTCCTGGGATCGGCTCGCTGCGTGTAGTAGGATGTACGCAGGTCGGGTGGGTGGGTCACCCTCGGTGTGATCAGTCGGAATCGAACCGACGTGTACCTGAGCCACAATCAGGCGCCTTGCCACTAGGCTATGACCACGAAAACAGTGCGAGCGTTCTGCCGTTGAACTACGTGTGCTGGTGATTGGCGACTTGCGCAATCCGTCGACTGCGTATGGGTCGCTGCCGTGAGAGGTCTCAATCATCCTCAGGAGAGGCTGCCTTGGCTAGCAATGGGGTGCCCACTCCAATCATACGTCGGGATTCGAACCCGAGTCTCTCGCTTGAGCTGGCGACAGGATTCGAACCTGCGGATTCCTCCTTACGAGTGAGGTGCACCTGCCTCTGTGCTACGCCAGCATTGGAGGCGCGGTTCAGGATGGCCCACGCCGTTGCCATTATTGTATCCGACCGCCATCGCAAGATGGTTTGGAAGCATCGGACCCTGGTCAGGATGGGGAGACTCGAACTCCCGGCTTCCTCCGTCCGAGGGAGGCTGTCTGCCGCTGACTTACACACTGATATCTCGTTTTCGTTTGTGGACATGGCGGGATTCGAGCCCGCGACTCGGTTGTTCACGGACTGAGGATACACCTCCCGTGCCGGCGGAGTACCTTCTCCCACTCATGCCCATAGTCAGTGACCCCAGAATCGAACTGGGCCTGTGTCTGGATCCGAACCAGCTAGGGCGCCTTCTCCCCATGTCACTGTTAGTTTCGTTTTTTGTTACCGTACGTTGGAGTTTGCGTGTGACAATTTGGACACAAAAATCGCAAATTGTCGGGATCATGTCTTTTGTTATTTCCGTCGATGTGGTCGACTTGCAACGTCAAATCTTTCCCGTTCCACGAAGGACCGATGCCACATGATTCACACTTGTATTCTCTTCCCAATATGATCAACGCTCGCTTAAGATCAAATCTCTTTGTCGAAGAAGTCAGTCTAAACACGACTTGTTCCTTTGTGAGGTGAACTCGAGAGTGCGCACCCAAAATTGGGCCAGTTTCAAAAGACTTCCCACAAATTTTGCATTTGTGCTCGATCGGAACAACTCGAGGAGGCTTTTTTGTGATGTCACCCTTCCTAACATGCGATGAACGATGACCTGCGAACTGTTCGCGACTTGTTGCTTCGAATCCACACAAGTCACATGTCTTTTTGTAACCCACTGTCATACATACAAGTATACAACACGTCTTGGGTTACACCCAGATGAAGCGTTCTCGCAAAAGAACGCAGTGGGTCCAGGAGGAATCG
>CAZPXK010000001.1:16671-34268 GCA_964590035.1 uncultured Bdellovibrionales bacterium
TTACACCCAGATGAAGCGTTCTCGCAAAAGAACGCAGTGGGTCCAGGAGGAATCGAACCTCCCTGTCACGAGGGTACGTGACCCCCGATGTATGCCCAGTTACACCACTGGACCCGAAAAGAACGTAGATTGTCAAAGATCAACGCAGTTGATGTTTTCCATCATCTGGCTGGTCGGGGTGATTGGATTCGAACCAACGACAACTCGCTCCCAAAGCGAGTGCACTACCAGGCTGTGCTACACCCCGAAGGTGTCTTCCGTTTCTTTTTCTACCGGCTGTCTCTCGCCGGCTAGCCGCGTTCAACCCCCACGGGGATGCGGCTGACGGGACGGAAGCAATCCGGTGAACGATCTTGGGCACAGTGACGTACCGACGCTACCGCGCCCCGTCCTACCCGTTCGTTCTGTCGACATGCTCGAAAACATAGCTGTTTCTCGTCCTGTGTAGAGCAACATTGCTCAGTGATCCCAGTGGGATTCGAACCCGACACGTTCACCTTGAGAGGGTGACCACCTAAACCGTTAGTGTATGGGACCGTGTTGATGACCGATCGGCCATCGTGAGATATACTCTATCTCGTTTTTGTGCTTGTATTCACACTTTTTTCACATTTTTTCTACGATGATTTTTTCAAGGTTGACGCAGTATCGTCATTTTCCCTTCGCTCGAGACGCCCGTGCACATGTTCTCGTCGGAGAGGATGTCGTCGAGCCGCGCTGGAACGTCATCGATGACACAGTCGCGCGCGATCAACCTGACGCCGTGCGAATAATCGCTATACGTGTTCACGTGACCCAGGTAAAGAGGTTGGATCGGCCTCCCGTTCAATTGATGCCAGCCGTAGATCGCCACTTGCCTTGGTTGTAAGGCCAGACGATTCGTGATGACGATGTCCTTCTTGTGACCGGCCGTCAGCCTGGTTTGATCGAACCCGACGACTGCCTTCGACTGTGCGTGCAGGCGAGCATTGTGGGCAACGAATCTGTCTGTCGACTGCATCGACTCATCGAACGGAGCGCCCCAAGGCATCGGCTCGAATTTTGAGGCAACGTTGAAGATGATGTCGACGAGCCTCGTCGTCGGCAGCATGCAGTCGAATTGATCGCACAAACGTTGCGCAGTTATCGGCCACAACGGCATGTACATGTGATCATCGTCCGTGCCGATCATCAGATAATTCGGAAGAACGTCGACGTCTAAGACATGACCATAACCATCGCTCGATCTAAACGATATCGAGATCTCCTTCGTGTCACGCATGTATGAAGGAACGTGACCCTCAGACAAGACCTTGAATGCCTCGGCCTCGCGAGCAGCGTGATCAAGTCCCTCTATCGATTTGATGAACTGAGATGCCGTGATGTGGTCGACAGGAACGGGTATTGGAAGTCTCATGAGATATGTATGCCGCTCACCGTCGCCGGGCGTGCCTACTGTCTCTTGTCGACCAGTTCCTTGATCGAGACGATCATCTCTGCGATGATCTTCGACGTCACCCAACCGATCACGGTCATGACGCTGAAGATCACTGGACCGTTTCCTTTGTTCACCAAGAATCCGATCAACGAGAAGATCGCCAACCCTCCCCATCCCACAGCAAGCACATGCTTGACGATGTTCGACCCTTGCCCAGACCCAACCGGTGTGGCTCCACGTTCTGTCATCTTGTCCCCCTCACCCTCACGTGTATCACGATGAGACCCAGTTGAACAGAATTCCGGCGACGAGCGTAGAAATACCTGCGTAGGTGATGAACGCTCGAAGCGTAAATTCCCACTTGTACAGGCAAAGCATCGCTCCCACTGGGATGCCGAACATCAAGGCAACACCGACGACCATTGCGATGATCGCCATCCTTCGCATCCCGTCGGGCATGAAAAATCCTGCCGCGATCGCCAACACCGCTCCAACCAAGAGTCCCACGTGAATTCTCCTCTTTACGTCATTCTACAACTTCGTAGTACCTTGCGTTCAGCCCGACGATCAATGATCGTACCCGTTCATCACGTGCCAACCACACATCGTCTCGACCGGTCTGGCGAATGAGCACGTACCTCAACCGAGGATCGTACTTCATCTCGGTGCGACCGAGCTCATTCGCCGCGACCGTGTCGCCCGCGATCATCGCCAGGCTCCGACCATCGGTTTCTGATCGTCGACGAACACCTGAAGTTCAGTGCTGTTGAAGTACAGCTTCTGGCCTTCGCCGAGGACCCACCCCCGTCGGACCCGTGAAGGTTCCGGCTGAGGCGCCTCGCCGTCAGTGCAGATCAGCATGCCGTCCCAACGGCCGCGATTCTTCGGATCGTTGATGATCCTCGTCGGCGCGTTGAAGTCCGTGCCTCCGGTCTTGGTTCGACGGACGTCGGGTCGGGTGCCCTTGCGCCATTCGAAGATGTCCTTTTCGTTTGCACTGCAATCGAAAGGAAGGATGTCGACGCTGACACGCTTCGTGAGCGTGTTCAACTCGGCGACGAACGTCTCGAGCATCTTGTCGCTGACCGACCCCGACATGTCGATGGCGACCAAGAGACGCGCCGTGTAACCGCGCTTCACACCGGGATGGATGTACGGGTAACGACGGTTGATGCGCTTGATGGACGAAGTCCGCTCACCCCTGACGAGGCCCCCAACGAACTGTCGAAGAACCGAACGCCAGTCGATCTTTTGAGAGACAGAGCGACGAATCTCACCGGCGATGTCACGAGGAATGTTCCCCCAACCGTCGCTCTGCTGGTCTGCGTGGTTGACCGCCTTCTCGAGGATGCCTTTGGCGCGTTGCTCGACGTATTCGCGGAGCTCTTCGGGGACTTCGTCCCAACCATCGTGGTCGTCCAACTCGCCGATACCCACCTCGATCTCCTCACCATCACCGGGCTCGTTGCCACCCGGTTGAGGTTCGCCGCCTTCGGCGCCGGCGCCGGGCGAACCTTTGACACGGAGGACGATCTTCTTGCCAGACTTCGACAGGTCGTGGCCCTTGGACTTCATTTCGTCCATGATCTTCTGGAAGTACCATTCCGACGCCTTGAGCTTCGGAAGCTTTTCGATGATGTCGGCCAGGTCGGTCGTCGCCTTCGCCTGCTCTGGCGACATCTTTGCCATGACCTCGGGATCGAGCTCCGGGCGGTAACCCGGGACCAGACCGCTACGAGGGAGGAACCACGCATCGGGCTTGTCGCCCTCGAACGGCTGACCCGCGCTGATCTCGATGAGAGAATTGATCGCGCAATCGGTGGCGAGGTTCCACGGCCAGTGAGGAGTGCGCTTCCTCGCGACGAGGTGACCGAACGTGATGTGGCTGAGCTCGTGGCAGATCACGCCGATGATGGCATGGTTCGACTGCTTCGAGAGGAACTCGGGATTGTAGTACATGATGAACGCGTCGCGTTGGACGTCGTACGTCACGCCCGCAGTCGGGATGTCCATCGTGGGGACCTTCGTGATGTTCCGAGAGAGTTCGGCCCAGAACGGATTCTTCATCATGAAGACGAGGAGGTGCCGGGCAATGTTGAACTCAGTCTCACAGGGACGCGGTGATTTCATGTTTACATCCTACCAAATAGAAGCAACGAGTTTCACAAACAACAATGCTCAACGACACTTCGTTGATGATGTCAACTTACACAATCGCGATTGAATTTACTCGATTTGCTCGAGGTCATCTCGAGTGCCCTTAATCGGCCTTAGGTTTTCCCCATTCGATTCTTGGTGATTCACGAGAGTGTCACCGTGGGTCACCCGGGGGCGGAAGAAGAACGGTCAGAATCGAACGGTGCAAGACTTGAAGAGTCCGCAACACACGACGCCCGACACGGTTTCGCCACGAACATTTTTCGCCTTGAAACCGGTGTGAAACTCGTCGTCCTTTCCACAACCGAACCACTCGTACCCTGTGAACACGATGTCAGTGAATCCGGCGCTCATGAGCGCCCGGCGTGAAGATGCCTCATCGGTGCACGATGGAAGAAACATCATGGCCCAGGCGAGAAACGCGATCGTCCAAATTCTCGGCATTTCAGGCATCTCCCTTCGTGTAGGCTTCACCCGCAGTGACGACCTTTGGATCGACGTCGGATGCATCACGCATCCTCATAAACACAGGAAAACGAATCTTTCCATCGACGGTCAAACCATCCTTCGTGAGAGGATCGGGTTGACCTTCCATCTCGACGATCCTACCGATGAATGCGTCAGGACCCTCGAGGGCGACCTCGGCGCGGAATTTGTCGTTGAATCCACCGCCCAAACGGGTGACGATGCCGTTCGGCAACACGACGTCGAATCCGCCCCATTGCCCCTCACGCTTGGTGCCCCTTCGACCCTCGTAGTGCCCGACGATCACGCCTTCGTACGTGACGACCGGCTTCATCTTCAGGATCGCGTCGGAGCGCTTGAAGACGTATGGCATCGAGAGGTCCTTGAGCATGATGCCCTCGTAGCCTTGCCCCATCGTCGACGAATAGAACTCGAACAGTTCTTTTTCCGAGGTGACTGTCTCGCCTGGAACCTGCCTGATCGGGGCCTCCAAATCCACCAGCGACAGTAGCGCCGTCACGAGCCCGATGCGGTCTGACAGAGGTTCTCCCTCTGCCTGCGCGACCCAATCGCTGTATGCCATGGCATCGAACACGTTATACACGATGTTCGAATCATCCTTTTGGGACTTATGCGACATCAGGACGCTGGCCGATTCGTTCCAATCAGAACCCATCGCCTCGCCGTCGAGGACAAAATCATCGAAGTCTGCTGCCTCGAGTGCCGCCTTGACGCGAGGCAACGTCTCCAGTGGACTTCCATTGCGTGTGAACATCGACACGATGCCGTCGTGTTTGATGGCGATGCAACGCAGGCCGTCGAGCTTCGGTTCGACCCTCACGGGGTATTTCACGTCATCATCGATGACGATGCCCCGCGACTTGTCGTACGACGTACGCAGCGTACACGCTAGTTGCACCTCAAACCCAGCGATCGTACCGGGCCAGATCTTGTTGACGGTCGTTGCCTGAACACCGCAGCGGAGGTTTTTCAGGAGGATTCGTTGGCACCACTTTTGCTGCAAGGCAGTCGTCATCCTCGCAAATCGAGCGATCACTGCATCCTTCGCGGCATTTCCCGTCAACGACCTCGTGGAGAGTTCGTTGGTGATGAAGTCGATGAATGACTCCACGAGGTCATCGTCGCTGTAGATGCTCGATTCGGTCTGATCGACGCTAGGCATCTTGAACTTGTTGACGTAGTACACGACGTACGGATCCTGCGATGCATTGAACACTCGACGAAGCAAATCATTGCCGGAGTGCAGTTCGAGGATCTCTTCTTTGTCGTTTCGACCGCTCGTCGCCTCGAGCTCCTCGAGGATGTCGATGATTGTTGACATCAGGTACCTTCTGTTCCTTTGACCAATAGATGCGCAGCAGCCATTATCAGCGACGACATCGTCGAATTGAACCCGCGGGCCTCGATCGCAGCGATGATCTCTTCACGCGGTGCATTCAAGATCAAGGCGACTCGAGTGCTTCGAATCGCATCCTCAACGCTTCCATCATCGTGATGAGACAGATTCTGTCCCAACTTCGCCATGAATCGGACTATAACATGCCTCGAGAGGTAATTTCACAGTGAATTCGACGCGAATATCGCTGAATTGAACATCGAAGTGACTAAATCAAAATCGACGGCGAGTTTTTCGTACACCGGCAACATCTTTCCGGTCATGACGTGGCAGCGGTGGTACGCCAACCTGGCAAGCCTTCGCTCGATCTCAGCGTCCTTGCCGTTGTGAACGATCGAATCGAACAACACGGCATCACCGATTCGCAGGTATCTTCTGAAATCGTACGTTGCTGATGCACTCGCAAATTCCAAGACTATCGATCCATCTATCTCGATGATGTTCTTGCTGCTCAATACACCCACGGTGTAGGCCTTCACGTCATCATCGAGCATGATACTTGCCGTCCTCGACGAAAACCAGGCGTCCAATCTTTCGACTGCTAACACCTGTTTAAGTATCGTGTCAGTCTTCGTAAATTTTTTTGACGTATTCCTTCAGGATGCTTGCCTCAGCATCCGCGTTGTCCGCGATCGCGGACAACACGTCAGATCTGGGGGTTATGCCCCTGATCTTTGACGCAAGTCGTTGCAACGCATACGCGCCCTGCAACGCGCCGATAGAGTGCGTTCGTCTGGCGTATTCCTTCACGGCCTGCATGACGGGCGTCAATTCGATGGGCGTACGTTGAGATGATTCTGGAGCGTTCGATTTGGATCTTTTTCTCTTGACGGGGGAAAACGATCGAGGGACGTCGATGACGGTCGTACGTCCCCCCTGTTTGTCGTCACTCATCTGTTGGGTAACCCTCTTTCTTTTTCCTTTGTTTTTTCTGTGGGCCTTCAAGGGCCCTTTCCGCCGGCTCTGCAGACGGTGATGGCGGTTGAAGCGTGATATTGATCAAGCCACTCGCGACGATTTCGTAGTCTTGCTTTTGTTCAATGCCTTCGTCGGGGGACTGTTCCTGCTCCGCCCTCAACACGATCAAACCCTCTGTGGGATTTGACACGACGGGAACATGGATGCTGGCGTAATCATCCAACGAAGGGGGCTGAACGCCCAATCTTTTGCACCTAAGAGAGAGCGCTTCGTACGTTGTGATTCCAAATTCGTGCATGAACGTCCCAAGCGTCATCTTGCGGCGGCGCAAAAGATCACTCAGTCCAAGACGGGGGACATTTTTCACCCGGATGTTGCTCATCTTGCCTCATACGCAGCGCATGCGCTGCTGGTTTCGTATGTAACTATACGAAACCAGCAGCGTGGAGGACCTGTTTAGTCGTCAGTCATCACGACGTTGGGCCTCGACGATGTGGAGGAAGTTCGCAACGGCCGCTTGAAATTCAGGCGATCGGGCCATGGCCATCAATTTTTTTTCGTTCGTCTCGATTCCAAGCTCTGACGTGAACGTCTCTGCGAATTTTCGCATGATTCGCAGCACGTGATTCCTCGCCGAGGAATGGTTCATCGAAAATCCAAGTTCCGTCATCGTCTCCGCGATTTCGCGGTAGTTGACGCCCTCGTCCTCTGTGACCGTAGCATGTCCACGCTTCTTCATTCCTTGACCTCTTTCGTAGAAATCTTCGTCGCAGTCTCGGTCAGAAGTTTCAGAGCCGCATCTGCGGTCATCGACGATGTATCAGTCCTCCAACGTTCGACCTCGGCCTCGAGCTCGACAATGCGTCTTTCTTTTTCTTTGAGCTTCCACGTGAGATCGATCTCGCGCTTCTTTGCACGTTTGATGGCACTCGTCTTCACCGGCGAATTTCTGACAGACGTCGACGACGTTGATTTGTAGCGATCCTTCTGGTACGTGTGCATGCGTTGCATGGTGACGTAGACCCAATCGGGCCTACGCCAACCCGGACCCGCTGATTCCGGGTCCAATGCCATCAAGAACGCGTCAACGTGTTCGTGTTCGTATACGACGAACAACGGCCGCGTGAATTGCGTTCGCGAATCATACACGTAGATAGGATCTGATGAATCACTCATCGTTGACCTTGCGGCGAATTTGCATTCGCTGTTTTAGCGAAAACGGACGCGTCACGTCGTTGATGCGCCTTTCCAAGGCACTGGGCAGTTCATCGACGTCTGGCAACACTGCTCCGTGAGCTTTTTCGAACGAATTTTTCTTCGCTTGTTTTTGCGCTTGCATTCGCTCGCGTGCCCTTCTGTCGTTCACGGTCGACACGACAGAAAATGCATATGCCGTGGCAACGATGATGATCGCAATGCTGACGATCGTCACTCCGATCAAGACAGCAAGCTGATACATCATCGTAGGCCCTTTCCCGACATGACCTCGTCGATTTCTAACTCCGTGATCGGATATGATCCGGCATCATCATCGCACAACCCAAACCTCAACCTGAGGATCGCCGCCTCCTTCATCGAAAGGGTGTCGAGCACCCTTCTCGTGATCTCGAGCAATTCTTTTTGCTCAACATTTTCATGAGGATCTGATCCCGGACGATCATCTTCGATCTTGTCTCCGATCGTACCATCCGACGATTCGGATGCAGATATGGGTTGCTGCAAGGAGATGACGTTTCGTCCCGAATGCATCGTTGCCTTCACGACCGTCTCGCTGGCCCCGATCATAGCCTGCAGTTCTTCCTGCGTCGGTTCACAGCCCATCGATTCACGGAATTCGTCGGCCGCCTTGAGCATCTTGCGTTGAATAGCTGCCGCGTGAGCAGGAAGCCTGATGATTCGTTTTCGCTTCAGGACGTGTTGACCGATTGCCTGTTTGATCCACCACGTAGCGTAAGTAGAGAACTTGAACCCCTTCTCCCACTTGAAACGTTCGACCGCCTTCATGAGGCCGATATTTCCTTCTTGGATGAGGTCCTCGATGGGAAGGTTGTGCCCTTTGTACTGCTTGGCGATGGAAACGACGAGGCGAAGGTTACACTCGATGAGTTTCTTCCTCGCTCTTTCCGAGGCGCTGTTACCTTGTTCGAGGGTTTTGAATAGATCGACCACCTCGGGGTGCTTGAGCTGAGGGAGTTTGTGCAGTGACGCGAGGTAAGAACCCACGGCGTCTGCCTTGATGTCAGACGATTCCTTCGACTTTCGGGTCGTCGATGCCTTCTCGGCAGTTTCCCAATCGATCATCGGACCCTGATGAACTGAAGGTTATCGAAATCTGCGCTCGGGAGGCCGGCTTCCTCCTCCGCAAACATTCGAGCCTGCGTTCGCAGGTAGTGTTCGTGCCAATCCTTGCGGACCCTGCGCATGTTGTACTCCCTGTACACGTACATCAACTCAACGTCCCAAGGACGTGAATCAAGTCCACGATCGATGACCTTTGCACGATCAGCGTGAAGCAAACCGCTTCTTGCGTTCAATTCGACGTCAGACAGCGACGAAATGTCGTCCATGTTCATCACGTCCGGAAGATCGACCGGATAGTTCGGGTGTGCCGAGTAGTTCTCGTGATCGATGTACCCGTACGATACGGGCGATGCTGACGCCTGACGCTTGTTCTTTTTTGACACTTGTTTCTCCGAGGTGACTGTTTATCGATGCAACAATTTGCATCGACACCTGAAGCATGATAGAAACTTATACAATCTGTTACCGATGTACAAGCATCATCACTGGGTTCGTTTCTTCACGTATTTTACGTCGCGATCATCGTACAGGATGACCGGATTTTGATCGTACGATAGCACGATGCCATCGAACGACTTTGACCCGATCGATACCGTGACATCGACTGCGCAGATCGATCGTGGTGATTCCTTTTCTTCGTCAGTCATCCCTGGATCAGGGACGATCCGCACGATATCGCTGATCAAGGGTCGACGACCTCGTACGTCTACGACGAATTCTTGGCCTTTTTTGACGTTGATTTCGATCGCCGCCGACGCCGGGATCGGCGATCCCTTCCTCGACCTGGCGTCGTTGTACTCTGATGCAAACGTTTCCTCCCACCGCGGTGGAAAGATGTGGATTGTCAGTGGGCGCGAAGCGCGAAGCGTAAGGCTCACTTTAGCATCGCTCCGTCGGAAGGCTTTCTCAAGAAGAGAGGACCGGAACCTCCGTTACACGATCTGGTCACGATGATGACGTGACCAGGGAGAATCGATTTCCCGAACCTTTCGAAGAGGTGCCACGACTCACCGCTGTCGACGGTGAACATGTTTCCGGGTTGCAATTCATGAACCTTGATCGACATCGTCATTCTTCCTCATTTTGAATTTAGCACCGTAGCGGATCAGGATCCGATCGCTGGTGTCGATGATTCTTTCGTTCGTCACCCACAGTCGTTCGTCGCCGGCGACGACCTTGACAAGAGACGTCACGTCGCCGTGTTGTTCAACAACGACCTCCTTCAACCGTGACTTGGGTGGCCATCCGTCTGCTGACCAGAACGTTTCTATGAAGATCATTTGATCCCAAGGATCCTTTCGTCCCTTTCGTCGTCAGCGTCCAGTCGCCTTTCGATCCAGGACAATGTCCTGATGCATGCATCGTGCTGACTTGAACTTAGCTGACCTCTCCCGAGCACCTTCAAGATCCTGAATTGCTCACGCAGCAGTGCCTCACGCTCTGTACGTGGGTGCGTTTTCCTGATGTGATGCAGGGTCAGACCGTACGCAGCCAACAAAAATGTGCTGACCAATACGTAAGTGATCATCCGACGTGCTCCAGATGCGGAGAAAATGCCTCGAACATGCGTCCATCTCGCTCAAAGATGATGTACGTGTGTCGACCCCGAGAGACGAAATGGGACGCAATGATGATTTCGCCTCGCTCCAAGAGAGGAGCACCGTGACTGGCTGTGTCAGCACGAGACAGGACGGGTTGATTTGAACCTGTGTGGATCCACGTCCGAGTAGACAACCTTGCACGAAAGGCGCTCATGATTCAATATACCTCGCAGGACAGCTACCATACACCCGCTAGAAAGGGGTGGGATCACCTGGAGGAGTTCGAGGTGGAAGTTTAAATTGTGAAGGAGGCTCGTTGGGTTCGTACCCGTCGTTCCCCCACCCGGGTGGGTCAGACGTTCCACGTGTCGTCGACCCATTCGGCAGACACGGGAACGTCACACTGTGCATGACACCTGCATCATCGACGAATTTTGCCTCAGTGGGTACGCAATACGAGACCTGCCCGTCCTGCGCCGGCGCGCTCGATTTGGGCGCCCTTGCGTCGTGTCCGCCGGTGTCTTCACTCGCGAGTGTTTCAGTCTGAGGCGATGAACAACCCATCACGAGAATCAACGCTACACCGACGAACGACTTCACTATCAATATGTACTACACAGTAGTTGTTTTTACACAACGTAGTTGGTCCACTAGGATTCGAACCTAGATACGCGGGGTCAAAGTCCGCGGTCCTGCCGTTAGACGATGGACCAGCATTGAAAATCTGTTCGTAGTAGTTCACCCACCAGGATTCGGACCTGGATCTTCTGGTTCAGAGCCAGACATGCTGCCGTTACACCATGGGTGATCGTCGTAATCGAGGGTGCGGGTTCGAGATCCTCCCGCGAGGAGCGTTGTAGGATCGTGGAGCTGGCCGTCAGCTCTACAACGCGGTATGACGTCGTGGCCACCTCTCTAGGAATGCATCATCGCAGCCTGAATCGAACAGACGACGCTCGGGTAGCAGCCGCAAACGTGGTAAGATTCTGTGAATCCCCGGTCTTTCCTCGAATGCGATGATGTAGCAGAGGGCGTAGGAATCGAACCCACTCTTGCTGAGTTGGAAACAGCTGTGCAACCATTAACACTTGCCCCCTGTGCGTGATCAGATCACTTCTTCGTCCACTCCTCCAACTTTGCCTTTTGCATCATGCCGACATGTCTCTCGACCTCCTCGCCGTCGACGATCCTGACAAACGTCGGAACGCCCCTGATGCCAAACTTCGTCGCGATGTCAGCATTTTCATCGACATCGACGTCGACGTATTTGACATTGGCGGGTGCTGATTTCATCACCGCCTCGACGATAGGCTTCATCGCCTTGCACGGTCCGCACCACGATGCTGTGAACTTAACAATCCACGTACCCGTCGATACGGTCGTCTCAAAATCACTCGAATCGATCGACATTGATTCTTCTAACATGATTCAATCATACATCGAAAGAACGTACTGTACAAGTGGCACCCTCGAGGAGACTCGAACTCCCGTAACTACCTAGACAGGGTAGCGTCCTTGCCGCTGAACGACGAGGGTATCGTGGATGTCATGCATCTGGTGCGGCGGACACCTTTGTGCAATCTCAGCCCCGCCGGGCGTCTCCATCCACAGGTGGAATCGGAGGGAATCGAACCCTCATTTCTGCAATGCCATCGCAGCGCTCTCCCATTGAGCCACGACCCCGAGCTCGGTTAGTTGATCGTGAAACGTTTAGAGTCTTTATCACGACAGTGAATCACGAAGCTTCGAGGATCGATGATTTGATCACTGTGTCGGCTAACCACCTCCGACAAGACTAGTGGAACCACCGGGACTTGAACCCGGATTTCTACGATGCGAACGTAGCGTCCTCCCAAATTGGACGATGGCCCCTGACCACCCGTCAGACTGCGGGCTTGATCACGAACGTCTTCGCACGTTGCGAATTCGTGTTGTAGTTCTCGATCCATTGCTTCGCGGCGATGACAGTGTCGAACGACACCATCTTCTCCTCGTCACCATTCTTCACCAAGAACACGTCGCACTTGCCTTCAAAATTCGTCTCGTTCATCTACTCTCCGTGCGTTGTCAGTTTCACGATCACTTCAAACGAGACGTTTCTCGATGAACCTTGACCCAGCGATGGGCGCGATCCGACCTCTGTGGTCGGGGCTGATCATCGTTACTCCGTCTTGTGGAGCTCACGGGGGTCGAACCCGTAACCTTCTGCGTGCAAGGCAGACGCTCTTCCAATTGAGCTAGAGCCCCATTGTCTCAAGTTTACCTCCACACGTCATTGAAGCGCTACTGATTCGTGTGTACAGGTGCACGGACGCACGTTCATGCGTAAAGAGCCCGTGCTTTCTCGAGGCCGCCCGTGAGGGATTTGAACCCCCAACATCTCGGTTCGAAGCCGAGCGCTCTATCCGTTGAACTAACGGGCGATAACAAATTGGACCTCCGCGTGGAATCGAACCACGAAGGTTGGTATTTTTCTACCCGTAAATCAACACCGGCGTACCGTAAGTGCACGTTACAAATACGCTAGAAATTTGATCCTTGTGCAGGAATTGTCAACCGCGTCAACCAGATATCTCGAAGTACAAGTCGTTCGGGAGGGACTCGAACCCCCGGCAAGTGCCGTGTAAGGACACCGTTCTAGCCGCTGAACTACCGAACGATTAGGCGGAGTCGACTGGGCGTATCGGGACCAGCGACTCCTATTCACAGGACCATGATTGACGCTGGGAATGGTGCGTAGCTAGCGCACTTGTGATACGATTGGCATCAATGTCGTTTTTGTCCTGTGCGTGGTAGCAGACCCGGGATTCGAACGCCGGTATCTCATGGGTATGAACCATGCGAGGAAGCCATTTCTCTCGTCTGCTATGGTGGGTCCGGCGGAGCAACGATCCCGCAACTTTCTGTTTAAAAGACAGATGTGATGCCAATTTCACCACGAACCCGTGCCTGATGTCACTAATGTCATCAGACTTTCTGTAGTATTTCCAACTGAGAATGATAACTTTTCACCTGCGGACGTGGGTTGGTTACCACCTTGCGGATTCAAAGTCCGCTGTGCACGTACACTAGTCTAGTTGGTTACTGATTATCCTCACGTTGCCGTGAGATTGTCGCCTTCTCTATGCGACAATGGTGGGCCCGGTGGGATTCGAACCCACACCGTTCTGTTTAAGAGACAGACATGCTTAAGCCGTTAAACACCACGGACCCTCGTGGGGAAGTTTTGACGCGGTTATCACCCCGATTCCGCGCGACCTTTTAGTACTGCTGCAAGTTTCGCACGGTCGGGTGCTTTGCTTGCATGTTGTGGGTCACAGACGCGTCTGGTCAGACATACGCAAAAGTGACCGGCCTCTCCACCAGGATTCGAACCTGGAACTCAAGTTTCGTAGACTTGCGTGATGATCCATTTCACCATGAAGAGATTTAATCGCATGTGCACCCTCGTTGGGTGTCATTACGACCAGCTGCTCATGTGAGAGTCGAACTCACCGTCTTCCGCTTAACAGGCGGCTGCTGCACCACGCCAGCTAATGAGCATCATTTCCAATCTTTACAGATATTGACGTTTAGACCCAACGACTTCAGGTCTGATCCAGACAAGATGATCAATTTGTGCTTGAACTGACTCCACTTTGCTTCATCTTTGAGCGTTTTCCATCCCTTGACTTCGACATAACACCTGATGCCAAGGATGTAAAAATCAGGAACGTACCTTCTATTTTTGCCTTCAAAAAGGTATGGGAAAGAATCTTTATTTCTAACCCAGGCAATCTGGTTGTCGTCGAACCATTTTGCTAACATCACTTCCCACGTACCGTCAAACACTTGACCAGCGTATGTCTGTTTTCGACATCTTGCAAATGAATTATGCCAATTACCCTCGCGCAATTTTTGCGCGATAGTTTGAGCAATGTGTAGTTTGTGTTCTTCAGAAAGTTTGGATCTAGATCTATGCGCAGAGATTTTCTCAGAAGATTGCACTCGAGCAGGATTAGATGAACACCACGTCATATGACCGCCCAATTTCATTCCATTTTCAAAATCTTTCTGACAAAATTTGCATGCATATATTTTCATGATGGTAACTAGGCAGCTCACTTCACAATGAGCTGCCATAGGCTACCTGAGAATGAATTCCGGAATCGATCTGCGTCCGCCCTCCCGGGTTGGACCGCGTACGTATCAACGCGTCGATCCGCAAGAAACATGATCGTTTTTAAAGTGCTCGACCTGCACGCGTTCCGGCGGGAGGATTCGAACCCCCATGAGCTAGGAAACAGCTAGCCGTCCTTCCAGTTGAACGACACCGAAGTGCGACCCCGATACTTTTGCCTCGGTGTCCACGGCCAATTGGTGAGGGGTGCAGCTTGTGCGGACTGCGTTTCCCGCTTTTTCGCGTGGGCGTCCTCACCTCTGGAGGATCCTAGGACCTCCAAAGGGTTCACACGTCTAGACGAACCCCTCATGGTGCCCGAGGATGGACTTACACCACCGACAATCTCCTTTACAGGGAGGCGCTCTACGCTTTTCGCTGAGCTACTCGGACATATACGAACAGATTTTCAAAGATCGAGGAAGGTTTGTCCCCTTCTCGGTCCGGTAGGAGGGATTCGAACCCTCATAGTCAGAGACACGTGTTTTACAGACACGCGGTAATTCCAGTTTACCATCTACCGGGAAATTAAAAGTTACTCAACCAAAGTAATGTTGTTTCCAGCTATCACCAATATGGTCGTTCAAATTTTGAACATCTGAAGCACCAATTAATCCACAATGGAACATCCGATGACAGTTTGGACAAAGGATTGTTAAGTTTGAATGATCGTTTGGATTATCGATCTTTTTGCCATGAATGTGATGTAAATCACACGTAGCCTCTTTCCATCCACATCGTGAACATCCCACATTCAATCGTTTAAGAATTTTTGTGATCGTTCTAGAACTTACGCCCCACAATGTGGTGGGATTCCACCGATTTTTATGTGATCGAATTTTTTCAATCAGCGGCGCAGATTTCCAGCATTCAATCGTGCAATACTCCTTTCCATTTTCTGGTGCTTCGAATTCACTTTGACATGTTTTACACTTTTTTTGTACGTACTTTTTAGTACGTCGACGACAATTTTCGCTGCAATAATCGCCTTTTCCGTAGGAACCATCATGAAGTATTGAACAACGTTTACATGTTCTCATGTCTGTAAGTATTCTTTACAGACCGACGAGCACACCAATTGCTCAACTACCGGATAAGTCGTCTGACCTTCCTCGGCTTTTTGGTGCTTCGACGTTCGTCTCTGCATCTCTTTGCTCCGGAAGCGCGGAGCAAGGAGGCTCCGCTACTCAGACTTGCGCATATGCCGCGGCTTTATCTTGCCACTGCTTCTGCGTACGATTCTTTGCGCGATTCACGAACATTGTTTCTTCTTTATGACTTCTTCCCTTGCGGGGGTGAGACCAGGTGGAGTTGAACCACCGACCTCCTGCTTATCAGACAGGCGCTCTCAACCAGCTGAGCTACGGTCTCTCTTGTTTCCGTCGTAGAGATACTCTATTCCGTTCAACCCACTTGTTTCACAACCAGAGTAACTTTTTTTCTTCGACCACGATTTTTACGTGTGTCAGATTTTGAACAAATCACTCCCTTTGTGGACTCACATGCCTTCACAGCAAGGGCCACCGATCTCCACGACTCAAGTTCTTCTTGATCTATGTACACGCGTCCATAGAATTTCATCCACGGATGCCTGAACATGTTCGTATCTTACCATGCCTCCGGACCGAATTACACAACCTCGATCACTTTTTTTCTTCGTTCCTGATTGCCTTCACGAGGCCCTCGACCGCCACGCCGACGCCCAACACAGCGGCAGCGACCTTGAAGATGGCGATCGTCTTGGGTGACCTGATCAAACCCCAAACCTTCTTTGCGTCAGATGTGATGTCCATCCTTCAATGATAACAAAGGACGTCACCGTGTACACAACGGTCTTATTTCATCTGCGATCTGCGCTTTTCCAGTAACGCTGTGATCACCTCGACGGCACGTTCGGAGAGGTTCTTCGAATCATGGTGCACGCCTTTCGTGTTGTTGCACGACTTGCATGCCAACGCAAGATTCGCGACGTCTGTCCTCGAACCGCCGGCGACGATTGGCATGATGTGCTCGATCGTGCCTGACGTTTCACCGCGCATCGTCACAGCGATCGTCGTGTTGCAGTGAATGCAACGCATGACGTAATAAGGAGGATCGGTCAAACCGACATACGCGTCCTTGGTCGAATTGACGATGTCGAGTACCTGAGCGGCTCTCGATTTATTCGGTGCATCAGAGACCGAGGAAACCATTTTCGATTTCTTCTTATTTTTCTTGAGACCCACGTGGGTTCCTTTCATCAGGCAGGTTCTTCGGGAGATTCCGCACCAGGCACTGTCTCACCGTCTTCACCCTCACCGTCGGTGCCTGGCGGGCCCTCGCCTTCGGAACCTTCTTCGCCTTCTGGCGCTGGTTCCTCGGGCTTTTTCATCCCTAGGAACGCTGCTGCGTCCTCTGGGCGGTACGGATCTCCGTCTGATCCGACTGGACGACCCGGCGATTTGTACCAGAACCCGTGTATGTCAATTCCTCTGTCGATTTCGTAGGGATAAAATCCCTTTGGGTCCGTTGGGTCGGTTCCACTGGCACTGGTCGCCTGCCCAAACTCACGCAAAAGGATCTCCTTGATCAAGGATCTTATCCTGCCCACCGACGTCTTCATCGACCCTCGCCGCAATCGTCGGACTCGTCTGATCGTTCACCTTTGTTCGGAAGTCTTTCCACCTCGCCCGGGTCGGTCGGCGCGCCGTCGCCCGACCATTTCCCCGGCACCGTCGACTCTTCCCGGATCAATGCTTCCCGGATCAATGATCGAAGCTCTCTGATTGAGATTTTCATGCATCTAAGTATCAGCGTGGCGTCAATCCTTTGCCGCGGCCTGGGCGTCTTTGGCCTCCATCCTTCGTCTGTTGACGATGGCATTGGCCGACAAGGCGTACACGACACCGCTCAATGCGTACAGCACTGCGACGAAGCGATCGCGAGCACCGAAAACATTGTACGTCATCATGACTGCGCTGA
The DNA here is from genome assembly GCA_964590035.1 of uncultured Bdellovibrionales bacterium. Lineage (GTDB taxonomy): Bacteria > Patescibacteriota > Minisyncoccia > Moranbacterales > UBA1568 > UBA1568. The sequence continues at coordinate 34,008 of CAZPXK010000001.1, forward strand.
ACACGGCCATGATGACAAAGAACGTAAGTCTCTTGTCGCGCGTAGAAGGACGTGGCTTCTTATCGGACATCACTGCGTCCTGACTCCGATGACGCGCAAGCCGGCCGCCCGAGCGTCGTCGACGAGCACATGATCATCCTTCAATTCGACAGTAAGCCGCGTGGGCTTCGCCCCGCCAAACCCAGAGGAAGCGTAGACCGACGATGCGATCCGGTTCTTGATCCTGTCGGCTGTGCCGTCGTCGAACGCCAACCCGATGAC
>CAZPXK010000001.1:34368-51309 GCA_964590035.1 uncultured Bdellovibrionales bacterium
CGATCCGGTTCTTGATCCTGTCGGCTGTGCCGTCGTCGAACGCCAACCCGATGACCCCGACGGGCAGGAGTTGCCCGGTGTCAGGAGCACGGCCCTCAACGACGTCCTTCGCTTCCTTGAGGCCCAGTCCATAGACCTCCCTGATCGCCTTGATGATCGGGATCTTCAGGCTGCCGGTGAGCTGCGAAGGGTCAACGTAGATCGCGACGGCCCTTGCCGCGGTCGCAAACAACGTATTAACGCCGAGCGCTGCCCTGTCGAAAAAGTCACGGATTCGACCGGGTTCGACGTCCTCACTGAACGTGATCGAACGTTCATCGTCTGCTGACACATCACCATCGTTAACGATGGTGATGTTGAACTTGATACGAATCTTTGTTGCCATCTATGATGATAGTACACCCTCGACGCACGAGTTTCACTGTGCGTCGGGTACGTACAAGAATTGTTCGTCGCGAACAGAGACGAGCCATGAATCGCGCTCGAACGTCCAATTCCGTCCGAACTGTGAACGGTCGGGAGCACGCACCAATTCCTCGGGTTTAAAGTAGGTGACTTTCTTGAGCGTGTGAGGTTGCCACGACTTCGTCGAGCTCGACTTCCTCCTGATAAGGACGTTCTCGCCGCCCCGCACACAGTACACGGGATCACCCGACGATTCACGAAGAGATGCCGAGGCGCGGTGCAGGCCTTCGACCGCCTTGCTCGCCGTTGATTTTGCCCGAGCGTCAGTGTCCATCTTGTCTATCAATGCCGTCGACGGCATGTACACGTAAATCTTTGATAACTTGACTGGTCCTAACGCGACTGCCTCACTCTCTCCGGAGAACGTACGACCGATCGCCGCGATCTTGTACAGACCGTCCCTTCCAGAGAGAAACGTTCCCTCATTTTCGCTTGATTTCGCCACGGCAACGATGGGCCATAACTCCTTCGTCCCGGGACCGTGCGCAAAATCCTTCGCAACACCGACGTCTGACGTCCACGAAAAACTAGATCCATCTTTTGCACGCCATGGTTTCACGTTGGATGCATCGAATTCAATGAACGTCTGTTTTTCATCAATCAAACGATCCACGACGTCTAACCCTGACATTCCCGTCAGTCGTTCGATAAATTCTACCGTGCTTCTTACACCCCTGTAGAGAAATTTTGAATCCGGGGGTTTGATGATGTCAGAATACATCTTTCTCTTCAGAAGAGAGCGAAGTAACTCTGCATTTTCTTCCGACATCGGCCGACTTAGCGCAAAATGATCGATAAGCGCGTTCAACAACTCAGCCTCTACGTCAGTGTCTTCCTCGAAGGGTACTGAGGCTGAAGGAACACGGGCACCGGCGAATGCATATCTTCCCAAGGGGGCAGAATCCGCCTCAGCGTCTTGGTCGACGTTTGATTTTTGCGAACGCGTTGAAAAGCCTTCTCTTGCGATCGATTGGAATTTTCCGATCACCGCGTTCAGCGAATCATTGAACTTCGTTCTCGACGCGTCTGAACTGTCGACGAGCTCTGACTCAAGGCCCGCAAGCACAGAATCTATCAACGTGTACTTGTTTAACGTCTCTTCGCCCACGACAATTTGTTTGATCAACATCTTGACAGCGGGCGAAATTCCATTCCCAGACGTTGATATGACGTCATCCAACACGTTGATCAACGCATGTTGGGGCAACTGCGAAGCCTTCAACGAAGCGAACACGTCGGTCACAGATTTAAAAAGTGCCTTCTGCAACTCTTCGCGTTGAGCGTCGAGATCGTCCATGCAGTTAACTATTCGTTATCATCCGTGCGACGGTAAGCAACTAACATCAAAATTACTGCGCCGAGGACCGGGACGATACCGAGCCCGATTAACAAGGGAACGTACCACGATTGGTCGCTCATTTCTTTGCCTTCTTCGCAGGTTCCTTCAACCCGGGCAGCCTACCCTTGCCATCTAGCCTCACGAAATCCAAGCGTTGGACCTTGATCGGTCCCAGGCCCACTGACTCTCGTTCATCATCGAAATCCTGCGAAAAAGAAACCTTATAAAGTCCGTCAGGGCCGCTCAAGAACCTTCCCGGGTTCCTGTCGACGGCAGCATACATCACGATGCCGCACTCCTCACCTCTTCCTGCATAAGAAAGTATGTCCTCAACCTTGTCTTTGAAGGAAGGATTCTTCGGTGACAGTTTTTTCAAATCGCTGAGAAGGTCTAGGCTAATGTTCGAAAATTCGTTCGCGATGCTACGCTTGTCGGTCCACGACGTGGACGCGCCGCCTTTCCTCGGCGTGAACGTCATCGACTTGTTGATAGAGCCCCAGGCCGGGAGTTCAGACACAGCGGCGTATCCAAGTGCTGAAACCAACCACTTCACAGGAACTGTCATTCCCCTCATCAGGATCTTCCCTTCGGGAGGAGGTTTGATGACGTCAGAGTACGTACCTTTCTTGAGCAACTTCTGCAGTTGTACAGCCTCCTCGTCCGAGACCTTCCCACTGTGACCGAAGTGGTCCTCTAGGCCGTCGAACAGATCTTTTTCCAGTGGAGTCGATTTTTCGAAAGGAAGACCCCTTCCTTTTACACGCTGCTGTGGCCAAGCCCACTTTCCCAAGGGAGAAGATTCTGGCGCCGCTGCGACCTTATTCGCAGAGGCTTTTCGTTTACGCGCCTCGGCGCGGGCGTCTTTAAGGATGTTAGACAATCTCGTGAATGTCATCTTCGAGACATTCGCAAGGACGGACTTATCGTCGATGACGCTCTGCGTCGACGGCGTGCAGATCTTGTTGATCTGCTTGATGTATTTCTCGATCGCAGAGATCGCATTCTTGTGCACCTGAACGATCGAAATACTCGACTTTGAGTGGTAATCATAATCGCGATGATCGCGATCGTCCATGGCATACTCAACGTCATTGAGAGAACGTCTAAACGAATCTTCGATATCGAAGATCTCAGACCTGAAACGATAGGCACGCGAGGAGTACGTGCCATTTTTGGTTTTTTCAACCATACGCTCGAGAACATTCAGATGATCGTACTGCGTACGATCTAGCACGTACGTTAGCCTCGATATGTACGCATGGTCGATGATGCCACCATCGTCAAATGACGAATTCCATTCGGCGATTTCTTTACGCACAGTCGCCTCTTCTGGAGAGGCGTGTGACTCTGACGGCGAATGCATGACGTCGTTTTGATCGGCCTTCGCCGGCACAAACAGCGTCGGCGAAGCGTCCTTCTTTTTGACTGGGGGCATGCACCTAAATAGGTGCACTTCGTCAGAACTTGCTCAAGACGTCTGAGACCAGCGCAGTCGCAGATCTCCACGTGTTGCGAACCCAATCGAACGCTGCACGCAACGCATGGTAGGTCAGAAAGACAGGCCAAAGTGCCCCGACCACAAGTGTCTGGACGAGTTCCCGTGGCGTCACCGTGCCATTGCCTGCCTTCGATACCGAGTACACGAGCGAGACGAAGATCGCAAACGTGGCGTACAGAACGGTGGTGAAGATGACATCGTCGTTCATGATTACCTCCTGCTGAATCCGGCGACGAGCGCCATGAAGACGGTGATCAAGAAGACCGCAACGAGGGCCCCGATGCCCTTTCCGTCGCGTGCCGAGATCAATGCGTCTGAAAACACAAATCCCCACGTCACGCCGAACAGAAACCTCGCTGACTTGTCCTTGTCTAGTTCGACCGAATCAAAGTTTGTCATGTCAACCTCATGCCTCAAGTTCCATCAAATGTTCGACGCCCAAGAGGGCAACAAACGCAGCAAATAGCATCGCAGTCGGCGTGACAATCCACATCACGATCGTCAACGTGATGAGCATCTGGACTGCCGCGAGCACCAGCTCGTGTAACCTATTGATCATCGCCGGCCGACTCTTCCTTTACTGTGTGTCAAAAAGCGAAGCCGCCCGACAGACGATCCGTTGATGTACGACGTGTTCAGAACCTGAATCAACTGATGATTGACCAGCGCCAAGACGTGCTCTTTGTTGAGGGAGTTTTTTCCGTCGCCCGAGGGCATCGACCAGATAACTGTGACCGTGCATTCGCATCGCGCGCCCGCTATGCACATCCCGCTTCGTCTGCAGTTCGGATCAACGTGCGTCCTCAGGACAGTTCCTAACGTGGTCAGGTAATTGTTAGGGTCGTAATTCGACTGTCGAGCCGAGATCGCCGAATTCAATCCGGCATTCCGATTCACGTAAACCAACACCGCCAGATCGCCCGGGCGCCAGACCTTGAACGTATTGATGTCATCGTCGATAAGAAATTCGTATATCGACCCTGGCCCATTGATCCTCACTTGGAGGTGCCTGAGGTGCCTCAACGTGTTCGTGACAAATTTTGATCCATTTCCCATTGGGCCTAACTCATCCTGCTACGTGAGCTCGAAACGTCAATGACATTCGAGTGCCGTCGGCGTCCTCGAGAGGAATCCCGTGTTGGAACGTCGAATCGCAGTCACCGTGCATCACCAGCAGGTCGCCGTCCTCCAACGAGATGTCAGTCGGCGTCGAACCCTTCACACGCTTTCCTGTGATCGGGTCGACGGGGCTCAACCTGAACGTCCGTGTGGCACCGAACGAGATCGAAACGATCGTTGGGTTCGAACCCAATGCTGGGATGTATGGAGAATCGCGGTGAGGGTACAGGCCCGACGATGGCCCATAGGAATTCACCACGACACAGTTAGGTGACCAATCCAATTCTTTTTGGATGAATTTTCTGAGAGCGTCTAGGGATGGCGAGAACGGATGCATGGGCTTTGGCTTGCCCTTGTACTCGTAGGTGACGCCTGGATCGCCGAAACGGGCCATCGTGTGGCCGGGATCGGGACGCGACGGCCAGCCGTGGAGGTACGTCATCTGCTGACGCCAGTGCTTGAACGTCTCGTCGATGATCGAGGTGGAGAACTGCGCCGTGACGGCATTGTTCAACCAACCACGACAGTGGGCGACCTTACCTTCGATGACGTGGATCGTACCGATGGGAAATTTCATGATAGCATCCTACCACGCCAGGCGCCTCGGTTTCACTTCTTCGCCTTCGGCAGCTTTTCCCAGGTCGTGTCGACCTTTCCGGGAGGAAGCCCGACGACGGTGCGGTCGTTCCACGTGAACGTGACCCCATTGGGTGCATCGCCTTCGACGGACACGACTGTCCCGACCTCAGTCCCGTACACGTAGAACCTATCACCGGCGACGAGCCCATGAGGGGTGACGTCGACGATGCCGAGCTTCTTCTTTTTACGCTTCGAGAGTGCCAAGTGCGTCACCCGTCCAGTTTGTTGAACCGTTTGAATCCCTTGCCGAACAGCGCGATCAATTCATCGCGTCGGGCTCCCGGGGGATCGTAGGTTCCGTTGAACTTCGACTTCTTCGAGAACGACATCCCACGCGTGATAGAGTTCGCCCACGCATCGAACGCATCGGCATTTCGCAGCCTGATCGTGGCCAGCAATCTCATCGAGCGCACCAGCGGAGCCTTACTCCTCCACGTATTGCACGCAGAGTGCGCACCCAAGACCGTCGAGTTGTCTCCGCCCATCGCGGCTGGAACCATGTGCTCTCTGTTGACGACGCCCGAATGTTTGAAAGGACCACCGCATAGGACGCACGTGTTGTTCGTCGCCTTCGCGAGATTACGATAGTAACGTGCTGAACGACCCTTCGGCATGGTGCGTCCTTTCAAGCATCCTTCGACGATCGTTCAGTGATCGAACTTACGCGACAGGTACGTGATCACCTTCTGCAAAGGCTCGAGTAATGCGGTGTCTGCTTCTACCACGAGCCTCGAGAGCTCAGGATCGTGCTCGGCCAAACCAGAGATCACGTCCTTCCAGGCTCGTCCATCGATGATCTCCTTCGAGGAAGCATGATTCTTCTTCGAGGTGTTGAGGATGATGAGAGCCCTTGCCTTGAACTGTTCCTTGGTCATGTTTCTTCCTTCTTTCTTTTTTCACTTCACCAGTGCACGGCACTGGTGACGCATGTCACTGTTCTTGATCGACGAACAGTACGTTTTGTTACCGGTCGCGAGCGCCATACAAAAATTGCGACGATCGCCGTCCTTGATCGACGAACACTCAACCTGACCAGAAACATTCGGCGAGGATCCCGTCGACAACGCGAGGATGACAACCAACACGAATTGTTTCATGAGTCAATGGTACCACGACACGGTGCCCAAATTCACTCGTATTTGCCGAGCCTTTCAGCACGTTCGGCGACGATTTTTCGCTCTTTCATGTATTCGTAGACGTTTTTGACTGTCCCGAAGATGACGTACCTGACGATGATGTACGGCACCCAAAAAAGCATCATGATCGGCCAAAGCGCTGCCTCGAGGAACATGTCGGCAGTCTTCGTCCATTCTTCGGCGAAGCGCTGCCACGAACCCTTGAACTTGATCGCGTGCCCGATCGTGACGGCCATGACACCCAAGCCGTATGCTGCGAATATGGTTGCGATTGTCGCTGTCATAGTTTACCTCTTGCCAGACGGAAGCACGAGCTCGACATCATAGACGACGTTCAGTTGAGGAATGCCGATGTGATCGGCGATGCCGAGTTCGACGGCCTCCTTCGCCGTCAGGAACACGTCTACGCCCTTCCTCGCATCGAGCCAGTCGTCCCAGAACTTCTTCGTCTTTTTCGTGTTCTTCGCGAACACCTCGAAAGAGATGTCACGCTCGCGCTGTGCCTGTCTGGCATATGCCTGGTAATCGTTGTTCTTCTTGAAGGTGGGTTGGCAGTCGCCAGAATCGTGAACCATGATGACGGCGTTCGGACCCACGTACCGGTGCCCGGGCGTCCCAGCGGACAGGAGGTCGACGGCGGCCGACTGAGCGTTCCCGACGGCGATCGTCGCCACCGCGATGTCGGCTGACATCACGGCATCGATCATCGCAAAGGCCGCGTACAATGCACCTCCAGAGCTGTTGATGTAGAGAGGAAGCACGGACTGTCCTGCCGACGTGCAATCATCGATTGCCGATAGGACGCGTTTGACTGTCTCGTCGTCGAACTCGTTCACCCAAACCTTGATCGGACCGTCGCCCCTCTCTTCCTTCATCGGACGACCTTCTTCCCGTTTCCCAAGATGTCGTACGTGAGACCCACGGTCGCCAAGGCCAACAGCACCATGGCATAGACGAAATGTCCTACCCCCGGCTTCACCAAGGAACCCAGCCCGTACATGAAAAGGATGAACGATATCGTCATCGACTTAACGCCGGGAACGATGCGCATATCAAGCGCGTTCAAGACAGATTCTAACACTCCGACCGCGAACCACAGGAAGACGGCGAAGATCGTGACCGGTTGCGAAAGTGCCGAGGCAGCGAACGCGGGATCGTGTGAGGACTTGTGGAAGACATACGTGCTCCACACCATAATCGCAGCCAAAACTGGCGCGAAGATGGCATTGAGCAGTCGAAACCTCCACGAGAAGTACCCAACGTGCTCGATCCCAATCATCGTCATTTTCCCTTCGAAAGCCATTTCTGCAACCTCTCCTGGTTCTTGTCGCGTTTCAATCCACCGAATGCGATCGTGAATTCGAAGGGCATAGCCTTCCTGACAGACATGAATGCTGAGGCCACGTCGAACGAGATCGTCAACTCACCACGGCACCAAGGGCACGTGATCGATCTCGAGTGACTGTGCGTCTTTCCCGAACCCTCACATGCTGGGCATCGCATCCTGCCCAAAGGAGGTAGTGCAATCGCACGTGATTTCTTGACGATCCTTGACACGAATTCCTCCGCGTGAATTCACCACTTTACCAAGGAATCATAACACGTCGTGTGCCATACTTACACCAATGCGAATCCTGCGAGAGGTGATCATGTCGATCGTGCGTGAGGAGATCGACGCTGACATGGGAAAGGTTGTCTTCGCTCCCGACAGGATAGACGTCAGGGTCGACGAGCCGAACACGAAGCCCGAGCAGCGGTTGTTCGACGACATCAGGCTGTGGGTGAAGAAGTACAAGCCTTTCTCTCAACAGAGCATCGACGTCCTCAAGGCCGCCGCGCAGGATCCCAGGTACAGCGACTTCATCGGATCCCCGGAAGATGTATACACCGTGTACAGGGGCATGTCATTGCGACGTGAGCAACTGGCGCGTTGGTTGCAGGTCGACATAGAAGAGATCACGACGGTCGGTCAAACTGGGACCGACGTCGTGCTGAAACCGCAATCGAACATGCTGGGCACGAAGCCCATGTCGTTCAGCAAGGATCACACGACGGCGAGGACGTTTGCCGATTCGTCGGTGTACACCGGCGAAGACGAAGAGGTCAAATCTTACCCAGAGTACGTCAGGACCGTCTGGTCTGCCAACGTGGGGGGTAACAACTTCTTCGACCTCACGAGGATGCAGGCAAAGACGAAAGGAATCAACGCGCCGTTGGGAGACGAAGGAGAGGTCGTGTCGTTCGATCCGGTCAAGTGCGACCACGTCTGGTGGTGGTCGTCCGACGATGATTGACCGTCAGCCCGTGTCGCACTCATCGTCGTCTCCTCCAGCGAGGTCGACGAAGGCTCTTTTCACAATACGAGGAGTGGTCGATGCTTGTTGATGCTCGAGCTGCTTGATGCGCTCACGATAGAAGACGAACGCTGCTCGAATGCGCACCCTGTCGCTGGGCGACAGGCCGTCGAGGCAGTGACACGGACCATTCGTGGCCATTCCTTTCGGCCTTGCGATGACGCATGAATTACCGCACGATGTAGGTTCCGCGGCCTGAGGCGCGGGCACAGAGCGCTCGAATCCACACGTGCACGGCCAGATCTCACGATCGCCGTTCTGGTCTGGATCGCCGGCTGGACAACCCGGCACGTGCTTCTTCTTTTTCATTTGAAGCCCATCTTGCACTCGAGTTTCTTCGACGCCGCGACAGCGTCGTCGATCGACACGTACGTGCCTAAGTCAGCGTTCGGCCTCCACGACCTGAACCCGTACAAACGATACTGAGGCATCAGACCTTGAGGGCTGATCATGTCGACGTAGCAGTACTCGATCCGACCGTCAGAGGTCACAGACTTGATGACAGGCACGCTGATTCCGACGACGGCAAGGACCAACGCTAGGACGCCAACAAAGTTCCAAACGTGATCCCAAAATCATCCGTAGTTTTCATTCTATTTCATCTCCTGATGGATTAAATCAACGGTATTTTCCCGTCGTCACGGGTTCGTCGTTGTCGCGGTCCATCGTAGTCAGCTCGTTCTTGACAGACGACCTCACGCTAGCCTCGATCGCGGCGTTCAAGCGGCGAAGCACCAGTTTGGCCAAACCGTACAAAACGACCATCGGCCAAAACATTGTGAGCACTGCGTGCAGGATGAGGCTCAGGAAGGTGATGAAGGAATCGTCGAATGGGCCAAATGCTGACAACGGGATGACGGTGAACGGATCGGCTTCATACCGAGCACGCCAGCTCGTTGCCTCGCCGAGGCGAGCGCTGATCGACTTCATCATTTCGTTCGCTCGGTCACGTTCGACGGAGTCCGAATGAATGCTGCGTGCTGTTCGTGCCGCAGATTCGTATTGATCAGACAGCTCGCGTTGCATCGCAACGCCCCAGTACTTCTTGGCGATGGACCTGACGGCCAATCCAGCGCCGATCGCGACGTACGTTGTCATCAACACGTTGATCATCTGTAACTTCCTCTCTTGTCGTGATCATCATCATCGTCGTCGTCGGTCTCAACGCTTTTCGAGCGACGAGCGATCTTCGAGGCGACAATGCTCTCGGCTCGTGAGGAGACGATCGAGTCGAGCAAACCGGTGGTCCACTTCCACAGTTCCGTCGCGACGAAGGCGAACACGAAGAACGGCCAAAAGAAGACGGACAGGACCACCATGACTCCAAAATCATTGAGATTGTCGTCGATGTAAAATTTACTGGACCTGTGTGAGTCTTTGTTTTGAGTGCGCAATCTGCCGAGCGATTCGATGCCGCTCTTGATCTCTATGAAGTTCTTGTCGCCCAGGTGCGCAGTGCACCTGGGACATTTATCCGTGCCTTTGGCGAGATCATGGCCATCGAGCGATGATCCCGTGACCCAATGTTTGTTTGTGACAGGCACGATATGATCGTTGAAGAACTTTTGTTCCTCGAGCCTCAACGATTCGATGTTGGACCTCAAACACTCGTCGACCGCGGCAAATACCCTGTGCTTGTAGTAGGCGATCAGGCAGATCGCAGGACCTGTGCACGCGTATGCGACCGAACACGCAACAACTGTCGACACCGTCAGCATCTGATGCTCAACCTTTCTGGCCCTTCACCTGTACGACCCAACCTTCACCGGACTGTCGTCCTTTTCGATGGAGGTCTCTAGTTCGAGCTCGACATCGTGCTTCGCGCGCTCCTCGATCCAAACCGAGGCACGAGACGACAGCGACTGGTAGGCGATCTTTACAAGCCAAACAGGAGCTATGAAGTACCACATGCACGCCCAGACAGCGAACATCAACACGACCGGGAACACGTCATCGTCCAAGAATTCCATTCTTTGAAGGCTGCGATGACGTCGTTCGACGATGCTGCTCAATTTCGAGCGTTCCTTGCGAAGTTGCGCAATCCGCTCGTCGTCGTCGAACGACCGCGAGGCATCGTCTGCGTCCTCGAGGCGATCGAGCTCCTTGTTGACCATCCTCAGCTTTCTGTTGAGGATGTCGCGGGCCGCGGCATTGCGCTTCCTCTTGACGAGGACGGTCGCGGGCGCGGCGATCCCAATCACGAACCATGTCGCGGCGATGGCGAGGCCGGCGATCATCGGCGTACCATTCGCTTGTGGATAGGATCCACGATCACTCCGACGAAGACGAGAAGCGGCCACAGAAGGAGGACGGGCATGATGAGGTCGACCGTGGTGCGACTCGAATCGACGAGGTAAATGAGGACGTTCGTCTTTTTCAGGTCCTTCGAAGACCTAGCCATCATCATGGCCACATTTAACGTCAGGCTAGCGCCAAACAACCACAACGCATACACATGTGCCAACATCATGTCAGAATTGTAACACGACCGCATGCTGACTTGCACCATAGTTATCGACCGTGAAGGAGCATCGATCGCGATGAGGACGACGTTGGGACGTGTGCGGAGGTTGATCGAACGATCCGTCGACGTGGGTGAGATCGAATTCTCGATGCATCGTCACGATGGCGCGCGCACCAATGAACCCAACACTGCCATCGAACAGTCGATATATCAATCACTCGAGCGTTGGATAGGTTCCTCGGCGTGGATGCCGCAGGACGTGGCCGCAGCCGTACAGGACCTCATGGACGATCCCAAGCACTGCGAATTCTTCTCGTACGCGGCCGGAACGTGTCACAGGGGCATGTCGTTGAGGAAGGACGTGCTCGAGAGGTGGCTGGGAAAGGAACCCGGCACGTTGGCGATGCGCGGTGACGAACCATGCGACGTCGTGCTAAGGCCTCAACGGACGACGAATCAGGTTAAACCGTTGGCGTTCAGCAAAAATACAAAGAAGGCCTGGTCGTTCTCGATGACGCCCATGCCCGGGAACAACGATTCTGGTGTGTCGGTGTTGTTCACCGCAGACGCAGGAAATAATGAGATGTTGGACCTCACAAACATCCAACGGAGGGCGTGGGGCCTGTCAAAGCATGGTGACGAAGGGGAGTTCATCTCGTTCGAGGGCGTCAGGTGCAGCCACGTTGTCTGGATGCCTTCGAGCGAAGTTTGGGATATGGCATACGGCTCCAACGCCGGCAAGGAATGATTCGATTCAGCGTCGACTGGACGGGAGCATGCGTTCAGCCGCACGTTGAGCGTCCTCACGCCACATCCTGCCATAATCTCGTTCACCGCTGAGGTGATCGTCGATGCCGACGCGCTCAGTCCAAGGATGAAGGAGCAGAGCACCGGCGACGACGATAGGACCCTGCGCAAGCACCTCGTGTTCGTCCTTGAACCTGCTCAAGGCCTTCACCGAGAACAACGAATCAACGTTGTCGGCCACTGATGCGTACACGATGATCGGCCGACGAGTCGGCACACCGATCGCTCGCATCGTTGGATTCGCGAATATCGATGCAATACGTGTCGACGTCGTCCAAGACGTCGATCGTTCTTTCCCGAAGGAGAAGCCGGCCGGCGCATCGACCAGGCGCGGCCATGGGCCGGCCGAGGTTCCGGGACCGAACCATCGATCGATCACGTTTGGTTCCACTGACAGTCCGCGGTACACCCAATCATCGATCCCTGCCTTGAGTGACAGGCTTGGGTCTGCGCCCGAATCACGACGTTGTCGTAGTGCATCGTACACGCCCGGCGTCAGGACTGCCTTTCCACGTGATGCCTCGGGAGTTCGTGGATCATCGTCGGTGTAGCGCCACAGAGCGCCTTTGACGGGATCATCGTCGAGGTCGTGCAGCGTCTCGACGATGATGCTTCGAAGTTCAGCGATCGTCGTTTTCACTTCAACAATCCCCTCAAGAACGAAGATGTCGCGACTGCCGACTTGTAATCGTGCGGTGCAGGGCACCAGGTCGCGGCGTGCACCGTGACACGACCGACCGACAGGACCTCCTTCTCCTCGGGTGCAACGGGTGCGTTCAGCTTTTTTGAACCTGAATTCAGGTCGAACAGGTCGTCGGCCTCCGAAGCGGTGACCCGAGAGCTCACGACGATCGACGTCATCTTCCCAGCCTTGAGATCGCTCTGATCGACGGATGCATTTCCCGTCGATACAGCGAACTCTGCTGCAAGGTGTGAATCCAACGTCCACGAACCCACCAGACCCTCGGTGTTGAACGGCAACGATAGACCGTCGACGTGGCCGCTCGGCTCTTCTGAGCCGGTCCACCTCGAGGCCCGGGCCTTATCGACGACGAGGCCCCTGTGGATCCACGTCCCCACGGGAGGATGATCGAACAATCGATTCTTCCGAATCGAGGCCACGACCTCGGGTGTGACGATGCTCCTGCCTTCCGATGAATCCGTGACGACAGGATCGTAGCTCACGTACGCATCGATGATGTCGTAGGCCTCGCTCGGCGGGATGGACCCGTTGAACCTGCCTTCGATGATGGTCCTCAATAGACCCAATTTGACGAGCATGGAACATATGTATCATGTCCTGAAGACAAACATCCGACCGCATGTGCCATCGTCGTCCATCATTTCTGGCTCTGGCAGCACGCTGTAGGCATACCACGAAGAACTCAGGACGCTCGATGACGTCGAGTGTTGATCGTGGTCGACGAACAGAATCCGAACGTGGAACTGTTGATCGTCCAACGTCAAGCCAGACCTCCAGAGGACGAACCAGACCTTCCTCCGGCTCGACCTCGGCGAGGACTGAACGATCATGTCACCGGATCTGATGTCCTCGAACGTCCATTCCTTCTTCGTCTTCGACATGGAACATCTCACACGATTTTAAACATCCTGAAACGACGCCCTTCTTCGATCTGTTTGAGCTCAAAGTCTGACCACAAGTCCAGCGTCGTGACTATGCAACTCACGTCCGAGCTCTGTGAGGATAGGCCGACACGGACGACGGTCATCTTGACGATCATCGTATGACCGTCCGAACGAGCGAAATATTTTGCAAGTTCAACGTTATCGATCGAGAGGACGAAGTAGCAGTGTCTGAACGCGGGAGAACCACCGACGTTGACGAACATGTCACCGGGTCTGAGTTCGTGGCACATCATGTCAGGTAAAAGATCCTCCTGCCGGATTCTTCCACTGCCGGTACCGGCAGAGGCGTAGACGTTGACCACACCAGTGTCATGATTTCTTCCTGAAACGTAGACGCAAGAGGCGTTCGAGTCGCCTTGGCGTACAACACCGTGAACGTGTTCACTTCGTGAACGAATTCTGTCTCGCAGGGTTCGCGCCCTATGACGAGCCACGTGCACACGAGGCTCGCGCAGGCGCCGTCGCGGTTGTTGCTCGACGAGACCACCATCAGGTCACCGACGTTCAGGTCGTCGTACGTATACTCAAGCCCTAGAACGAACGCACCGTCGACCACGATCACATCCTCCGGTCCGACACGATGATGCGGCGACCCGGCATCGTCCCGACGACGACCGTGACGTCCTTCATCGATTCATCGATCCTCCAGATCTGAGACTCGAAGATGGCATTCTTCCTGACGTCGTACGAGCGTTCACAGAAGATGACGTAAAATCGGCCGCATCGTCTTGACTCGTTGAACGTCTGCGCAACTTTCGATCGCCCGACGATCAACCATGACCTCGCTTGGGCGCCGCTGTACTCGACGATCATGTCTCCCGGGACGAGGTCGTCGTACGTGCACGGGCCGAGGGCGTAATTTTCGATTTTCATCGGCCTCCTTTCAGGATCACTCCGGAGGACAGTTCGTAAGAAAGTTTCCACCTTGCCGCGTGGACGCGCATACTTCCGATGCCGCGCGATGAACTTTTCTTCCGACACATGACGAGGTACGTAAACATCTTATACAGAGCCCCCGTGTCATCATCGTCTGCCGGATCGATCGATAATATGAACCACAACCACGTGCCAGAAGTAGTGAACGCGATGATCGCATCTCCCGGGACCAGATCTCCGTACGTGCTGCTCTTTTTGGTCATCGGTACACAAACATCCGGTGACCGGGCCTCGTGTCACCGGGCTCCGGGGTGGGAATCCACCGCGATCCTTCCCACTTATCATCATGATAAAATTTGAACCGTGCGTCTCCGTCTCCGGAAGAATGAGCGACCAAGATGTCGACGTAGAACGTGGAACGTGGAACAAGCGGAACGTACGTGTCGGACACCGGACCGCGATTCTGCAGGATGATGATCACGGATATCGCACGATTTCGGGCATCGATGATCAAATCGCCCGCGACCAGGTTCGCCGTATCGTATGTCATCGCATCAATTGTACAGGGTGATCTGACAGAAGGATCATCTTCGACGCATGACGAAGAATTGCGTATGATCGCCTTCACGGGGCTGGTCGGGGATCGACCAACCTGGGTCCCATGCGTTCTTGGAAAACTCGATGGTCAGGCGACGGACGTCGGGATCGAAAAATGTGGTCATGACGGTGAACGTGTCACGTTCGCGGCAGATGATGAAAAAGAACTCTCGTCTCCACCTTGTGATGTAGACGATCATGTCGCCCGGCTCGAGGTCCTCGTACCTCACAGGACGAAGACCCTCGTGCCAGGAATTGCATCGATGATGTCGGACGAACCCCAGTCGAACGTCGGCACCAACACGACAGAACGCGAGGCCCCGTCGATGTACAGGGCGGTGAACCGACAGACATCCTTCGCCGCCGGCGAGAACCCAACCCGAAGGATGAACCAGGCCACCGGTCCGGTGCCCATGATGATGTCGCCGGGGAGCAAGTCGCTGACCTTCATCCTATTCACCTTGACGACCTCCTGGCCAGCAGGACCTGCACCCTGTGTGCAGGGTCACGTAGACTCGTCGTGTTGACGAGCGCTAAGCCGCGCAACCAGGCGCTGGTCTTCACCTGAGGCGATGCGATCATCCTGCAACCGCATCCATCTGCACACGTTTTCACCATCAGGTGAGTGACGTCGATGAATGATTCTGGCTTGCCCCGCGATGAATCGATCCTCGTCCTGACCGTCAACACGAACATCACCTTGTACGATTGGTGCGAGTGCAGGTCGGTATCGTCGAAGATCACGATGTCGCCGGGCGAGATGTCTGATGATGTGATGATCACATCGCCTCCTAACGATACACGAACACGCGCCGACCGGGTTCAGCATCCTCGCACGGTGGCAGGTCGACGGCGAGCGACCAGTCGAGGTGCATGATCGAGACCCTGGTCGTCGACCAGGGCACCCTGGTCGTCGAGTCATCGTACCAATCGACGATGAGGAGGTTGAACTTGGCACGAAAGCCGTCCGACGTCGGACGGCTGCGCTCCAGGACCAGGTACCACGTCTTCCGACCGCACTTGTACGTACTGTGCGAGACGTCGATCAGCATGTCGCCGGGAACGATGTCGGAGTAACGGCAGCGCAGCATGCGGACGATCATCCTTCTCGAACGACGATGATCGTCCTCCGACCCGGTTCGCCCGGGGCGGGTGGCAGGTCGACGTCGAGTTTCCAGCTGAGGTGCATGGTCGAGACCTTGGTCACCGTGCGATCGAACGAATCGACGATGAGGACGTGGAACATGGCCCTGCGCGATCCATCGCACACGGCATCCGTGTCCTCGACCCACATGGGAGGCTCAATGCTGAGGATCGAGTACGATGATCGTCGATGGTCGTTCAGGACGTCGACGATGAGGTCACCCGGCCGGAGCTCGGCGTACGTAAAGCGCTTGAATTTCGTCGTCAACATATGACAAAGACCCGGGCCTTCCCGTCGCCAGGCTCGGGCTCGGGCAACACGGAGTCGATCGACCATGATTCCTCCCTGAGGGAGGTCCATTTCCCAAGTCGCGTCGACAGGGTGTACATGATGCGGAATTTCCGGTGATTGAAATGATCGACATCGCCCAATCCCAGGATGATCCAGGCCTGAAATTCGCAATCGATCCGTCGACCGTCCTCCGGGTAGACGTAGACGATGAGGTCACCCGGACGTAGATCGGCGTACGTAAGCCTCATGATAGGACGAAGACCCTTGGGTTCGAATTTTCACGGACGGGATGACCCGGGATGGGCTCATCCGAGTTCATGAACACTCGCAATGAGGTGATTAGCTCACTGCGTTCATCGACCCAAATGTATAGAACGTTGAACCCGATCATCCCGGGATGATCGGGTTCGGTCCGACCGAGCCTCGGTCCGACCGAGGATCAACCATGCGTGAACGCGGCGAAGGTGCGACACAGACAGATCGTGTCCGATCAGTGCGTCTCCGACGCAGAGGTCGGAGTACGTCCACCTTCGTCCTTCGTCATTTCTTTCCACGGCGGTCGTCG
>CAZPXK010000001.1:51409-52891 GCA_964590035.1 uncultured Bdellovibrionales bacterium
AGGTCGGAGTACGTCCACCTTCGTCCTTCGTCATTTCTTTCCACGGCGGTCGTCGTCATCATCGACGATTATCCTCCAGCTTGAGGGAGATGATCTCCGTCGAGGGGCTCAACCTCCGGTCCCGGGACCAGGACACGTCGAGGACGTCGAAGGCCATCCACACGAGCGTCTTCCTATTGCTGTCGAAGCGCATGGTCATGATATCGAGCCTTCCCCTCACCGCGGTGAGGATCAGCTGGTACCAGTCGTCGTGTCGACCGAGGACTCCTCGAGTGATGAGGAGGTCTCCGGGCACCAGCTCACCGTACGTACTCTTCATCTTCCACGGTCTTTTCTTCCGGAACGAGCAGCAAGGAATCAATCGGAGTGTAGACCCTCCGGCCCGGTCCGGTGCTGTCATCGTCGAGGATCATGAACAGAACCACGTCCCGGTACCAGTCGACGTTCATTGTCCTCCATCCGGAGGCGCCGAACTGCAGGACGGTGAACTCGCTTCGACGTTGAGAGAGCGGCGTGCTCGCCTTCGAGAGGATGAACTGCATCGTCCATCGGTGGACGACGAGGTCGCCGGGAACCAGGTCGTCGTACGTGTACCTCTTGTCAGATGCCATCGTGAAAAATCTCGCGTGACGTACGGGAGGAATTCGGTCCGGGTGATGTGAAAAATGCACGTGACGTACGTGGGAGCTAAGCGCGCCGTCCCCCACGAGGGGGCTCCACAAAGGTTGCCAGACCCCGGGGGGCCCCGGGGGGTCTTTAGGGGGCCATTTAGGGGGCCCCCCGTGGGGCCCTTTTCGACCGTCTCGAGGGGGCCCCCTCTCCGCCCCGGCCCGTTCAACGGTCGGGTCGCCACCCTTTCTCAGGGACGTTGGCGCCCTTGCCTTTTCCGTAGAAGTCCTCCTTCCGGATGTATCGCTCGGCCTCGGCGATGGGAAGGGTCGAGCCGACCGGCGCGGATCCGTAGGCCCGGCCTTTCTTGCCGGTGGAGTCATCGATCCACTTGGGAACTCCGTTCCCATCGAGGTAGAAGGTGATCATGGACTCCATCGTACCATGCTCCTCGCTCGCCTTCACCTCCTCGGCCAGCTCCTGTCTGGATCGCGATCGCTCTGCCTGGTTCTCTCGCTGCTTTGCCTTCGCCCAGGCTCGCTTCTGGCTGCGGGAGGCGAGGACGCTGTCCTTCGTCCGGCTGCACTGCAATCCTCGGCGCGCCTTGTGACTGTCGCTCATCGGTACGTGGCCTCCTTCTCGCGCTTGAGGGTGATGGTGGTCGTGTAGGTCACGATCGCGATGCCGTCCGACGAGCTGCGGCCTTGGATCGGATCGCCGGTGACGTGTTGGACGACCTCCCAGCCTTGGGACCCGAAGTCGTTCATCTTTTCGCAGAGGTACTCGAGGTAGTCCTTCCGCCAGTCGGCCTTCTCCTTGTCGAGGTACGTCCGGATCGACCTTCCCAGTCCGTACTCCTCGATGCGGTACTCG
>CAZPXK010000001.1:52991-57026 GCA_964590035.1 uncultured Bdellovibrionales bacterium
TCCGTCGATGCCGTCGAGCTCGAACCAACCGACCTCGAGCGCTCCATGAGGAGCCGCGGGACCGGTGATGCACTTGCCGCAGCACTTGCACTCGAAGATCGTCTTGTTCGGCATGGATCGATACTACCACGCCGGACCGCCGACTTTCACTGTGATGTTCGGACAGTACGGGTTCGTGTGGGTCAGGAATGAAGCTGCAGAACTGGTGTGCCTCGACAGACACGAGCCGCTGGGGCCAGTACCTTTTCGAGTGCCTTCATCGTCTCGATCTTCATGGATCCATTTTTCTTCAACGAGCGCGGAGGTGACGAGGGTCGACCCAAGTGCCCTGTGCCTTCCGGTCCTTCCACGCGCCGTCGTCCTTGAGGAGCACACCGCCGTTCGCGGAGATGAAGGCGACCGTTCCTTGCGTCCCGATCGGGACCTTGCGGCCCGACTTGACGACCATCCGCTTCCCGACGACGGGACGATCCTTCTCGATCTGTGCCCGCCGCTCCCTTTCGAGGCGATCCTGTTCGGCTGCGAACTCAGCCGCCTTCTTGGCATCGTTCGCCCGCTTGGCCTCCCAGATCGTGAGAGCCATCCAGGCCTTCGGGTCGAGGCGGGGATCGTTGACGATGTCGAGGTCGACGACTGCGGTCACGCGCGCATCGCCCCTCCAGACGAAGAGGTTCGTGCAGTCGACGTAGGCGAACTGCTCCCAGGGATCGAGAGCCCTCGCCGCGCCGGATCCGTCGAGCGAGTTGTCACGCGTCCTCACGTGGGGAAGACCGTCGTAGGAATCGGGCGCGAACCCGTGCTCGCCGAGCCAGACGAGCGCGAAGGTGCAGTCGGTGGCCTGCCAGTCGGAGTAGTCGAGCGTGTCGCTGTGATTGCGGCGCTTGACCATCCTGTCGATCCGGACGACCCGACCGACGTGCGACAAGGTGACCTGTCCATCACTGCTGGTCTCGCTGATTGCCATCGTGTGTCCATCCTACCCCGTCCGAGGTCCGACTTGCACTGTCCCGAGAATGCCCTCTCGAGTGCCCTCGGGACCAAAGGTGGTATACCCTGTCCTAGGTCACGTGAATCACTCGTGGGTCACCGTGGGTACCGGTCCCCTCCTCACGAGGTTCCAGGAGTCGACCTGCCCGACAGACGTCCAGAATCCCCCGTACCCGTCGGTCGACCTCACCCGGACGATCCCGGTGGCCTGGTTGACCTTCGTGACGATCCAGTAGCTGCTCCAGCGCTCGTAGATCGAGCCCTGGAGGACCGGTCGACCGCGAGCCTCACTCGGGTAGTGGTACGCCATGACCTTGCAATTCGTTGCATCGAATCGACAACGTCATCCTGGACGGAGGATCGAATCGATCGCCTTGACGGCGAACTCGGGATCATCTTCGATCATGCGAGTCCACGCATACGCGAATGCCAACGTGGATTTCTTGAGCTCGCCGTCCTCAGTTCGCTCGTTCAGAACGGTCATGTTCGCCGCCATCGCGATCGCCGGATTGCTCCTCATGAGGACCTCGAATCGAGCCTGGTCCTTCGCCAGCGCCGCCTCGAGCGCATCGGCACTGAGCTTTCTGCACTCGGGCGTCGCCATCTGCGCCTCGAGGCGCTCGAGGATCCCGGCGTTGTCCATCACTCGCCCTTCTTCGAAGGAACCGGCAGGCCGGCGAGCGCGGTCTGGAACGCGACGGTGACGGGACCGACGAGGTTCGAGGCGACGAAGTCGGTGACGTGCTTCGCGGCGACGATCTGCATCTCCGCGGCCAGGCGCGCGGCTCGATCGTCGGCCATCAGCGCCGGAGAGAAGAGGGGAGCGAAGCCGAGGAACGCGCTCAGGAGCGCGGTGCCCTCCTTGGTCCTGAGGAAGCCGGCCATGGCCTTGCTTCGATCGTCGTCCTTGCCGTCGAGCGCGGCCAGGAGCGGGACCTTGACCAGCTCGACGACCTTCTCGGCGGCGCTCTGCCAGGCTGCAGCCTCGAACGCCTCCTTCGCGGCGTCGGTCACGGTGGCGGTGGACGGGAGGGAGACGAGCTTGTTGCTGATGGCCATGGGTTCCTTCTTTCCTTCTTTCTTCGTGGTCTTCTTGGCGTGGGCCTGAGTCTTCTTCGGCTCGTGCCGGATGAATTTGCCGTGGAGGTCGTACTCTTCCTTCGCGCCGCCCCACTTCGATCCGTAGTACTTTTCCTCGTACGTTGCGTGATCGAGCATCTCGCCCGTCTCTAGGATCCTAGAATTGTGCAAGGGCGACTTCTTCCGGGATGGGTTCGGCGCCTTCCGCAACGCTGGCGCGACGACCTGATGACCGCTCTTCGGGTCGACTGTCATCGAGAAGTCGCCCCTGCACCAGGCATCGCAGACGAACGAATAGATTTCGGCAAACTTTGCGTCCGAATCGGGGGTGCGTAGCCCAGTCTGCGCGGCGAATACGATGTTTGTAAATCTCGTCTCGAGGAGACGACCCGGATCGAGGACGTCTCGCACGTCCTTGGATACGTCTCCCTTGTCGCATGCAGCACGGTACCGCACGTGCGTTTTGAACCAGGCCTCGTGCCGAGGGGAAAAATCGTTGTACATTCAATCCTCCGTCACGGCGACGAAGACGCTTCCATCGAGCATCTTGATCAACTTCGCGCCCTTTGGACGCCGCGTCCAACCCCACCAGGGGACGTTCCTGCAGGAGACGACCGTCGCAGTCGTCTCGACGTCAACGCGATCGGCTGCCTGCCGAGAATGGACGATCGGCTCGCCCGCCGAGTCGCACCATCGACCGGCCTCGCGGTCCTTGGCGTCCAGCTCGAGCATCTCCTCGTCGGTCCGAGGCCGGAACAGGTACGAACCTGCCTTCAGCGTGATGACGTCGCCTTTGCGGGCCATTGTCGACTCCTTTCCCTCAGTTCCCGTAGAGCCGGGCACGGCGGGCCTCGAGGAAACCGGGCGTCATGAACGCCGCCTTCGTCTCCATGAAGGAGGCCACGATCATCGCGGGCGCCCAGTGGACCCAACCGCCGTCCGACGCCCGGGCGATCTTGGCCATCTGGGCGTAGTCGTCCCGCGTGAGGAGCCCGACCGAGCAGCTGTCGGCGAGCCCGTCCCGGATGACGTTGTCGAAGCGCCAGATGCCGTCCCGCGAGGTGACCGGCCGGGCAACGATGTCCTCCGCGACGAGGGCGACCAGCTTCGCGACGATTTCGTCCTTGATCATGATTCGATACTACCCCGATCGGTCCTGGACTTTCACTCAGTCGTTGTAGATTTCGACCATGAAGAGTCCGTCCTGGGTCGTGAACACGGAGCACGTGAGCTCTCCGTCGCTGTAGCGGTTCGTCGACCAGACGAACGGCTTCTCCACACCGGTGCGCGGAGACCTGACGATGAATCCCTTGGGCCCGCCTTCGTGGGAGGTGCAGAAGTCCGGCCCGAGGTCGGATGCATCGACGATGCCGAGGTGACCGGTCCACACGAACTTCGAGGCGCAGTGGATCGGATACACGCGGCCGATGGGCCTGTTCCTGCTGTTCATGGTCGAATCCTACCAGGTCCTGGTGACGAGTTTCACTGCCGCGAGGTTCCCAACAGGGCTTCCAGCTCGAGGATGCGCTCCTCGAGGGCCGCGATGCGCTGCTCGAGTTCGTCGATCCGGTCTGCCCGACGCGTTGCTTCGTCGCCGTGCGCAGGGCACTCCGGATCTGCACCGATGAACGGGCCGCCGATCACGTAGCATTCGCACATCGTGTCCTCCTCAGCGATCGTCGTGCTTCCAACAGGCGTAGCGGAGCTCGCGGACGCGGCGGCCTCCCTTGCGGTGGGAGCGACCGCGCCAGGCACGTTTCTCGGGGTTGTGTCGCTTCATGGTTAGAATCTATCCTGTCGGCGACCAGAGTTTCACAGGGCGCGCTGTCGATCGATGTACTGCTCGTACGTCATGACGTCCTCCCTGCACGGGTGCAGGTCGGTCCCGAAGTACAGGTCCTGGAAGCGCGCCACGGCCTCCTCGAGGGTGCATGCCTCCACGAGCTCGCCAGATTCCACGTAGATCCA
>CAZPXK010000002.1:0-11878 GCA_964590035.1 uncultured Bdellovibrionales bacterium
GAAGCTTTTGGTAAAATGATTGCTTCACTCTTTGGGGCAGAAAAAGCCGCGCTCGATGTGACTGGCCCGGTTGGTATTGTTTACTTGACCAAACAAATGAGCGACCTCGGTCTGCCATATCTCCTTCAGTTTGCTGCGCTGCTTTCGATCAACCTGGGTATCATCAACATCCTACCGATTCCGGCTCTCGATGGTGGACGCATACTCTTTATCTTGATTGAAAAGCTGAAAGGCAGTCCGGTCAGCCGCAGAGTGGAGGGTATGATTCACCAAGTCGGCTTTATGCTTCTCTTGCTCCTCATGCTTTTTGTGACCGTGCGTGATTTTGCCCAGTTTGATATTCTCGAGAAACTCACCAAGCTTTTTTAGGTCGCGATAGCGTGTTTATAGCTTAGTAGAGCCCCTTTTCCGCTGTTATGGCAAGGGGCTCTTTTGCTATTGACATTTCGTCATTTTTTTGGTAAGATATAAGGTCTATAAATTGTGAGCAAAACTATGGAAAACCAGCAAATTTTCGCTTTATTGCGGTCAAGGATGGGCACTCTTATCATTTGTGGTGTTGTGTTTGGCGCTCTCGCGTTCTTTGGTCTTATCATGACTGAAAAACCATTTCAGAATAAAATGGATTTTTTGGTGGTGCAGACCAATGCAAGCAATCAGGATTTTTACACCCAATTCAAATCTTCGGAGTACTTGGGAAAAATTCTTGCTGAGGCGGTGTACAGTGATCGTTTCATCGATGCACTGGTGGAGACAGGCAAGGTCAACAAAGAATTCTTGCCATTCGATAAACAGCATCGTCTCGCAGAGTGGAGCAAGATGGTAGCGGTCGAAAAGAATCTCGAACTCGGTATCATCGGTGTGACTGTCAAAGGTGAGCGTGAGCGTGATGTCGCCCGCATCATGGATGGTATCGCCCAGGTACTGATCGAAAAGAACTCCCTCTTCCGCGGTGGTGATGAAAAGAGTGTCGAGATCCGTGTCCTCTCTGGTCCGATTCTCGAACAGAGCCCAAGTCTGACCAAGGTGATCAAAACCGTCCTCGTCGCTTTTCTCGCCGGACTCTTTCTCTCAGCTTTCTTTATTGTTGTGAGATACGAATCCCGCTACGGAGCTATTTCTCGCAATGACAGTGTTCCTTTGAACGACCGAATGGCATAAGTTGCCCCGTCACCCAGCACCAGATCTTTGGTGCTGGGTTCCTGGGAAGAGAGCGGTGCGGCGTCATCGTCACCACTGCTTTCTTCCTAGGACTAGTTTCGATTCTAGCCCTTTGACAATTTGTGTTCAGTTAGTTTAGTTGGTGCAACTTCACAGGAGAATTCCATGTTGCGAATCATTGGTATGATCGTGCTGGCTCTCCTTACGGGGTGTGCCAGTATCGATCAGAAGATCGAAGAGGTCAGAGAGGATGCTGGTTACAACATCGAGACCACGAAGGAAAAGCAAGGCGATCAGGGTGGTGTACAACTGCCGTGGCGCTGCGTATCAGTACGTGGTGATGTCACCAAGACCTTCAGTTACACGGTCGCCATGATCAAGTTGCCAAAGCCTCTTCCTGAGGCCTGGCGCAGTGAGATCCGTGACCCGAGTCGCTCGTACAAGGTTGGGAAGTCAGTTCGACCAGTTATCTGTTCGGTCTGGCGAACCGCCTACTACGTCGATGGAAGAGTTGAAGTGTTCGACGCCATCATGAATCCTGACGAAACAGAGCTCTTCGTACTTTTGCCGTCTGGAAAGGCGAAGGAGTACGACCGGGGTAACTGGCTCATCTGGTTCAATGATGGCAAGACAGTCATGACGACAAAGGGTGCCTTGGTAAATATCGAGAATAGTGCGTTTGAGCTGAGCAATCAGTTTTTCGTCGCTCATCCCTCGCCATTTCCAGAGTATTCCAATTTCCGGCGCGACCACCCAGCAGGACGTAAGTTCTTTGTTTGGCTGGAAGCACGCTACCCTATTCCTCTCCCGATGGGAGATGATGGAGAAGTGTTCTCGGCGCAGCCGGACATCGTTCATGTTGGCGCCCTGACAAAGGGCGTGAACAAGCTCGACAGACTCGTCACATGCGGCAGTGCTTCGGCAGTGCCCAGCGCGACGTTTATGGCTGTAAGCGCAGTGCTGTCGTTGCCGCACAACATATCCGTGGCGAAAAACGGATGTGGGAAGAAAGGTGGTGTTGTGAAAGAAGAAACCCAATCCGGGTTGCTTCCAAGCGACCCATCCCAAAACCCTGAAAGGAGTCTGCCATGAAATGGCTTCTCTACATCCTACTCATCCTCGGATGGGTCGGCTCTGCGCAAGCGGTCGAAGTGACGTCGGAAGTGCCGTTTTACCAGGTCAAGTCTGGCGAGACGCTCTCTGGTCGCTTCGGCTCTCGTGTGGGCGCCAAGGTGTGCCAGCTCGGAAAAAAGCTTGGCTACATCGAAGACTGTAACCGCATCAAGGCCGGGCAGTGGATTCCGGTTCCTGACAACGTGAGCGGTGTGACTGTGATTTACAAGTCCGTCACGCTGCCTAAGCGTTCGGTGACCGTGTCTGAAACACCGGCTCCGGCTTGTGTTAACCTCAACGTCGCTCCGCTCAATCGCTATGGCTCCCTACGGCTTCGGCTGGAGGGGATCGATGCGAATCCGGAATTGACGGCAGAGGAGAAAGCCGAGGCGAAAGCTCTGGTCTCTCTCGAGCGTGGAGTTCGTGGGCTGGTTTCGAGTGACATGGTGTTCAAAGCCATGCCGTTTCGCTCCAAAGATGGTACGATCAAGTTTCTCCGTGACGTGAGGATTTGCGCGCCTGAACAAGGTGGGCGACCCGAAGCGATGGAGACATGGAAGCTGTCGACCGGCAAGACACTGGCCGATATGCTCTCGTGTGGGAATATCACCTTTATGGTGACTTCCAAACCTGAGCCACGGAAGGAGCCGGAACCACAGAAGGATCCGGAACCACAGCCGCAACCACAACCGGAACCACAGCCGCAACCACAGCCTGAACCCGAACCCCAAGAAGTGCCGCCTGAAGAGGCAGTTCGTCGGTGGGACTGGGAACTGGTTGTCGGCAAGGAGTATGATCGGACAGCACAATCGACGTTCGCGTCAGGAGCGCTATACGGTCTCTTCATTGAAGGTTCCAGTGCCGAACATGCGTTTGGTATCGGTGGTACCTACAGCAGCTGGCACGGTAAGACTGATACGGGCTTTGGTTTCAGTGGTCACCTCGGTGGTTACGGGCCGGCCTACAAGTACAGTGCTTATGAAGGCGGCTATGACTTCGGTCTCAAGCTGCTGCCGTGGGCGACGATGACGGAAAACGGTGAGCAGGCGGCTTACAACAGTCGTCGGCACTTCGACCTCCGTGGTATCACGCTCGCGTACAACAACTACGCGCGTGAGTTGAAGGGCGAGAAGTCCTTCTTCAAGTACCAACTTTTCGTTTCGGCCTTCAAGCCGACGGGAGGGGAGGCCGAACACTCCGTTTTTGGTCAACCATTGGCCGACCCGGACTCTCGGCTCAGCCATGTCGTGAACGTGGGCGGACGCATCGGTCTCTACGATTTCTCGCAAGAGGATGACAAGATCGGTACCAAGCTCTGGTTTGCACTCGGCTGGTTCCAGGAGGCTCCGAGCCTGGCAGAAACGGCCAACTGGCGCTTCCAGTGGAGCGACAAGGAAGAACGGCTCTTCCTTGGTTTCGGTCGCAACTATGACCTGCTCAACGGTGGTTCACTCTTCGGCTTCGGCTGGAGCTGGGATATCCGCAAGACGGTCTACGTGCATCGTGAACAAGCGCGCAAGGCACAGTTCACGGCCGCGATCGAAAAAGCCGGTGGCCGACTTGACAGAGACGGCATGGTCATTCTGCCCAAGGGGATGAATAGTCCCCAGAGGCAGTTCAAGACTGCGCCCTCTGATGCTGACGACTAACTGAACACAGCTGCGTAAAATTTGTACGAAAGTCTATAAAAAGGGTATGCGCCAAGACGAATGATGAAAATCATTTGGATGCGACATATCGGCTTAGGTAAATGAAACGCAGCAGGGCAGTTAGCGACATCGTCGCAATCAGGGCAGGAAGTTCATCCGAACGACCTGCCTTTGATCTTTTTAGGCTCCCTTGAGCCTTAAAAAATTCTCTTTCTAGCTATTGACAAGAAGTAAGAAAAGGTGTATACTGATTCCTCCAGTGGGTATCTCGTCAAAGAGGTAAACATCGGAGAACTCGGTTCCTCGCGTCTGTGAATCTATCAACTCGGGTGAGTTGATTTTACAGACGCAATCAACTTTCCCACCGTGCAACTTAGGAGCACATACCATGATCAGCAAGATCTTCGCCGCGCTCGCGGCTTTCGCATGCGCCTTGAGTGTTTCCGCGGCCGAACCGGCCAAGACGACTTTCAAGGTCAATGGCACGCAAGGTGCCGGCGCGACGACGCTCCAGATCGGCCCGGTTCTCAATGACAAGGTCGAGTTGACCATCCACGGCATCGCGGCCGTGTGGAAAACCGACCCTGGCGCCACCTACAACGCTACCAAGCTGCAAAGCGAGGATGGCAAGAAGGGTGTCATGGACTGGGTGTTGTCCTACAAGACCAATCCGGCGGCGTTCGAAGGTGCACGTCAGTGCATCCTGAAGCGCGGCAGTGATTGGCCAGGCACTGCCAGCCTTCCGAGTCTCAAGCTCGACGACCCGCGGGTTGCCTGCGCACCCATCACGGGCGCCAGTGGTACCTATCAGGTCGACGTGGCCGGCGACTACGACCTCTTGGGCGCGATCCCTGTGATCGAACTCAAGGACGGAACACGGGCCTGGGGTTCCCATCCCTTTGGTGAGTCACGCGGCAAGAACAGCCGTGGGCAAACCATCACGCTGCTCATCGTCGAGCGCGGTGCCGACGGCAAGGCTACCAAGGTTGTGCTGCCGACCAAGGCCGCCAAGCAGTTCTTCGCCGGCAGCTTCCAGTAGCCTGGCCAGGTCGGCAACAAGCTCCGCGTCCAGCGTGACGCGGTCCTACAACAGGGTTTCAAAGCAATGCTCACCGAGCAACGCTGCGAAACCCTTTTTTCATACCTAAAAATAATTTGTACTACTCTTTCTTTTTTTCAGACAAGGCCAAGAGGGCGCCGAGGGCAGTGAAGAAGAGCCACTGGACGGGGGTGTTTTTGAATATGTTGTCGGTGAGTGCTGAGAGTTCGAGTGTGAGGAAAAAGATACCCATGATCCCAAAGGCAAGACGGAGTGCACTCCCGGGGCGACTGCTCCGGTATTTTTTGATGATGAGATATCCGAGAGAGAAGAGGTAGAGGAAAAAGACGCCGAGACCGACCAAGCCACCCTCCACAAAGAACTTGACGAAGTCATTGTGTGGGTCATTGGGACCATTGTTGGTACCGCGGATACTCTCGGATACTTGGGGAAAGGTATCCATACCGGCGCCGAGGGTGAGGCGACCTTCCTGGAGAGAGTGTCGGGTTACGTCTGCCCAGAGTGTCTGGCGCCAGAGGAGTGAACTATCTGGATCAGAATGAAAACTTTCGTTGATGCGTTCTGCAAAGCTGGGAGAAAAAACGTAGAGAACAAAGGGAATGAGGAAGAGAGGAAAGAGGAGGAGACGATAGCGGAGAAGTGCTAAGAGAAAAACAAAGACGAAGAGTGCTACCCAGGCGACGCGTGCAAACGTGAGGACGAGGACGGCAGTGAAAATTGCAACGAGGCCGGCTGTGATGATACGTCGGATGCCGCTGTCTGCAAACAAGACCAGGTAGAGACCTCCGAAAACGATGAGCGCAAAGAGGTAGAGTGAGTAAACATTGGGATGACTAAACGTACCAAAGATACGGAGGATGGAAACGTTTTGATCGGAGAGTCCGATATGAAAGGTGTACTGGTAGAGACCAAAGAGTATAGGAAGGATGCTCGAGATAAAAAAGGCCTGGAGGAGATGTTTGAAGTCTTTGGTCTCGCGAACGGTGGCGTAGGCTAAAAAGCCGAGTGTGAAGAGATCGAAAATGCGGAGGAGTTCCTGGAGAGTATCCGTGGGGGAAAGAGAGTAGAACAGCGTCGTGCTTCCCCAAAAGAGGAGGAGAAAAAATGGAAAGAAGAGCGGGTAGCGAAGCAAAAGGTGGCGTTTGAGAATGAGGATGATGACACCTAGGAGCGCGATACCGACTCCGAGGAGCTGAGAAAACGAAAGGGTAATCGTGTAGAGTGAAACGCTGACGTACTGTGATGAATAGTCGAGTGACATGCGTACGATGATGAGACCAAAGAGAAGGAGGAGAGGTGATCGAAAAGCCAGGATGAGAGACAGGACACCAAAAGCAAGAAGAAATGGCAGGAGCGGTGAAAAGTGAAGAAAAAAAGAACTTGCTAGTCCCATGGTTGCGATAAGGGCGAGAAAAATCCACAGAAGGGAATTCTTGAGGAGTTGTTCGGGGACTGATGGATTCATAGGGTTTACTCTGAGCTTGTCGAATGGGTTTACTGTTTGTGCCAAATCACCGTGAAGGTCATAGGGAGGCCACACAAGCGGTTTTTGACGAGCGTGTAGTGATTGATACCAACCTCAGAAAAGAGCTTGTGGAGGTCAGCTTCCGAGAGGAGGAACATATAGTTACCGGCCGCCCATGGTTTGCCGATTTTTGTGACAAAAGCATCGAAATTTTTCTTGGACAGGAGGAGGTGCAAGAGTGGAATGCGTGTGTGGAGTTCAATAGGAAAATGACGGTTGGGGGTGGTGAGATAGCCGCGTTTGCCGACGCGATAGAGTTCGGAAAGAAAACGGCGCTGGTCATCAAAATTTCCTACATGCTCAATGACAGCATTGGAGTAGACGATATCGAAAGTGTTGTCGGAAAAAGAGAGGGCGCGACCATCACCAGAAACAGTGGTGACGAGGGGGTAGCGAGCTCGGAAGGTAGCGATTTCTTCATCGGTGCCGAGTCCGACCGCGGTAATTTTTTCTGGAGTGGAGTAGTGTTTTTCGAGGTAGTTGTCAGTGGCAGAGTACTCGGTGGTGTTGACTCCGACATCGATGATGGACTCGTGCTCTCGTGGCGTGATGAGGGAGAGAAATTGGGAAAATTTGCGTTCTCGACTGTGCGCCGAGATGGTATAGGCAATTTTTTCGATAACAGAATTCATATTGTTTTCAGTGGTACTTTATTGTATAATGCCATTACTAAGCCAAAAAGTCAAAATATGCGCGTTCTCTTGATCGACAAGTATCACCGTCAGTATGCTGGTCCACAGCGTCTGTATTTTGATACCGCCAAACTGCTCCGAGCCCAGGGTCACGAGGTGGCTTTTTTTGCTATGGCTCACCCCAAGAACGAACCAACCGAGTGGAGCAAATACTTTGTAGAGGAGGTTGACTATGAGGAGGCTAACCATCTCACGCTGTGGCAAAAACTGAAAGTGGCGCGCAATATTATTTGGAATCCCGAGGCCAAGCGCAATCTGGAATCCCTGATAGCCGAGTTCAAGCCCGATGTGGCGCATTTGTTTGTCACCTATCATCAGCTCTCGCCATCGATCATCTGGGCATTGAAACGGCACGATGTCCCCATTGTGATGACACTGTGTGACTACAAACTGGCATCGCCCAACTACAGTCTTTTTGTGCGAGGCAAGATCTGGGAACATGGCTCGGGCTGGCGCTGTCTCGCCGACCGTTGTGTCAAGGATTCTTTCGCCAAAAGCCTGGTGTGCGTGTTGGAAAAATGGCTGCACGATCTCTTGGGTACCTATGGAAAGGTTGATACCTATATCGGACTCAGTCAGTTTCTCATCGATACGTACAAACGGTTGGGGTTTTCCTATCCGATTATGCTCTTGCCGCAGCCACTCATGCCACTGCCAGATGTGACGGCACCCTTACCGGAAAAAACAGGAAAAAACTTTTTATATTTCGGACGTTTGTCGGCGGAAAAGGGGATAGCGACCCTGATCCGGGCTTTTGCTTTGCTCCAGAATGGCGAGACACTCTCTATCGTGGGGTTTGGTCCGGAAGAAGAGCGCTTGAAACAATTGACGAAAGAACTGGCATTGGAGAGCAAAGTAACCTTTCACGGTCCGATGTATGGAGATGAATTGCAAAAAATTCTTCTACCAGCGAGGGCGGTAGTAGTGCCATCAGAGTGGTACGAAAATACACCGTATGCGCTCCTTGAGACACTAGCTTCGGGGACGCCGGTCATTGCCGCCCGAGTGGGCAGTTTGCCGGAGCGGGTACAGGATAATTTCAATGGGTTCCTCTTTACACCAGGTGATGCGGATGACCTCGCTCAAAAAATTCAAGCCCTTGATACGGTTTCACTGCCGGATCTCCAGGACAATGCTCGGAGAAGCGTTTTGTCGCTTGATGAACATACGTACCTCAAGGCCATTCTCAACCTCTATTCTTCCCTTATTCAAAATAAGGAGAAGGCTTGACCCCGCACCTTTTAGCCTTTATGTATTATCTGTATTTACTTCAAAGTATAGAAAAGAGTAATAAGTTTTATGTTGGTTACACGGCTAACTTAAGAAAAAGACTAGAGCAGCACAATAGGGGTGAGTCATTTCATACAAAAAAATATATGCCTTGGAAGTTAGTGTATTATGAAGCGTATTCTTCAGAGGAACTCGTAAAAAAACGGGAAGTAAAACTAAAACACCACGGAAAAGGCTTATCAGAGCTAAAAAAACGTGCCATTGGAGGCTAAAAGGTGCGGGGTTGACAAAACTGCAAATATAGTGTAATATGACTCGTTAACAGTAAATAACGAGCCATATGTCTTTGGCGAAGAAATGTTTGGTACTTGGCGGGGATGGGTTCCTCGGAAGTCATCTTGTAGATGATCTCTTGGCTCGTGGCTACGATGTCCGCGTGTTTGATCGTTTTCAAAAAGGACGTATCAAGAACCTGAATCATCTCAAGGGGAAAATTGAATTTTACAAAGGCGACTTTCTCAATAAGTGGCATGTGTCGCGCGCTCTCAAGGGTGTCGACTATGTTTTTCACTTTGTTTCGCTCAGTACACCGGCTTCTACGGCCAATGATCCTCAGAAAGAAATTAAACTCAACCTGGAAAGTACGCTCCAGCTCCTCGATCTGTGCGTGAAGCATGGTGTGAAAAAAATCATCTATCCTTCGTCCGGTGGTGCCGTGTATGGTAACGCCCTTGATGAAGTGGCGAGTGAGACGATGCAGGCACGCCCGATGTCTCCGTATGCCGTGACCAAGCTCGCTATCGAAGAGCACTTGCATTTTTACCGTCGTCAGTATGGACTGTCTTTTGTTATCTATCGTATCGCCAATCCCTATGGGGAACGTCAGGATCCCAATGGTATCCAGGGTGCCATCCCAATTTTTATGAAGCACATGATGAAGCGTGAGGCGCTTGATCTCTATGGCAATACCGTGCGTGATTATGTCTATGTAAAAGACGTGACCAACTTCATCGCGGAAAACTTTTCTGAAAAGCACAAGAACTCGACCTACAATGTCGGCTCGGGTCGCGGGACAGCACTCTTTGAACTGGTGCTCATGCTGTCCAAGACGACGCAGTCGATGCCACGCATCAAGCGCTTGGCTAAGCGTCCGTTTGACGTACAAAAAATCGTGCTCGACATCGGCCGAGCCAACGAAGAATTTGGTTTTTATCCTATGACGAGCCTCGAGGTAGGCTTGGAAAAAACATACGCTTATCTGAAAGAAAAATATGTGCATGAACCAGCGGTTCGTACGCACTGGTTTGACATGAACATCGCTAAGTTCCTAAAATGGAACAAGGTAGTGTAAAGGTAAGTTCACTTAGAAGCAAGGCTCCTAAGTGGTTCAGTTGTTTTCCAAACTCAACTCCCAGGAGGGGAATCATGAGAAAAATTCTTGCAGTTTTCGTTTTGGCGTTTTTCGCTTGGCCAGGATTAGTGTTGGCCGGAGAAAGACAGGTATTCGTGCCAAAGCCTAGTGCCAACGTACCGAGGATACTGGTTATTCTGGACCATCACTTGGCCGTTGGAAGAAAAACCAAGAGTCCTGCCGCTAGGCGTCTGGTGATGGAGGTTTCCGGGCGATTGGAACATGCCTTTCGTAGGGTACGGGAAATGCGTCCCGCGGAATTCCAGTCTTTTTGTGAGATTATTCTCAGAGATTGGGATGAAGGGGATCCCAATTTTAAGATAACTTGTATAGACAGGGATGATACCCTCCCATATGAGCGTTTGCCTGAAACGGTGGACGAGTTGATGAAAGAGCTGAATGGATGGGTTCAGCAGCGCGGAAAGGGCTCTTACCAGAACGTGCCATTCCCACTTCATTCTCCTCCGGCACAGAGTCGGCCAAGCATGGGCTGAATACGAGCTCTCGTTTCACTTAGCAGTCATTTCCACGTTGAGATGGCTGCTTTTTTTATACTTTTTTCAGTGTGATGCGGGCATCGAGTACGCGGAAGCGAGTGGGTTCTTTGAATGAGAGAAGCGGGTTGATATCGAGTTCGGCTATTTCTGGGAAGTCTACGACCAGTCGTGAGAGACGACCGAGTGCCGCGACGATGGTAGGAATATCGACACCATCCTGCCCCCGGGCGCCCTCGAGGAGCGGCAGACTCTTTAGCTCATGAATCATCTCGTGGGCGTCTTCTTCTGTCAGTGGAGCAAAACGAAAGGCCACGTCTTTGAAGGTTTCGACAAAGATACCACCAAGGCCCACCATGAGGAGTTTGCCGAGGCCTGGCTCTTCTTTCATACCCAGAATAATTTCACAGCCACCGGTTTCGGCCATTTCTACCATGAGTGCTCCTTCGAGAGTGGCGCTTGGAACTCGCTCGGACACGCGAGCCATCAGCTCGTCGTATTTCTCGCCGGCTTCTTGTGGCTCTATATTGAGCAAAACACCGCCAGCATCAGACTTGTGCGTGATATCGGGCGAGATTATTTTCATAGCGAGTTTTCCGGTGAAGCTTTTGGCGGCTTCGAGAGCTTCTTCTTTGCTCTTTACGACGTGGCTCCGGAGAAACTGAAAGCCATAGGCCGAGAGTATATCCCAGACTTCTGTTTCATAGAGGGTGGTACGCTTCTCTGCCCGAACGTTATCAATGATAGTTCGTGCCTTTTTTGTATCGAGAGCATCGAGCGAAAAAGGTGTAGCTATGGATTCCTTTCTCCAAGTAGTTACTTGGGCGAGGGCTGCCAGGGCACGAGCGCCATCCTCTGGATAGGTGAGTGTCGCGACGTTGTTGTTCTTGAGGATAGGAAAGCCGTCAGTGAATGCGGCAGCGCCAGCAAAGATAGCGACGATAGGTTTGGCGCAGTGCTTTTTGGTATCGGCGATGGCTTCGGCTGTTTCTTTGGCCTGAGTCACCGTTTGTGGCGTGACAATGACCAGTATCATATCAACCTGTGTATCCACAGCCAAGGCTTCGAGGGCCAGGCGGTAGCGATCAGCCAGTGCATCACCGAGGACATCGACAGGATTTTTTCGTGAAGCCGATGGTGGCAAGACATCCAAGCGCGCGGTGGTCTCAGGGGAGAGGGTTGCGAGTTTGAGTCCGTGTTTTTCGGCAGCATCCGTAGCCAATACTCCCAGGCCTCCGGCATTGGTGAGGATGGCGATGTTTTTTCCTTGAGGAAGTGGGTTTTGCGAAAAGACCGTCAGGAGCTCGGCGAGGTGCTGGAGAGACGTGGCGCGGATGATGCGAGCCTGGGCAAAGAGCGCCTCGTAGGCAGCATCGCTCCCGGCCAGAGCGCCTGTATGAGAACTGGAGGCAGCGGTTCCTGCAGAAGTCGTAC
Organism: uncultured Bdellovibrionales bacterium; assembly: GCA_964590035.1. Classification (GTDB taxonomy): domain Bacteria; phylum Patescibacteriota; class Minisyncoccia; order Moranbacterales; family UBA1568; genus UBA1568. The sequence continues at coordinate 11,770 of CAZPXK010000002.1, forward strand.
CCGACTTGAGGGCGATGATTGGCTTGGCATCGGGTCGAGCCAGGATACCGCGTCCAGTGGTGATGACTTCAGGGGCATTGACTATACCCTCGGAGTAAAGGCCGATGAC
>CAZPXK010000002.1:11978-47010 GCA_964590035.1 uncultured Bdellovibrionales bacterium
CAGTGGTGATGACTTCAGGGGCATTGACTATACCCTCGGAGTAAAGGCCGATGACATTTGTCTCTTCATCGGCAGCAAAGTGACGAAGAAAATGATTTTCGTTCAAGATGGATTTGTTACCATCACTGACAAAGGCAGAGAACCCTACTTTTTCGGCAGTCAGGTCGAGGAGCGCGGTACAGAGTGCGCCACTTTGTGAGAAAAAAGCCACTGATCCCTGTTTGGGCATGCCACTTGCAAAAGAAGCATTGAGTCCAAGCTTGGGATGAATAAATCCGAGACAGTTCGGACCAAGGAGAGCAATGCCGTATTCTTCTGCAATCTCGCAGAGCTCATTTTCGAGAGCAGCACCAGTCTCACCTGTTTCTTTGAAACCAGCTGAGATAATGATAGCGGCCTTGATTTCTTTTTCGCCGACTTCGCGCAGCGCCTGTGGTACCAAAGCAGCGGGGATAATAATAATGGCGAGGTCTATTGCTTCTTTGATATCGTGAATACTCGCAAAGCAGGGGAGGTCAAACAGCGTTGTGGCTTTTGGGTTGACTGGATAGACTTTGCCGGTGTAGCCGTAGCGGAGCAGGTTTTGTGTGAGTGTATTGCCGACACTTCCTGGTTTGGTTGAAGCACCGATGACAGCGATAGAACGAGGTGAAAATAACGGCGTGAGATTCATAGAAAAAAATCTTAAAAAATCCAGGATTTATGGCTTGACTGAGATCATTTTACCGCAAAACCTCTCTCTTGACAAAAAGCGTAAAATTTGATAAGATACAAGGTCTAAAAATTCATGATTTTATCCCTATGCAGTTTCGCAACTTTTGGCTTAAACGAGAGGTAATTCTCGGTTTTGCATTTACTGTTTTAATCGCGGCTCCACTCATCGTTTTGGGTGGGAGCAAGCAGGTGTATGTCGACAAGGATGCCAAGGGCTCCGAAGAGGGGACATCCAATCATCCCTATCACAGCATCGGTAAGGCTCTGAAAAATGCCAAAGAGGGAACCGATATTCATATTGCCAAAGGAACATACAAAGAAAATATCACGCTTCCAAAGGGTGTGAAGCTTTTTGGTAAGAAAAAAGATATTGGTGATGTGGTTATCAAGTCAACCAACGGCGACAAGCCGACGGTCACTATGAAGCATCAGACAGAGCTGAACTTTTTGACGGTTGAGGGTGGTCGTCATGGTGTGCGTATTGAGGATGATGCCAAAGCCAAGATTTACAAAGTGACGGTAAAAAATAGTAATCGTGATGGTATTCATATCGATGCCGCTAAGCGCGAGAAGAAATATCGCGCACTGATTGATGCTGTCGAAGTACGTGGCAGTGCCCGCGCTGGTATTTATTCTGAAAAGCGCGATATCGTGGTTATCAATAGCAATATTCATACCAACAAGAGTGATGGTATTGATTTGGCAGCTGGCATGGAAGCCTGGTTTGAGGATAACCGAATCAATGGCAATGGAGGAAGCGGTATCAAGGTGGTTCTTGATGGTGCTTCTGTCTGGACCAAATCAAACAGTATTAGAAATAACAAGCGTGAAGGTGTCGAGGTCAATGCCTACGGTGCTGCCGGCAATGTCGGCTTGAAGAAAGCACAATTGGTCGGAAACGGCCGCTATGGTGTCGCTCGTATGGCACGTACAGCCAATGGTCTCAAGTCATTTGGTGGTATCATTTTAGGTACAGGAGTCAATGACAATCGTCTCGAAGGCAATCGCGTCGGTGCTACCTCTCCAGTCCTCCGTGGTTTCTAATTGATCTCGAGTTCGAGATTTGCTCATGACATATCATCCTATGAAGATCGCATTTATCGGTCAGAAAGGAATCCCCGCTCTTTCTGGTGGGGTGGAAAAGCATGTCGAAAAACTGGCCACTCGTTTGGCGGCTCAGGGGCACGACGTGACGGTCTATGTGCGTTCGCACTATACGCCAGTGACACTGCGTGAATTTGAAGGTGTGAAATTGGTACATGTGCCGAGTATTCACACCAAACATCTCGATGCTATCACGCACGCACTGTGCGCGACCGTGCATGCGCTGTTTGTTTCATACGACATCATTCATTTTCAGTCCATTGGTCCGAGTATTCTGTCGATTCTTCCGAGAGTATTGAAACCAAAGACTCGCGTGGTAGCGACTTTCCATAGTCGGGATTATACTCACAAGAAATGGGGATTTTTTGCCCGTCTTTTTCTTCGTATGGCCGAGTATGCCACCTGTCGTATACCTGAACGGACGATTGTTTCGAGCGAAACACTTATTGAATACGCCAAGGAATCGTATGGTACGGATGTGATTTTTATCCCTAGTGGAGCCGAAGTGGCTTTTGAGGAGAACACAGAAACACTGACAGAATTGGGATTGCGCTCAAAGCGCTATCTCTTGGCGGTCCATCGTTTGGTTCCGCACAAGGGAACGCACTATCTGATCAAAGCATTTAAGGAGTTGGAAGACACCAATCGTATTCCCAACAATTTCAAATTGGTGATTGTAGGCGCACATGCAGATACGCCTGAGTACGAAAAGTTTTTGAAGCACTTGGCGGAGGGACGATCAAACATTGTGTTTGCCGGCGAACGAACCGGGAGAGCTATGGAGACGCTCTACTCGCATGCCTATCTCTATGTCCAGCCATCGGAACAGGAGGGTCTGTCTCTCGCGCTTTTGGAGGCCATGGGGCACGGCCTGATGCCTTTGGTGAGTGATATCGAACCGCATCGGGAAGCAGTAGCCAATACTGGTGCCTTTTTCCCTGTCAAAGATGTGGATGGTTTGAAAAAAGAACTGGCTTATTATGTGAATCGAAGCGATGAAGTGGCGGCGCTGGGCCGTATTGCCACGGAAAGAATCCGGGAGCACTACAGTTGGGAGGCCGTTGCCAAAAAGACTGTGGAAGTATATCGTGATGTGTTGAATCCGGACTATAAAACTGACTATGTTGAGAGCCAGAAATAATACTCCTACATTTCGCATGGCGTGGCAGCGCTCTTTTTTCGTGACGCTGTTTTTCGTCATGCTGACCTCTCTTTTGTTTTGGTTGGATGGCTTTCGTGTCTATCAGTCCGAAGTGCAGATCTTGGTCGTGGGCAGGGTTTCGAGTGTTGCCACGGATCAGGTAGTGGAAAACTTTGGGGAATTGGCGGGTACCTTGTCTTTTTACGAACGTCTTTTGGAAAATCATCAGGATATTGAAGACTCGTTTGAGGGATATACCAAAGATCAGCGCAAGAAACTGTGGAATGAGACGGTGAGGGTGGCGCAAAACAAGAATAGCGGCGTATTGTCGGTGTTGGCAAAGGGTGATACGCAGACACAGGCAAAGCGTTTGTCCGAAGCAACTGTCGCAACGCTGTTTTCTGTAGCTTCTTTGTACTATAATATAGAGACGGACATTGACCTGCGCGTTATCGATGAATCAATTGTTGAAACGACGATAGGTCGTCCGGTATTGTATGGGGTGGCCAGCTTTGGGACAGCACTTTCAGTCACCTTTACCTTTTTTGGGTTACTCTGCTTTGTTCCAATGTTGTTTGGAAAAAAGCGAGAAACGATGCCGGAGTATCCTGTGGGAGCAAGTGTTCCATTTATAGATCCTCGGAAATTCGTTCCGACTCGCCTCAACACCCTTTCTTTCGAGTCCACACGCGAACATCAAGTCAAACAAGAAATTAAACAAGAGACGGTAAAAACGACAGGTATTTCCAGTACTGAGCGCATGTTGCCAGGCATGGATGCAGAGGAGCTCCCATTTCAGTTTGAAGAATCATACCCGAGTGACATGGAGGTTGGTGAAACAGAAGCGCTTTTGACGGATTTACCGATTACCAATGGTTTTGTTATTGATCAGGTTGCTGCAGAACCAGCGCCTACCGTCGTAGATATTCCCAAGGGCGAACCAACAGTAGAAGAATACAAACGCCGCCTGAACGAATTACTTTCTGCAGGAAAATAATTCGAAAAGCTCAAAACAAAAAACACAAATACCAAACAAAACATGAAAACACAAAGCCAAAAATCATTGTGCTTTGAAGACTGAAATCTGTGCTTTGTTTGGGTTTTGTGCTTTGAGAATTGTGTTTTAAGAATTTTCTATGAGACGTTACACCGCAAAGTTCTGGATGAGTTTTGTTGCTCTGGCAGCCCTGTTTCTTTTGGGCTGGTTTGTGTTTTGGGAAGTGCGAACTCATGATTGGACCAACTTGCGGCGTCTGCTTGGTTGGCTACCGGTAGAACAAGAGATGAAAACGGATTTGGATACTGTGATTGCTCTCGCTGATTCCCTCCTCGATACCGATGGAAAAGAAAAAACATTTCTTCTGTTGTTTCAAAACAATCTCGAACTTCGACCAGGTGGTGGGTTTATCGGGAGTTTTGGTATTTTGAAAGTCCGCGATGGCCACATCACGCATTTTATGGTGCATGATACGGGCAATTTTGATGGACGTATTCCTGATACCATCACGCCACCCTATCCGATGCAAGAAACGCTCAAGATTCCATCGTGGAAACTGCGTGATTCCAACTATTCTCCTGATTTTGCAGAGAATGCCAAGTGGGCAGAGGATTTCTATCATATGGGGCAAGGACAGGAGCAGTTTGATGGTGTGGTAGGTATCACTGCCAATGTCCTTTCATCTTTTTTGCGAGTGACTGGACCGGTAGAACTCGAGGGATTCCCTGGTACATACGGAGCAGACAACGCGGTTTTGGATTTGGAATATCAGGTAGAACAAGGATATCTGAAACAGGATATTGAATTTGGTGAGCGCAAGTCGGTGATGGGAATACTCGGTCTTGAAATTTTGGCGCGGGTTAAAGAACTGTCATTGTCCAAGAAATATGAGTTGTTTCGAGTAGTGCTCGATGACCTCCATCGCAAGGACGTCCAGTTGTTGTTTCGTGATGAGGCGCTCCAGGCCACGGTCGTGGCGGCTGGTTGGGATGGCAGGCTCGATAGTGATTGGAATGATGACTATCTGTTGTTAGTGGACGCCAACTTGAATTCGTGGAAGAGTGACTACTATGTGAAACGTTCATATCGATACGATGTTGATCTTTCCCGCGATATCCCGGAAGCGACGCTCTCTGTGACGTACAAGCACACCGCGACTGCCAAAGACTGGCTCACCAAGGACTATCAGACATTTTTGCGGGTTTATACTCCCAAAGGAAGCTTTCTTTCTGGAGTAGAAAATGCTGCTAAAGAACCGGTTTTTGGTGAATTTGCCAACAAAAAATATTTTGGAGCGTTGATTCATGTACCGTTGGGAACGGAAAAGACAGTCACCTTTCGTTATACGTTGCCCCAAGAAATACGGCGGACCTGGTATGATATGAAAATGGAAAAGCAGCCGGGATTGAATGACGTGCCCGTTGTGATGACTGTGACACAGACCGATGGTACAAAAACAGAAAAAGAATTTGTGCTCAATCGCAATACGGTGTGGAGTGAGGTTCGTTAGATTTTAGATGGAGTTACTTAACATGTTTCCGAAGCCCTGTTTTGAAGTGTTTCGGGGTGGTAGCAAGGGGGTATCCTGCATGTGCTTTTGATACCCCTTGGCTCCTGCCTGTTAGGTAGGTGATTTTTCGTGGCACCGAAAACTCGGTGCGTTCTCGCAATGGCGTAGGAGGTCAAGATGATCGTGGAAAGTTTGCGGGCGAGTGCCGCCTATTTGGGGGTATTGACCCCGGAGCAGGTGTTGGTGGTCTTGATCCACGTCGCGGTCTGGGTACGGTATCTACCTTGGGCCTGTACGGGATTATCGGGGCTCAGCCCTGATCAGGAGATCAGGCGGTTGAGGCAGTCTCGTCGATACGGGGATGGAATCAAGCCAGGGTATTTGGCTGCCGGAATGAGCATTTCTTGGGCACTTGCCAGAGGCATCGTCTGGACTGCTGTCTTGGCGGTCCTGGCCAAGAACTATCTGGTAAGCCATCATGATTGGTCAGTGGCAGTGTTCTTCTTTCTAACTCCAGTTGTTTTAGGTCTGGAGGGCTACCTTCGGTGGTCATCGCCGAAGTACAAGATGGGGAGGAAGAGGAAATCAGTCGAGCGCGTTGGCGTTTGATTGTCAGTTCCTGGTAAAGCTCTGGTCTTGCGCATCGTTCGCAAGACCTTTTTTCTTTTTAGGAACATGTCCATCAAACCAAAACAAGCTATGGTACAATGAAGGTTAATGAATCCGCTAGGCAGCACAATAACCCAATGAAACTGTTTTATGCGTTTTGACATCATCTCTCTGTTTCCGGAAAGTTTTCAATCATACTTTGGCGTGTCCATGCTGAAACGGGCGATTGAAAAAAATCTGATAGAAATCCATATGCATCAGCTGCGTGATTTTGCTTTTGATAAGCACAAGGCCGTGGACGATACCCCGTATGGAGGTGGAGCTGGGATGGTGCTCAAGGTAGAACCTATTGCTGCCTGTCTTGAGGCGGTCAAAAGCCTAAAGTCTGATGACGATACGCTAAAGACTACTCGGACCATTCTTTTTTCAGCCAAAGGGAAAGTGGCGACGCAAGAAGATATGAAGCGTCTATCGGAATATGATCGATTGATTCTCCTCTGTGGGCGCTATGAGGGAGTGGATGAGCGGGTAGCCGAGTATCTGGTGGATGAGGAACTTTCGCTCGGTGAATATGTCCTGACTGGCGGTGAACTGCCAGCGATGATCGTGGTGGACGCGGTGGCGCGCTTGGTGCCGGGAGTACTGGGGAATAGCGAAAGTGCTGTGACCGAGTCACATACGGTTTTGGGTACGGTGGAGCACCCACAATACACCAAGCCCGAAGAATGGCAGGGGAAGCGCGTACCGGAAGTGCTTTTGTCAGGGCATCATGCTGAGATAGAAAAATGGCGCCAACAAACAGCCAAATCCAACTTGGACGTTAAACATCCAAGTGAAAAAGAATAAAAATGAAACTGCCAAAACTCAGTTTTGATCGACCACTTTTTTTTGCCCTGCTGACTCTTTTGGGCATTGGTCTTATTATGGTTGCCAGTGCTGGGGTGGTGTATGGGCGGGTTCGGTTTGGAGATGACTACTACTTTCTTAAGCAGCAGTTGTTTGGATTAGGGGTAGGAATGGTGCTTCTCTGTGTTTTCCAACACATCCGTTACAAGGTGTGGCAGCGATTTGTGGTGCCGATTTTTTTGATGGCCATCGTGCTCTTGGTGTTGGTCTTTATCCCTGGTATAGGAACAACAGTGTATGGTGCAGCTCGCTGGGTAGAGCTGGGACCGATTTCTTTTCAGCCGTCTGAAGTCATGAAGTTTGCTATCATTTTGTACTTGGCAGCCTGGTTTTCTAGTAAGGGTCGAGCCAAGACATCGGACTTTTTTGAAGGGCTAGTGCCATTTCTTGCTCTTTTGTCCATCGTTGGATTTCTCATCATCAAGCAGCCGGACACCGGGACGCTTGGATTGATTTTTCTCATTGCACTCTCTATCTTTTTCGCTTCGGGAGCAAACCTGCTTCATATAGTATCGCTCATTAGTGCCGGCTTTGTTTTTTTGTTTATTCTTATCAAGATGGCACCGTACCGCATGCAGCGGTTTTTGGTTTTTATGAATCCAGATCATGATCCGATGGGGTTTGGCTATCAGATGACGCAGGCTCTTTTGGCGTTGGGATCCGGGGGATTATTCGGAGTCGGATTGGGACAGAGCCGGCAAAAATTTAATTACTTACCCGAACCGGTGACCGACTCTATTTTTGCTGTTTTGGGAGAGGAACTGGGGCTCATTGGCACGGTCACGGTGGTAGCATTGTTTCTCTTTATTGCCTGGCGTGGCCTGCGGATTGCGGCGGCGGCACCGGATGAGTTTGGGCGGTTGCTCGCTATCGGTATTGTCTCTTGGATTGTTTTTCAGGCGTTCATCAATATTTCAGCTATTACCGGTCTCATTCCGCTCACGGGTATCCCTCTGCCGTTTATCAGCTATGGAGGAACATCGCTCGCGGTACTGTTGGCAGCGGTGGGAATCTTGCTCAATATAAGCAAGCACAGTACACTGAAATCATAAACAGCGTAGAGCTTTTAGCAATAAGCGTTCAGGAGAGTTTTTGACTGAGTGCTTATCGCTTGATGCTCCCCCCTATCATATGGCATATATTCCACGCGTCGTCCTGACCGGTGGCATCTCCGGAGGACACACCTTTCCGCTTATTGCTGTCGCCCGGTCTTTGCGCAAGCGCTACCCGCAGGGGATTGAATTTTTATTTATTGGCTCGCGAGGACACTTCGAAGGTCAGGCTATGGCCGACGAACACATCCCCGCCAAGTACGTTTTGACCGGAAAGCTTCGGCGGTATTTTTCTCTTTTGAATTTTATTGACCCCTTCAAGGTGCCGCTTGGGACACTTCAGGCGCTGTGGCAACTCTTTGTATTTATGCCGGATGCGGTGTTTGCCAAGGGCGGCTCTGCTTCGGTGCCCGTGGTAGTAGCCGCGTGGATATATCGTATCCCGGTGGTTATTCATGATTCCGATGCCGTGGCTGGTCGCGCCAATCGTTTTTTGGCTCGCTTTGCCACGCGTATTGCTATCGCCTATCCCAGTGCGGGACAGTATTTTCCAGCAGGCAAGGTCGCACTGACGGGCAATCCGGTACGAGAAGAATTGTTGCAGGGAGACAGAGTCGAGGGAGCGACGCTTTTGGGACTCCGTCCGGAGAGTCCGACCCTACTTATCTTGGGTGGCAGTCAGGGCGCCCAAGTTTTGAATGAAGCGATACTTCGTATTCTTCCAGATTTGTTGCGTGAGGGTATACAGGTGGTGCATCAGGTAGGTAAGGAGAATTACCAGTCCTTGGTGCAGGCTGTTCAAGAAAGTGGCATAGATACCAAACAGAGCGGTTATATAGCCCGTGACTTTTTTTCTGCTTCGGAACTGGCGGATGTGCTGGCGCTTTCGGATGTAGTGTTGTCACGCGCCGGGGCAGGGTCTATCGCTGAATTGGCTGCTACGAAAAAGGCCGTCATCCTGGTACCTCTCGCCAATGCTGCCAATGATGAACAACGCATGAACGCCTATGGTATTGCTGGTATTGGTGGGGCAGTGGTCGTAGAGGAGCCAAACTTGGGCGGACATATTATACTCGAAAAAATCAAGGAACTCATGCGAGATCCTGAACTGCGAGCTTTGATGGGCAATAAAATGAATGCCTTTTATCATCCGGACGCTGCCGATGTGTTGGCAGAAGGTCTCGGAACGATGATTGACAGATCCTAACGTATGGCACAGTCTCTCCTCTCATACAAGCAGGTGCACATGATCGGTATCAAGGGTGCCGGGATGACTGCTTTGGCCGAATTGCTCGTGCGTCACGGGGCAGTGGTAACTGGATCCGATGTAGCAGAAGTGTTTTTTACCGATGCTATTTTGGCCAAACTGGGCATAGCTGTCAATCAGTCATTTGATCCAAAAAATATTCCCAAGGACGCAGCGCTCATCGTTTACTCTACGGCCTATACTCGCGAGAAGAACGCGGAACTGGCAGCTGCTTTTGAATCGGGCATCAGGGTTATGAGCTACCCTGAGGCTCTGGGAGCGCTGACAGAGGAGAAGTTGACTCTGGCTGTGTGTGGCACGCATGGAAAAACAACCACAAGCGCGCTCTTGGCTGATACGCTCCAGTACCTGGGTAAGGATCCGGCCGCTATCGTGGGGAGTCGCATCATGAGTTGGGGCGGCAATGCCCTTTCCGGTCGAGGGGATTATCTGGTTATCGAGGCAGATGAATATCAGAATAAGCTGGCCAAGTACAGTCCGTTTGCTGTTATCCTGACCAGTATTGATTTTGATCATCCGGATTTTTTTCCGGATATGGAGAGTTATGAACGCGTGTTTGCAGAGTTTGTCGCACGCATCCCGGCTCAGGGAATTCTGGTGTACTGTGCTGACTCGGCCAGTGTGGTGCGGGTAGCCAGTCATGCTCGTTGTCATACCGTTTCGTATGGGACGCTCCCGGCTTCTGATTTCCAGGTAGTGAACTATATTCCGGAAAAGATGGGATTTTTGGCAGAAAAAGAAATGGTGCGACAGACATTTTCGGTTCTGCGTGCCGGTGAAACATACGGAACATTTCAGTTGCAATTGGCCGGTATCCACAATGCCCTCAATGCGACGGCTGTTTTGGCGCTCCTCTCTACGCTCAAGCTTGATAGCGATCGGATCAAGAATGCACTGGCGCGGTTTTCTGGGACAGAGCGTCGTTTTGAATATATCGGCGAACGCTATGGGGCCCTGATTTATGATGACTATGCGCACCATCCCGAAGAAATCCGGGTGACACTACGCGCTTTTCGTGACTTGTATCCCGACAAGAAACTTTCGGTTATTTTTCACCCCCATACGTTTACGCGGACCAAGGCCTTACTGACAGAATTTGCGCAAAGTTTTGATGATGCCGATACGGTGCGGATTCTCGATATCTATGGGAGTGCTCGTGAAAAACAGGGAGGAGTCTCTTCTCAAGAGATGATAGACCTCATCAATCGCTTTTTTCCCGGGAAGGCTGAGTATGTTTCTGATAGTCAGGGACTTGCGGAGGCAATAGAGAAGACAATGGGACGAAACGATGTTATTATTACGCTTGGAGCAGGAAATGTCTGGGAAATTTCTCATGCTCTCATCAAACACTAGCAAAAACACAAACTCTATTCTCGTATGATTGCTCTTCGTGAACACGTTTCGTTGGCCCCATTTACGACATTTAAAATTGGTGGTCAGGCCCGGTATTATGCCGAGGCTTCTGGTGCTATTGAGTTGTCGGAAGTCTTTGACTATGCCGAAAAAAACAAGCTGCCACTCTATGTTTTGGGCGGCGGGAGCAATGTGCTTTTTTCGGATGCGGGATTTCCCGGTATTGTCGTGAGATTGGTGCACGGCGGTATCAAGGTAACGGGCGAGCGTATCGCGGTGGGATCTGGCATGCCTCTTTTGAATGTCGTGCGGGCAGCACATGAGGCTAGCCTCTCCGGGATAGAGAAACTGGCCGGTATCCCAGGGTCATTTGGTGGTGCCGTGCGAGGCAATGCCGGAGCCTTTGGGACGGAAATTGGTGATGTTGTTGCTTCGGTCAAGGCACTTGACCAGCACACAGGCATGGTACGAGAATACAAACAGGCCGAATGTGCTTTTTCTTATCGGAATAGTGTTTTCAAAAGGAATCCCGCCCTCGTCATTGTTTCTGCTGAGCTGAAATTGACCCATGGAGACAAGTCCGAACTGGAGCGTGTCATCAAAGAAACAATGGCGACTCGTGAAGCCAAACATCCGCAAACCGCCCAGTGTGCCGGATCGTTTTTTATGAATCCAGTGGTAACAAACGAACATCTTTTGAAAGAATTTGAGAAGGATACGGGCAATGCATCCAAGGACGGAAAATTGCCGGCCGGTTGGCTGATCGATCACGTGGGATTGCGTGGTAAGAAAATCGGGGGAGCTCAGGTCAGTGATAAACATCCCAATTATCTTTTGAATACTGGAAACGCGACTGCACTCGATATCGTGACCCTCGCGAGCTTGGTCAAAACCAAGGTGCGTGACGAACTAAATGTCAAACTTCAGGAAGAAGTCCAGTATGTGGGGTTTTAGTGGCGAGTGTTATTGATGCCGCCAGACTCCTTGACAAAGAATACTGGAAAGAGTATAGTATATAGTTGTACTTTGATTTTTTGTTTTCCAACCGGCCATTTGGCCCAACTGCCCAAGGAGGGCACCATGAAGACCAGGATTTTTGGTATTTTGTCGGTCCCATTGGTCGCCGCGGCGATGGCTCTCCTTACCACCGCATGCGGTGGGGGCGAAGAGTACCCCAACAAATCGGCGGAGGCTATGCCTCACGCGGAGCCGGGAAACATGTGTGTCATGGACTCGGGCTGTGCCTCGCCCGGGTCGGACTACACTGACATCCGGCGGCGCAACATCGGGGTGGTGACCCCTGATCGTCACTGCTCAGTCGACTACCCTGATGCGTCTGCCTGCACGGCTACGGCGGTGCAGAACTGCCGCACCTGCGCGGATGGCCACCAGGTGTGCAACTGGGGAACCGTGGATCCTCCGCCGGTCGAGGCGTGCACTGGTTTTTGAGATAAGTCGCGCGAGGGGAAGGGGCGCCGTCGAACACCACACAGGACTCGCTTGTTTTATCAGCGGGTCCTTTTTCTATGGGGTTGTTGAGTAGAAGAAAGTTGCCTCTTTGGTGGTTTTGGTGTATTATTTTTTTAGAGAAACTTTCGTGTGCGTAGAAAAAATAAAAAGAATATGGATGCGTTTGTAGATTTTTTGAACATTATTCGGAGAAGTAGAATTATTGGCTCAAGCACTGTTTTTGCAGTGTTGTTTTTGTTTGGAACAATTCTTTTTTCATTACCGATTGCTCAGGGGTGTGATGCGATTTGTGTGAGTGGTCCTGCTGATTGTAATGGTTCTACGGCAATGTCCTGCTGTCAGTTGTTTGATACAAATAACTGTGGCTGTACTCCGGATCCTTTGCCTAACCCACCAACCTGTGGACCAGGCTGCGTGAGTGATGTAGGCCAATCGTGCAACGTTATAAATAGTTGCTATATGCCGGGGTTTGGGACGACTCAGTGTGATGGTTCCTGTGATGCCGTAGCTCCCTCTGATGACCTGTGTGGCGGTGGCTGTGATCCAAATCAGGGTCAATCTTGTGATAGTTACAATACGTGCGGCATGGGAAATGGAGGAAGGACCCAGTGTGATGGTTCGTGTGATGCGACGCCTCCTTCTGATGCTCTTTGTTCTGGTCATAGGATTGTTGCGAGTGCTGGGCCTGGTGGTTCGATATCGCCTTCCGGATCAGTCTTTGTTTTGGATGGGGGGAGTCAGTTATTTAATATCGTTCCCAGATCTGGATTTAGAGTACGGACAGTTTTTTTTGACGGAACGGATATGGGAGTGATTACGGGATCTTATCGGCTTAATAATGTACGGAGTGATCATACGGTTATGGTCACTTTTGAATCGACGAGTGGCGCTTCGTGTGGCAACGGTGTAGTAGAATCCGGCGAAGCATGTGACAATGGCGCTTCATCAAATGGGGTGTGTCCTGCAAGTTGTAGCACGAGTTGCGCGAGCAATACTTGCGTATCTGTTTCAGCTGCTCTCAATATCTGTCCTGATGGAGCTACGTTGCTTACAGGTGGTACGCAACAACTGAGGGCTTGGTATACTTCAAGTCACACCAGTTTTATGGGCTGTAGCGATACAACCGGAGCTACTGATCGTACGCAGTCTGTACAGTGGAGTAGTAGCAATCCTTCGAGGGCAAGTGTGAGTAATAGTGGAGTGAGAGGAGTGGTGACTGCTGGTACTATTCCGAATGCTTCGGTCACCATAACAGCAAATTACCTTGCAAGAGGCCGGAGTGATACTGCTACCATCAATATTTTAGCCCCACCTTGTACGGAAACAAGATCTTGTACGGCAGCAGCAGTTAACCGTTGTGTTGGTGACACATTTACGATAGCTGGAGTCTGTGGCCGGATTGATTGTGTCGGGACTCGTTCGTGTGATTATAACTGGAAAGAAGTGACGCCATAATAAAAAATGTTGGAGCTGTATTGTATGAAACAAAAAATTGGATACTTTGGTGGCTTCTTTTTTTCAGTAGTTCTTTTGTTTTCCGCCGCACAGGCTTTTGCAGCTGAGGAAGATTTTCCTCTGGTTCAAGTTTCTTGTAAACCGGAGCTTACCAAACAGCCGGTTGGAAAAACATCTTTTTCGATATCAGCCGGAGAAGAGGTGACTTTTCGGTGTTTGATTCAAAATAAAGACACAGCAGTTACTTCGACAGCTATTCTTTTGGGAAACCGCAAGACCGAACAGTCTGGGACAGCCGTTTCGATGAGCGAAATAATTTTGAAGGACACGGCTTCTACCGAGGTAACGCTGCGTTTTCCAAAAATGCTTCGCTCAGATACTTACTGGTATTCTTTCGTCCTGATAGATAAGGTGACACGGATGCCACTCAGTGAAGAACAAGAGTATACTTGGAAATTGAGTATGGATCAGCCTGCTTTTGTTTCGGTGGGGGTTGAACCGAATCAGGAGCGGTATGACTGGGGTACCCCGGTAGAGCTTCGCGTGGAACTGACGAATGTAGAGGGCCAACTGTCCGAGAATAATGCTCTTAATCTTCATGTTGTGATGAAAGATGAGAAAGCCGAGATCTGCGCTGTTTTGTTGGAGACGCCCATTCACCAATCTCCTACGTATCAGATGCAATTTCCTGAAAAAGGAGTCTGTACCGGTGTCGTCGTCGTGACACTCACATCAAAAGATGGCATCACTCTCGATCAAAAAATGCTGGCGCTTCAATTTTCTGATACCATGGTACAAGGCACGGCCCCACAGGAAAAAGAATTTATGAGTCGCTGGTCGCCTTTTATTCGATGGGGAGTTATCTTGTTGACAGTATCTTCGTTGATGCTGGTTCTAGGGGTAGCCTATCGTCGGAGATAAAAAGTTTGGTTCCTTGTCTCCGATAAGGAGTGAATCATGCGCTCTACAGTGGTTTTGCGGATGATGCCTCCTCAAGTTGCGGCAGCATCCAAAGTGCAGCACCTGAATAGTTTGAAGCGCCCCTTGTTGTACGAGGGGAGAATAATCGATTGGCGGTACTGTGACCGTGTTGCTTGCGCCAATGCTGGTGTAAGCGGCTGTCATGGTTGCTCCAATTGGCGGGCGAGTCAAGAGAATTCGAAATGAGGTAAAAGAAGTGACCGATTCACAGTTTGTATGTTGTTTTTGTAATAGCCCTGCCGAATTGGCTGAAGCGCAGTTTATTGGTATTGCTGATACGACTGACCCTGGCCCGTTCTATGAAAGAGGTTGTCATCAGCCATTTTGTAGCGACCGCTGTGCTCAGGGGTATTACCGGCGGTACTATCGTTCTTATGTCGATCTGAATGCAACGCAGCAGGGGATAGCAGAAGAGCATTGTCCACAAGCAGGGGACAAGGAAGCAGAAGTACAGGTCGACGACTTTCGACCACCTCCCAATTGGGACTAATGGGGCTTGAAGAATTTCGAGCTCTTTTTTCTTTCTTTCCAAGTTATTTTGTGCCCTATGCATATCATCAAATGTGCTATACTAGGGCTATGGATACAGAAATTCTTCAAAAATTGCAGACACAGGACGAAAAACTCGAGCTGATCTATCAGTCTGTTGAGAAAACCCGTAAATATTTCCTCTGGACGCTTATTGCGACAGTTATTGCCTTTGTATTGCCGCTCATCGGATTCGTCTTTGCGGTACCTTTTCTTTTTAACACGCTTTCGAGTACGTACGGAATCTAATCCTTTAAGGACAAGAGTATGAAAACACGTTTCTTATTCAAGGGGGTAGATATTGATGAACGAACAAGAGAATATATCCTGAAGCGTTTGGAGCGTATAGAAAAGTTGGTGGATCCCGTGAGCGAGTACTCTTTCGAGGTTGATCGAGACAAACATGGGATGTTTCGTGTGGAAATCATGGTCAAGACACCGCACAATCTGTATCGGGCCGAAGAAACAACTGTCAGTGTCGAAGGATCGACCGACATAGTAATCGATGAATTGGAAGTGCAGATTGATAAGAAAAAAAACAAGAATCGTGATCTGAAATTGCGCGGCAAGCGTTCAATCAAGAAAAAGATGGTTTTGGACGCCGCCGCCAGATTTTAGAAAATTATTGGCTTGTATAAAGGAAAAATTCCGTTTCATAGACGGGATTTTTCTTTTGACTTTGAAGGGTGTTCTTGATAGAATAAACAGGACTTTCATAGTCGTGAGTAGAGTTGTGAGTATGATTTTTTGGCAATTTTGTATTTTCTTAGACTATTCCCTAATCGCTAATAGCTAACCGCTTCTTTTATTATGTCTTTCCTCGAAAAGTTTTTCGGTTCCAATGAGCGAGAAGTCAATCGACTGCGTCCGACTGTTGATACTATAAATACCTTTGATGCAACGCTCCAGGGTCTCTCCCTTGAAGAGTTGAAATCGAAAACGGTTGCATTTAAAGAACGATTGGCGACGGGATCGACGCTCGATGACATTTTGCCCGAGGCGTATGCCGTGGTGCGAGAGACGGCCAAGCGCGTCATTGGCGAGCGCCACTATGATGTGCAGCTCTTGGGCGGTATCGCACTTCATCATGGCAAGATCGCGGAAATGAAAACGGGTGAAGGCAAGACACTTACCTCGACACTGCCGATTTATCTCAATGCGCTTTCCGGCAAGGGGGTGCATGTGGTGACCGTGAACGACTATTTGGCACGGCGCGACTGTAACTGGATGGGCAAAGTCTATGAAGCGCTCGGTCTCACGACGGCCTGTATCGTTTCGCAGGGGGTATCGTACCGCTATACTTCCAATGTGGAAGATAGGGACGAGGTGAGTGTGGAGATGGAAAACCTGATTCCGATTTCTCGCAAGGAGGCCTATGCTGCCGATATCACCTATGGCACCAACAATGAGTTTGGGTTTGACTACTTGCGTGACAATATGGTGGCAACGCTCGAAGAAATGACTCAACGCGAACTCAACTTTGCCATTGTCGACGAGGTAGACTCTATTCTCATCGACGAAGCACGTACGCCGCTTATCATCTCGGCACCGGATAGCGAGTCGACCAAGTTGTATGAGCGCTTTGCCAAGATTGTACCCCGACTGCAAGCGGAAAAAGACTATGCCATCGATGAGAAAATGAAGGTGGTGACACTGACCGATGAGGGCATGAACTCGGTGGAGCGTCTGCTTGGTATGGAAAATATCTATGCCTCCGGTAATGTTCAGTACGTGCATCATCTGGAACAATCGCTCAAAGCCAATATCATTTTCAAACTCGATCGTGACTATGTAGTGAAAGACGATCAAGTGATTATTGTGGATGACTTTACGGGTCGTCTCATGCCGGGACGTCGATACAGCGAGGGACTGCACCAGGCCATCGAGGCCAAGGAGGGCGTGACCGTGCAGCGTGAGTCAAAGACACTGGCTACTATCACCTTTCAAAACTATTTTCGTCTCTACAAAAAATTGGCCGGTATGACGGGGACTGCCTCGACCTCTGCTGAAGAGCTCTCCAAAGTATACAAACTTGATGTGCTCGAAATCCCCACCAACCGTCCCATGACGCGCAAGGATTTGCCGGATATCGTGTACAAGACAGAAGAGGCCAAGTTCCATGCGATTGTCGAACACATCAAAGAAATTCATGCCGCCGGCCAGCCGGTACTGATCGGAACTGTGGCGATTGAAAAGTCTGAATATCTGAGTGTACTCCTCAAGCAAGAAGGGATTACTCACGAGGTGCTCAATGCCAAGAACCATGAACGGGAAGCACATATCATCATGAATGCCGGACAAAAAGGCGCTATCACCATCGCTACCAACATGGCCGGTCGCGGTACCGATATCAAACTCGGGGAGGGTGTGCGCGAGGTGGGCGGACTGCTCATCATCGGAACCGAACGTCACGAGGCGAGACGAATCGACAATCAGCTGCGTGGTCGGGCCGGTCGTCAGGGTGACCCGGGTATGTCGCAGTTCTTTGTGTCGCTCGAGGACGAGTTGATGCGGCGATTCGGCGGTGAAAAGATGAAGAGCATGATGACAACGCTCGGTTTGCCTGACAATGAACCGATTCAAAATGGCATTATTTCCAAGACCATCGAGAGTGCCCAATCAAAAATCGAAGGCTTCAACTTTGATATCCGCAAACACGTGCTTGACTATGATGACGTCATGAACAAGCAGCGTGAAGTCGTCTATCGGAAACGGCGCACCATATTGGAAACGGAGGAGTTTGAAAACGAGACATTTCGTTTGGTTTCCGAAGAGCTGGATCGTGTCATCGGGTTTCATACGGCCGTCGAAGAGGGCGAGTGGAACGTGCGAGAAATTGTGAACGAAGCCAATGCCATGTTTTCGAGTCTCGATGAAAAAGAAACCCTGAAAAAACTTGAAACTATTCGTGATGACCGTTCCAAAGACGAGGTGGAAAAGCGCGGACTGATACTGGAGTACCTCTTTGGTGAAGCGAAGCGCGTTTGCCGTCAGAAAGAACAGGTGATTGGCAAGGATGTCTGGAATGCCATCCAAAAGTCGCTCTACCTCCGTTCGCTCGATACGCTCTGGATGAATCATCTGGATGAGATTGACTATTTGCGCCAAGGTATCGGACTACGAGGCTACGGCCAGCGTGATCCACTGATCGAGTACAAGCGTGAGGCCTTTGATTTGTTTCTCGGACTCATGGATACGGTGCGCAAGACCTACCTCATGACTATTCTCAAGGTGGAACAAAAAACAGAGTCGCTCCCGGAGGAAAAACCACGAGAAATGCAGTTTCGTGGAGCCAGTGAAAATATCGAGTCTTTTGCCACGCTAAAACAATCAGCAGAAAACAATCAACAATCAACGGGGAGTAACCGCGGTGAAGCTGTGAAGCAAACCCCGATTGTCAATCAAGAAGTCATCGGTCGCAACGACCCGTGCCCGTGTGGATCAGGACTCAAGTATAAGCGGTGTGGAATGATCGGCGCTCCGGAGCATAACAAATAAAACGTATTTTTATGCCAGCAGAAAATCCATTTGAGGGAAGCGTCGAGTCTTCTGGGGAAAAACGTATGATGAGCTGGGAAGAATTGATTCAGTCAGCTGAACAAGGGAAATGTAACGAAACAGAGATGGAAGCGCTTAAGTTGCAGGCTCAAATGCGATTTGAGCATATGAAGAATACTCTGCCAGAAGAGTCCTCTAAACCCACTCTCGCTGAAGCTAGCTTCGAAGTTGATTTTTCCAAAAAGCAGGTGCTTAGAGCGGTGTTGAACGAAGAGTCTGTATGAAAAAATCTTTCGATCTTAAGAAAGGCGTGGATTTTATCGGGGTGACTTGTGTTTTTTACTGTCATGATGGCAAAGGAAATCTATTGATGCACAAACGGAGCAAAAACTGTCGCGATGAACAGGGACGCTGGGATACGGGTTCTGGATCTATGGAATTTGGTGAAACACCGGAAGAGGCCGTCGTTCGCGAGATACAGGAAGAATATTGCGTGAAACCAAACAAGGTACAACTGTGTGGCGTGCGCAATGTACTTCGTACCAATGGGAACACCAAGACTCATTGGATAGCATTCGTATTTGTTGCACAAGTCAATCCCAAAAAAGTAGCCATTGGAGAATCGGAAAAAATGGAGGAGTTTTCATGGTTTCGTATGGATAAGCTGCCAAAACCGCTGCATTCTGTTTTTCGTGCTCAATTGAAAATGATTCAAGAATCAGGTGTAAAAATTTAGAATAGCTATGCTCCAGAAACTGCTTGAATTTTCGAAGATGCTGAACGAACTGCAAGCAGTGGAGCGCGTGATACGCGTGCCAGGTTCCGAACGTTGGGAAAACGATGTCGAGCACTCATACAGTTTGGCTATGCTTGCCTGGTATATCATAGAGACTGAGAAATTGGCACTTGATAGGGGTAAGGTGTTTCAGTATGCTCTGGCTCATGACCTGGTGGAGGTTTATGCCGGAGACACCTATCTCTTTAGCGCGGACAAAAAATTTTTGGCATCAAAACCGGAGCGTGAACGTCTGGCAGCAGAACGTCTGGCAGTAGAATTTCCAGAAGTGCCCGAGATGCATGCTGCAATCCGAGGGTATGTCACCAAAGAAGATCCGGAAAGTCGGTTTGTGTATGCGCTGGATAAGATTGAGCCACTCATCAAGCTATATCTCGATGGTGGTCGGACGTGGAAAGAAAAGGGAGTGACGCTCGAGATGGCCTATGAGAGCAAGAAAGATAAAGTAGCCTTGTCTCCTGAGGTTAAGAAATATTTTGATGAGTTCATGGAGTTGCTTCGCAGAGAAGAAAAACAGCTTTTTGGTAATAAAAGTTGAAAGACCTTACGTCAGTAAGGCCTGATGGGTGGTGCGGTGCACCGAAAGGGAGAAGGGGAGGGGGAGAGAGTATAGGAAGCGTTGTTCTTATAATTTTTGGTATTCAAGCGAATACCAGCTTCTCTCAAGTCCCCCAAGCCCCGTGCCTAGAATATAGCATGATAGATTCCGTGCTACAATAGCAACAAGTAAAATGGCTTGTATAAGGTGTAAAATATGAGAAAAATATTGACACTGTGTTTCGTAGTAAAAGAGGACAAGATTCTTCTTGGGATGAAGAAGCGTGGGTTTGGTGCTGGGCGGTGGAATGGCTTTGGAGGCAAGGTAGAAGTTGGCGAAAGTATTGAGGCAGCGGCCAAGCGTGAAACAAAGGAAGAATCCGGGATTGAGATAAGCGAGATGCAAGAGGTGGGTATCCATGAGTTTGAATTTCATGACAAGCGGGGAGATATCCTTGAAGTGCATGTGTTCCGAGTAGACAAGTGGCAGGGCGAGCCCCGAGAAACCGAAGAAATGCGGCCGCAGTGGTTCACCACCGATGCTATCCCTTACGACGAGATGTGGCCGGACGATATCCACTGGATCCCGGTGTTTTTGACCGGCAAGAAATTTCGCACCAAGTTCCTCTTTGGCGAAGGTGACTCGGTACTGGAGAATCACGTGGAAGAAGTGACTACTCTTGATGGAACAGAAGGAGTGGTTTAGAATACGCCTGTTTCCAAGGGCCTGTAGTCTAGTGGTAAAACAGTGCATTCGCATTGCACAGCCGGCGGTTCGATTCCGCCCAGGTCCACCAAATCGGATTTTTTATCGCCAAAGGTCTCACTTATCTCGAAGATAAGCCCCAATTTGGCAGTTCCAAATCCTACACCTTTCGTATAGCGTATTCCCTCGGGAAAAACCAGTTTTTGGAACCGAGGATACAGATGCGGGGGTAAATCCGTCCATTGTCTTCCTAAATCGCTTATGTAGCGTTCTGCATAGGCTACCGAGGCTTCTGCATCGAATTGTTCTATCCGAGCCTCACTTCGCGAAATACGCGAGGCTATGAGCTCGTTTTCCACTTCGGCTTTCCGTTCGGTAAATTCTTCTTTCGTATAGGAGCCGTCTTCTCGCATCTCGAAAATCCGTTTACGCTTCTCTTCCAAAAGGGCGATTGTCTTATCGTATCGTTTCGCCTCGGCTTCAAAATGTCCGCCTTTGTCTTTCCAGATACTCACAATGGTCGAGTTGATGAGGTCGCGAACTTTCTTCTTAGGGATGATTTCTTGGAGCTTCTTTACGAAGTCTTCTGCTACCTTGTCCACGGAAAGACTTTTGCAATACATAGAGCAACGTTTGGTGAAGCAATGATAGTAGGGGTATGCTCCACCTGTTCCGTGGGAAATACTCGCGGTTACTGCTTTACCGCACTCTCCGCAGAGGATTGTTTTCCGCAAAGGAAAGGTTGGATTTACCTTGTGGCGGAGGATTTTCACGCCCTTACCCGCCATTCGTTGTTTGATTTGATAATGTTCTTCTTCTGTAATCATCGGTTTATGCAATCCTTTGACTTCTTCTTTCGCCCACGGATTGACGATGATACCTGCATAAAAGTTCAAATGCCTGAAAAGCAATCCGCTCACGAATTGAACCTTGGTTTTGCTTCCTCGGTATTTATCAAGCCCCCACTCATTGAACAAATGAGCAAGCTCCGTTTGAGAGACTTGCCCGCGAGCGTATTCCTTCAATCCGCGTTGAATAATAGGAAAGACGTTTTCGTCTGGCTTGTCGGGTTCATTTTTCTTTTCTCCTCGTTTCTTTGCCTGTCCGCAGATGTAGCCGATAGGAGGCTTCCACGGAAAGAGACCTTGGTTTATTCGTGAAATCATTCCGTCCACGCAACGCTGACGACGAACGGCATTATCAAATTCAGCACTTCCCGCAAGCACGGTCTCGATGAACTTTTCGGTCGGGTTATTTCCAATTGGTTCCGTTACGGAATGGAGGGTTACGCCGTAATCAAGAAGTACCTTGCGGACGTAGAAATGGTCTTCAGTATTTCTGGCGAACCTGTCTACTTTGGCAACTACAAACGCATCCATTTTCCCCTTATTCTTTCGGCAAAGCTCGATAGCTCGCAAGAACTCCTTACGGTCGGCAGATTTTGCCGAAGCTCCCTCCTCGCGGAAAACGGCTACGATTTCGATGCCTCGGTCTTTGCAATAGTTTCGGCAAATCTCTTCTTGGAAATCAAGAGAAGTGCCTTTGATTTGTTCGTCGCTTGATACGCGTGTATAGATTATTCCTTTCATAATTGTAAATTTTAGATACTCAAAAGGCGGTTCTGGCACCCAACATACGCCACAAGAGTGGTTTTTGTCGGCAGAACCGCCTTTTCGGCGACAAAAAATAGAAACTCCTGTGGAATTGGTACGTTGGGTGCATTTATATTATGCCTCATTTTTCGCTTTCTGCCAACTCTTTTTTGAGGATTTTTGCGAGCTTCTTTATCGCCGTATCGCTCATATCTCCGATAACAGGTTCAATCTCTGGATTGCCGAACTTGATACCGCGGATGATTTCCGTTTGTCGGTCGGTAGAGATTTTTCCGTAACCGTAAGAACCAAAAGTTGTTCCTACGTCTGTATGTCCGAGATTTTGACTGATAGCTTTCTTTTCTTCCTCGGTCAGTCGTGTCTTGATGAACTCTTTGACGATAAGATGCCGAAAGGTATGCGGATGGAAATAGGGGATACCTGCACCTTTGAAGCGTTTCTCGAATATCTTTCTGGCAGGGGATGCGTTGCTCCAAAAGGTAGGCTCGACAACTCCCGAACTGTAATAGCTGATATTTTCCTTTCCTTGCTCCAATTTGGTGGCGGGAAAAAGCGGGTCAATGGGTGAGAACTCCCGCTTCTTCTCAAGATAGTCGAACCATTCCAGAAAATAGGTGAGAGGTTTTTTATCAGGCATCGGGAAGAGGGCGGTCGTAATCATCTTGGAAAACTTGGTTTTCACTCCCGAGGCTGGGTCTTGTTCCAAGATGAGCCTCCGCTTGTCGAAGCTCTTCATTCGGAGGCTGGCGATAGCGGAAATTCTCGCTCCTGTCAGAAGAGTAAGGGCGATGAGAGCCTTATCACGTTTTTCAACTTCGGTTTCTCCATTGATGCTTTCAAGGACTTGCAAGACTTCCTCGAAAGTCGGAGCGTCTACCGTCCTCGCTCGGGTGGCTATCTGGCTTTCTTTCCGTGAGAGGTTCAAATAGCCTATGTGAGTAGCGTTGATTTTTGATTTCGGCTGTTGAGCAAGCCACTCGAAGAACTTTCGCAGGTAGCGGAGAATATCGTAGCAATAGCTCAAGCTGATGGGGTTTTTGGAACCCTTCTTTTCTTTCCCTTTGAGCCAGTCCCTGAAAACGATTGCCTGCTTATCGTCAAAGGAAGAAAAATCGTCCGTCTTGGTAAAGTCTTCCCAGTAGAGCAGGGCTTTCTCGAAAGACGCTATGGAATTGTCTGAAAATTGCTCTGAATTTTTGAGGAAAGCGAAGAACTCACGCTTCGTCATTTCATTCTTGTAATTCGCTTTTTTCATATACATTTAGGCGTTATTGATGATTTACTCGTAAAGAGACATTCAGGAGAGAGATGCTGGAACCTGTTAGTCCTTTTGGAAGTCTCATACGAGGCGATTTACTTTTGTCCCGCATCGCTCGCATTTTCCCCTTTGGAAGAACTGCTTCCGCGAGTTTTTCCCGATTGTTTTTCCTGTCGGAACCGTCTCTTCCGTTCCTAATGTGGCACGGGTCGGCACTCGGCATTTCAGGCAATAATACTCGCCTTGTTGAAGTGGCACTTTTCGCTTCTTCATTTTTTCAGAAAGGAAGTGGCGGAGTTCGTCGCCCATAATGAGGAGGGGACGAGTGTTCTTTTCAAGGGGATGGAGACCATCCCCGAGCCATCGGAAAATCGTTTTCTTATTGATGTGAAAGAGCGTAGCGATTTCTTCGGGTGTGTAGCTATGGCGAGACGTGATAAGTCTCGGGTTATATCGTCGTGTCATATTTGCGTAATTATGGATTTCAAGTTGGCTATGCTTCTCGGGTCGGAAGTGCCTCACCTTGAGCAGAAGCCTTCCTTTCGCAAAGCCACTGCTCAAAGATTATTTCTCCAAGGATTTGAACGGCATCCCTGATTTCGGCTACTTCTTCATCGGAAAGCGTATCGTCGTCCAAAAGCCGTTTGGCTTCTTCGATGGTTAGCATACGGCTTCATCCGAATAGAGACGGTTCTTTATCATCTTTTGGCTATCAAAGAGCGTCCGTGCATTGAGTTGCAAACGGTCGTTCCAATAGTCGTTGGCACTGGTCTCGATAGTCGGGACACGCCGAAAGATAAACCGAGCTTTCTTCGGGTTTACGGTTCGCTCGAGGGTATGCAACTCATACCCCAAAGCCACGAGAGAAGAAGCCAAGCCAAGGTCGGTCGTGGCATACTTCGCTTCTTCAGATAGTTCTGCTGTCTCCTTCAGATGCTTGGTAATCATAAAGATTGATATAAATGATGATTACCAATCGCGATTGGATTTGCGTTTCTGCTATATTGCGCAAAACAAAAACGCATCGTAATGATGCGCTTTTATGTCTTTTGGAAATACTTACATCAGGAAAACGAGTATTTAAATGTCCCTAATATCTTTCGGCTCTCTTCTATTTTTTATAGACTTTGCAAACCGAGTGGCACTTTTTTTGATAGCATCAGGAGTCATTTGAATATCGTTTTGTTCATCAAGAATTGCGGAGATGATTGACTCCTTATACACACCAGCTAGAGAAAGATTTTTTTCACCCTTGTAGTGTTTCAAGAGTTCTTTCTTTGGCAGTTTATAGAGTTCATATATGAGCTGATTTCTTTTAACATCACTCTCTTTTATCTCGCTAACTTTCACATCGTATTGTTTGTAAAACGTATTCTTTTTGATGATATGCTCTTTCAAATCATTCCAATTGTCTTCTATATAATTGAGAACCTGCTCTTTTGTTGCATAGGGTTTTACTATGATGAATACACTATTGAAGTGAGAGGAAAGTAGCTTTACTGTTCTCTCGCTAAAAATATATTTACCACTAAATGGACCCTCCTCTTGACCGTCCATATCATATCGGTCAGGTGAAAAATGGGCTACCCCTATATATCTACAATTTGGACACGCAATCTTATTTTGAATGTAATTGCGAACACCCTTTTCGCCAAGAAACAGGTATTTCTCAATGAAGTGCATCATTATATGTTCATCAAGCAAGTCTACATTGAAAAATTTCTGGAATAGAGACCACGCCGTTGGGAAAAGCTTCGAAAGTTTTTTATTCTCTGATATAAAATGATTTTGAGTGAAGTAGCTGTTGTGGTCATCAATTCGTGAGGATAGAAATATAATTATATCGAGTGGTTTGAATCTTCCTTTTGATTCTTTGATAAAAGCGTCAACTACTTCGTCTCTATTTTCATTATTCAAACGAATACCTTTTTTTGCCTCATATTTCTCAATAAAACAGAAAAATGCCAGAGAATGTTGTTCATTTGCAGTAAGCTTATTCATCAGAAATTCTGCCAGTTGTGGAATTTCATCAAAGCCATTTTCAATCGGTATGCCGAGCTCTTTTCTTGTCTTTTTTATTTCATTAACAAAACCCTCCTTTATAACAAGCTTATCAAAAAGGATTTTGAATTTTTTCTCGAAATAATCAGCAGAGTACTTTTTCATTGCAATCCTAAAGTTTTGCGTAATCGTAATCGTGTAGTATAGTTATGGTAACTTATGGTAGAAGAGAAATCAAGTTTGATGAAACGAGAAAATATGCCTGAAATCCTCACTTTGAAACAGGCAAGCGAGGTTTTACATTGCCACCCAAATACGCTCCGCACGTGGGAGCGGGAAGGGCTGATAAAGTGTATCCGCTTTGGAAAAAGAGGCGATAGGCGATTTGCCAAGGAAGAAATACTTCGTCTACTTGATGGGAAAGTAGATTTATCAAAATAAGATTACAAATTACGAAAAAATTACTATGTCAGAAAGCTCACTCAAAAAAGGTCGTTACACGAAATTCAGCAATAAAATTGGATTGTATAGCAATAGCAAGGGGGGCTTTATCAAAAACGATACTGACGTAGTGCTGAACTTTCCGTTCAAAGATGCCGTACTTGAAGCAGGAATGAGCAAGGAGGATGTCGGGCGTGAGGAACGCTTTCTTCACATCGAGGTTGATAGCAAAGACATCGACACGCTGGAAGAACCAAAAGTGCTTACTGACTTCCGTTACATTGATAAGGACGGCGAAAGGGCATTGGATGCCAATAGCGATATTGAGTTTTTTGATACCGAAGGTAACCTCAAGCAGAACCTGCTCATCAAGGGGAATAACTTGCTGGCACTGTATACCTTGCGTGAGCGTCTTGCTGGGCAAGTGAAGCTCATCTACATTGACCCCCCGTATAACACGGGTAACGACGGCTTCCGCTATAACGATAGCTTCAATCATTCAGCATGGCTGGTGTTTATGAGGAATCGACTTGAGGTTGCAAAAGAGTTGCTTAGTGATAATGGAGCAATATTTGTACAATGTGATGATAATGAGCAGGCTTATCTCAAGGTGTTGATGGATGAGATATTTGGACGCGATAACTTTATCGGAACTCTTATTCATCAGCGGGCGAAAGGTGGAGGGCAAGCTAAATATATCGTAAAAGGCCACGATTATATAACTATATTTGCTAAAGATGCTAGTAGTAATGTTCAATTCGCTCGACAGAAAGTAATTCAGGGAAAGGTTGTAGAAATTGATGGAGTAGCGCACTTACGAAATGATGATATTGTTCGAAAAACTTTTGGAAAATATGATAAGTCGTTGGGAGATAGGCGCTGTTATTATGAGGAACTAGAAAAATATAAAAATCCATCCCAAATAGAGGAAATTCGACGCAAGGTTGAATTAAGAGAATATGTTTTGGAAAAAAATGCCTCTGGTATGCATACGATTGTAGCGTATACGCCTGTAGATAGTGCTTATTCGAAGCTATACTCCATCGTTAATGCTTTGTCAGAGAAGGGTAATGAGCAAATAGAAAGCCTGGGATTGGATTTCAGCAATCCTAAACCAGAAGAGATTATACGGTTTCTTATCGAATCCACTACTAAAGAAAACGATATTGTACTTGACTATCATTTAGGTTCAGGCACTACCTCTGCTGTGGCTCAGAAGATGAACCGTCGATGGGTTGGTATTGAACAGATGGATTACATTGAAGATGTAGCGAAGGAGCGCTTAAAGAAGGTTGTTGCAGGCGAACAAGGTGGTATTAGCAAAACCGTTGGTTGGACTGGCGGTGGCTCTTTTGTGTATTTTGAACTCAAAAAATACAATCAAGAATATATCGACCGTATCGCGAAGGCTACAAGTCTCTCTGAACTGGAAGAAATCTATGTGGATATGCGGAACAATGCCTTTCTGAAGTTTTGGTTTGACCGCAAAGAGTTTGAAAAGGACGAGAATTTCCGCAATCTCGACATTCAAGGTCGCAAGCAGAAGCTCGTGGACGTATTGGATGAAAACCAACTCTATCTGAACTATGCCGATATGGATGACACACGGCACAAAGTAACTGTCGACGAAAAGACACTAACGGACAAGTTTTATGGCTCGGCAAAAAACTAAAGTCAATGAAACGCTCGGTAACTTTCTGTTCAATCAGATAGAAAGCGACCCTGACTTTCAGCAGTGGGCGGTAGATTATAGTATCCCTGACTATATCACCGACAACCTACACCCGACGAAACGCTTGCGAGAGTATCAAGAGCGAGCTTTGAAGCACTTCATCTGGCTCTATGACCACGATAGGGCGAGAGCGAAGCATCTCTTGTTCAATATGGCTACGGGAACAGGGAAGACCCTTGTAATGGCATCCGTGGTGCTGTTTCTCTATGAAAAGGGCTATCGCAACTTCCTCTTTCTCGTGCATCAGATACAAATCAAAGACCAAGCCGTAAAGAACTTTACCGATTACAAGTTTGAGAAGTATCTGTTCAACCCAAAGGGTATCAAAATCAATGGACGGAATGTGGACGTCAAAATGGTCGAGAGCGTAGCGGATGCCAACCGCAACGCTATCAACTTTATGTTCTTCAGCACCTCATTGCTCTATAATCGCCTCAAAGAAGATAGGGAGAACGGATTGACTGCCGAAGACTTTGCAAATAACGATGTCGTGATAATCGCTGATGAAGCCCATCGGCTCAATGTGGATACACGAAGCAAAAACAAGAAAGACCAAGAAGAAATACTCAACTGGGAAACAGCCGTGATGTCGGCTATCAAGGCTCGGGAAGAAAATATGCTGTTGGAGTTTACCGCTACGGTTGATTTGGCAAACGAAGCTATTCACAGTAAGTATGAAGATAAGATTGTTCACCGTTACGATTTCCTTGAGTTCAACAAAGACGGTTATAGCAAGGATGTGAAGTTCCTTTTCAACCAAGAGGTTCATATCGAAGACCAGAAACGCCTACTCATTATCAATGCGGTTGCTTTGAGCGAATATCGCAGGTTGCTTGCCGAACGAGAAATGGAAGTGTTCATCAGCCCGATTGTGCTTATCAAATCGGTAAAAATCGCTCAAAGCGAAGAAGACCGCAAGTTTTTTGATAGCGTGATTGGTTCCCTCCGACCAGATGATTTGAACCGTCTCAAAGAATTGAGCAAAGGAGGGAAAAACCGTGAACACGAGATTTTGAGCGATATGTTCAAATGGCTCGCATCTCCCAAGGCTGGTCTCGTATCGCAAGGCGATTGGGAGGGATTGAAAGCGTTTACTGCCGAGATACGGGCAAGTTTCGCCCACGAAAACACACTTATCTATAACAGTCAGAAAAAGGAAAAAGCAGAGTTATTGCCATTATTAGATAGTCCTCGAAACACCATCCGTGCCATCTTTTCAGTCAATGCGCTGAACGAGGGTTGGGATGTGCTTGGTTTGTATGACATCGTTCATTTTGATATTTCCGAAGCCAAGAAGGTATCTCTTCAAGATATTCAGTTGATTGGTCGTGGTGCGAGATATTGTCCCTATGAACTGCCAAAGCTCTACAAGCAAGATGAAGCCGATGGTATGTCGAGCCTGTTTGCTGGGCGTAGTCTTGAGTTTGATAAATACAAACGGAAGTTCGACAACGACCCATTCGATAAGGGGCGAGTGTTGGAAACATTCGTTTATCATTTCGTGAAAACAGGGACATTTCTTGAGAGCCTTCAGCGTGATTTGCTCGGTGAGGGCATTATCAGCGAAGGTGTCGAAAAGAAGACTATCGCGATGAAGCAAAAGTTCCTTGAAAGCGAGACTTACAAGAAAGGGTTCGTTCTCGTAAATCATACGGAACAAAGAACCAAGACGAAGGATGATGAGATTGATACGACATTCAAGCGTGTCATAAAGGCTGGCTCATATAATTTACGGGCGAGGGGTCTATCGGATTTTGAACAAAACCAAATTATCGCAGGACAAAAAGTTGATGTTATTAGCATCACTGAAGAATATTTCCCACTGCCTGTCATTCGTAAAGCGTTGGTTTCTGCCGAGGGTAACTTTTTCCGTTTCAGTAATTTGAGCAAGCATATTGTCGGTATCAGCACGATTGATGAACTCATTGAAAAATACCTGCCACTTTATAAAATCAGTTATACCTACGAAGAAGGCAAGGGTATCAGTCAGCTCAATCCGATAGAAAAACTGCAATTGCTGGTCGGCGTGATATTGCCAGAGGTGCGTAAGGCGATTGATATAAATATGCCCCGCGTAACGGGGAGCAAAAAATTCCGTCCAGTCTCGTTGTCAGTTGTATTTGGCAAGGAAAAGAATATCTATCTGATGTCGTTTCCAGTCGAAGACGCGGTTACTGGGAAGAAGGTGTTTATGAGCAACGATGAACGTGCCAAAGCACAGTCCGACCACGACAATCCAGAACTGCAATACGATATTCAATCTGCCAATTGGTATGCCTATGATGAGAACTACGGCACGAGTGAGGAGAAACGCTTTGTGAAGTATATAGCGAGCCAGATTGATGATTTACGGGCGAAGTATCAAGGGGCGGAGATTTACCTGATACGCAACGAACTTGATTACTGGCTCTTTAGCCCGCAAGACGGACGCAGGTTCAGCCCTGACTATATGCTGATAGTGAATGATGTCGCCAATGGCGAGATGTATTACCAGTGTTTGATTGAGCCAAAGGGCGGTCATTTGCTCGAACACGATGTGTGGAAAGAAGAAGCCCTGATAAGCCTGAATGATGATAGCGAGGTGGTATTTGACGCACGGGATGGTGATACTCGCAATTACCGTGAATACTTAGCAGAAGTCAGCAAGCACGGCTATAAGGAGATAAAATCGCTTGGCTTGAAGTTCTACAATTCCGACCCTCGCGGTGAAGAAGATTTCGCACTGGATTTTCAAGAAAAATTACTTCGCTAATGAGAAAACAATATGCCAATCTTTCAAATCGCCAGTAAGAACGCAAAGCAGATAGCTCTTGATTTGGGTCGTTTTGAAAACGAAGCCTCCCTCCGTGATTACTTCGCGGAAAATCTTGAAAGCCTCCTTGGTATGCGTTTTTTGGCGAAAGAGTATCAAACACGCGATGGGAGAATTGATACGCTGGCGATTGATGAGGCAAATGCCCCAGTGATTATTGAGTATAAATGGAACGAAAAGGATACCATACTTCCGCAGGGTCTTTTCTATTTCAACTGGCTCAAAGAAAACAAACGGTTATTCAATCTTCAGGCTGAAAAAATCCTTGGAAAGGAAGTCAAAGTCAATTGGGAAAAACCACGGGTCGTGCTTATTGCTCAAGGATTTGACCGCTACACGATGTTTGCCGTCCGAGAGGTGCGGTATGTGGAACTTATCAAATATACGCCATACAAGGACGGTATTTTGCTTCTTGAGACGGTATATAGTCCAGATACGTCCAAGCCCATTACGGAAAAAGCGGAAGAAAGTGAGACTGAAGAGAAAGAAGAAAAATTCGGGGTTGATTACCATTTGGAGAAAGTTACGAATGAAGTGAAAGAGGTTTTCTATGCTCTTGAAGAGAGGCTTTTGGCATTGCCTTCGGTGACGGAGGTTGCCGAGCAAAAGGCGGGCATTACCTATCGGACAACCAAGAGCTTTACACGGTTTGAGTTCGGAAAGACATACATTGATATTCTGCTCCGTGAGGCAAAGTATGAAGACCCGCAGGGATTGGTTCAGGATATTGCTTCATACAAATGGGGTTATAACGGGAGAATAAAAATCAAATCTCTTGAGGAGGTAGAGACTATCTTTGAGTTGATACGCCAGTCGTATCAGTCTACCCTTTAGAAAAAAAAATGTATCACCCTATTCAACCACCAGAAGGAAGCATTGAATGGATGAAGGAGATGGTGAAGAAGAATGAGGGGCGTGAGCTGACTGACCAAGAGGCTTACGAAGTGGCATACAACTATCTCAATTTCTTCAATATGCTTATATATCTGGATAAAAAGCAGAAGCCTAACAAACCAAAAGAGTAAATTTATGAAAGCAGTAAAAAAGCCCCCACTCAAAGCTAACCTGACACGTCTCTCCAAAGATAAGGAATGGCGTCTGTATAAGAGAAAATCGGCTATACCCATAGGGGCAGAGACATCAAGGCACTACTTGATTGGTACCTTGACCAATGGTTTCAATCTTATCCTGGCTGGTATAACTGGCTCTGGGAAAAGCACATTTTTCCACAGTGCTATTGTTCATCTTTTGGAGAATACAAAGCCTGACGAATTGAAGCTCGTCCTCATTGACCCGAAACAAGTAGAACTGCGAATATACGAAAGTCTGCCTAACTTGGCGTTTCCAGTTATTGGGACTTCAAAAGAAGCAAAGAAAGTTCTGAAATGGTGTATGAGTGAGATGAACCATCGACTCGAGACCCTGACAAAAAAAGGGAAGCCTATATCTTTTGACGATTTCAATCGAAAGCATAAGAGCAAATTACCGAGGATTGTAGTTCTTATCGACGAATGTTCTGATTTGATGCACGATAGCCCTCGTTTCTTCAGGAAGGCAATCGAAGACATACTCAAGCTTGGAGAGGCGACTGGCGTAAACTTGGTGATAGGCACATCTCGTCCGTCACTTGATGTTTATCCTGAAAAGCTAGTGAGTGCATTTCAATATAAACTAGCCTTCAAAGTATCGAAGTCCACTGATTCCGTACTTGTTCTTGGTGTAAAGGGTGCTGAAAAATTGCGAGGTAAAGGGGATATGCTTTTCCGCTTTTGGGAGGGACTGGAGGAGCGTGTTGCTCATTTACAGGGCTTCTATATAAGTGAGGCGGAAATAAAGAAAGCTATCGCTTCAATCAAACCGCTTAGGAATGGGGGGTAAGTAGAGTGTATGGTTTCTCAAGAGGCTCTGGAAGAGTATAAGAAAATCTACAGGAAGCAATTTAGAAAGGATATTTCGGATGCTGACGCCTTGGAACAGGCGACCAAGCTCCTTCGTCTTATGGAAATCATCTACAAGCCAATGACGAAAGAGGAGTTTGATGAACTGGCGAGAAGGAACCCGACTATATCGCTTGAGCCTGCTCAATAGCCATTCTCAACTCCTGCCAAGAGAGGCTTTACAGAGCCTCTTTTTTGTATTGACACCGAGCCTAAAAAGGTGTATAATGGTATGTTGAACCTTAAAAATCCATACTTTTGCCATAGCAGAAAGCGGCTTCATCTAGGCCTTTCTCTGCTATGGCAAACTCGAATCTTTCGAGACCTGGCCTGCGACCATGTCCGCAAGGATAGTCGCTTCAACAAGGAGATCGTTATGACGAAGTCCGAGTTTTCTGTCGTTGGTCTGGCGCACAAAATCTGCCTTGCCGCAGAAGCGCAGGGATACAACCCCGAGCTTCTCAACGCTTTGGCGGAACATCCTTCTCTCTTCGAGCAATTGCTCGAAGTGCAGCAAGGTCGAGCGAACATCGTTCCGTTCGAGAAAAAGCCGGAGCCCGTTCTCGACACCCTCATCCGTGTCGACCGCTCCATCCGGCCGGTTTACCCCGACTGGATGAAGACCGTGATGCATCCGGAACTGGAATCTACCGGCCTGGTCGAATACGATCTCGGAACCATCAACCCTTGGCTCCATGACGGTCAGAAAAATGGCCGCTACATGGAAGGCAACAAGCTCTACGAGTATCTGAAAGAACAGAAGATGCTCGAGAGCTGCCTGTCGCTGCGCGACGGCGAAGAGATCCAAAAGAAAGGCCTGGCTGTTTTCCGGAAGTTCTTCCAAGGCAAAGCGGTCTTTCTCTGGAAGTCAGTCGTGCGGCGCCGCGGCGGCAGCCTCAACGTTCCGTATCTCTACGAGGACGACGACGGGGTGGTGGTGGGCTGGCGCTGGCTCGGCAGCAGCTGGGACGGCAACGACCCCGCTCTGCGCTTCGCAAGTTAGCACTCTGGACTCTGTATCTTTGGTCTCTTAGACCCTTGATACTTAGTCCTTTGACCCCGCATTTTACCTAATGGTAGTGCGGGGTTTTCATTTTCTCAATTTTTTATCTTTTGATATACTGAAATTGGTAGTAGGCGAATCTTGCAGGCGACTACGGTTGCCAGCGGCCGAATCCAGTATCCATACACCGAGAGTATCCGCGGCCACGGTTTCGGATAGAGTGGTGTATGTAGACACTTCACTAAAAATGAAGATACTTGGTATAAGATGCTAAGGCATTTGAGATGCCGAATACGATTCAACTCTGAGAGTATTCAAGGGGTGATGGCACAGGTGGCATTTTATACGTTCGTGCAGAACCGCAACGGCAACCTCAACGTTCCGTATCTCTACGAGAACGACGACAAGGTGGTGGTGAACTGGAACTGGCTCGACAACAACTGGAACGACAACAACCCCGCTCTGCGCTTCGCCATTCTCTTCTTTCTCCTCTCACTGGTTAGAGGAGTTTTGTTTTTTCAGGAGCTGTCCCTGCCAACCCCCGAGCATTCGCCCGATTTCATCAAGTCTTACCGAAAGTGCCAGATACTTTTTGTTATCCAGTGACTTGGTCTCCCACAAAATCATCAAGAAGAGTTTGAGGGTATCCATCTTTTTGATAGCGTGGCGGATGTACGGAATCTTTTCCGTACCTGAAGAAAAGCTGGCTGCTGCCACTGCTTCAATAGTTTCTACAAAGAGACTATCAATTTTCTGCCCTAGAGAATGCCGGTGAATTTTTGGCAAAGTAAAAAGATAGCTATACCACAATGTGTATCCTTCCTTCAGTTTTTGCAAAAGAGGTAAGAGCTTCGGGGGGGGGGTGTTCAAAGAAGAGTTCATATATAAAGAAAAAATGTGCTGCCACTTATGATAATATCATTTCTCTCGATAATTTGCTTATCGCTTGGAAAGAGTTCTTGAAAGGAAAACAGAAGAAAAAAGATGTACAGGAGTTTGAATTGCGCCTTATGGATAATATCCTCGCACTGCACCAAAACCTCGTAACTAAAACCTACCGCCATTCAAGCTACGAGGCTTTCAATATTTCCGACCCCAAACCTCGAAACATCCATAAAGCCCGAGTGAGAGACCGAGTCGTTCATCGTGCCATATACCGCATTCTCTATCCTTTCTTCGACCGGCTATTCATTGCTGACTCATATTCCTGTCGAAATGACAAAGGAATCCACAAAGCTCTTGACCGTTTCCGAAGCTTCGCTCGCAAAGCTTCCCACAACCATACACGGACTGTTTGGGCACTCAAATGCGATGTGAGGAAGTTCTTTGCTTCTATTGACCAGAGCATCCTCCTTGGTATTCTCGAAAAGCATATTCTTGACCAAGATATTCTCAAGCTTCTTTCAGCAATCATTGGGAGCTTCCATACAGAGGAGGGGAAAGGCTTACCGCTTGGCAATCTCACATCCCAGCTTTTGGTGAACGTCTATATGAACGAGTTCGACCAGTTTATGAAACATCAAGCAAAGGCGAAATACTATATTCGTTACGCTGATGACTTTGTAATTTTCTCGGATAATAAGGAGCAACTGAAAACAACTCTCTTGCAGA
>CAZPXK010000003.1:0-9390 GCA_964590035.1 uncultured Bdellovibrionales bacterium
TTCAAAAATATCGACACCAAAATATTTCAGGAACGTCTCGACCTTGATCTGAACGAAGGAGGAGCGGGCTGGAACCGTCTCCGTGCTGAGTCCTTTTCTGCGCGTACCCAGGAAATCCTCGACCAGTCCCAGCAACTCAAGCTGTCGCCGGGCACAGGCGCCGTCACCCTCGAGACATACCTCACGAAGTTTTTTCATCTCAAACTCAGCCAGGAACAAAAACTTCGTCTCCAAGCAGTTCTCAAGCTCCGTCTCGAGAGCAAAATCGGTCAGGTTGAAATGCAAAAACGATTTGATACTCGGGTCACCCTTGGCGGCGTCGGTGTCCACAAAGGAACCGCTGAAAAAATGGTTCGTGAGATTGAAATTATTATGTTGCTCAAATATTCTTGAGCAACAGCTTCATTAGCTTCCAAAGCTTCAATAGCTTCATTAGAAACCTATGATTCAAAGCTACAAAGAACTTACCGTATGGCAGAGAGCAAAGCAGTTAGCCATTGCTGTTTATGTCTTAACGGAGGGATTTCCGAAAGAAGAAGTTTACGGCCTGACGTCACAGATGCGAAGATGTTCAATTTCTATCCCATCAAATATCGCTGAAGGCAGATCTCGTGGAACCAGAAAGGATTTTCTTTCATTTCTCAGAATTTCTTACGGATCAGGAGCTGAACTTGAAACACAAATAGAAATTGCTAAAGAGATTTTCAATAAAAGAAATTTAAATTTTTCCGTGGTTGATTCGCTTTTACTAGAGACAATGAAAATGCTCGGTGTTATGATACGAAAGATGAATCCACATACTATACAAGCTAGCGAAGCTAAAGAAGCTAAAAGCTAAAAAGCTCCCATCATGAGATTCTTCGATATCCTCAAATTGTCCATGCGCATGTTCAAGGCTCGCACGATGCGAACGTTACTTACTATTCTCGGTATGTCGGTCGGTATTGCCGCTATCATCTTTCTGGTTTCGCTCGGCTATGGACTCCAGCGCACGTTGCTCCAGAAAATCACCACCTCCGATGCACTGGTGACGCTCGATGTCACCTTGGGTGAATCCGAAGACGTCGCCCTCGACAACAGCGTCGTCGAAACGCTCAAAACTGTCCCCGATGTTGTCGACGTCATCCCCGTACTCGAGCTCTCCGGTCAGGGAAAATTTGGCGATATCACACTCGATGTCAACACAGTCAGTTCTTCGGCTACCCTCCTCAAATCCGAAGGCGTCAAGATTGCCTACGGAAGACTGTTTAACGCTGATGAACCAAATAAGGTCGTCATTACCAAGGCCGTTTCTCAGGTCTTTGGTACCGCTCCCGAAGAAATGCTCGGCCAAACTGTCTCGCTTACTCTGTTTCAAAATGACTCGAGTGGCCAAGTCAGTCGCAAAGATTCTTTTTCTCCCAAAGAAGTTTACACTATTTCCGGTATCTCGGATGGTGATGAAAATATCGTCTACTTGTCCCTCGACTCCCTCACGGGCTTTCCGCTCACGAGCTACACCAAACTCAAAGTAAAGTGCTCCTCCACTCAGGTACTCGACCAGGTGAGAGTGAGTATCGAAGAAAAAGGTTTTGCCGCTTCTTCCATATCAGAAACCATCGATCAGGCCAACAAAGTTTTCAGTGCCATCCAAGTCGTCCTCATGGTCTTTGGTATGATCGCCCTCATCGTTTCGGCCATCGGTATGTTCAACACTATGACCATCGCCCTTCTCGAACGTACTGAGGAAATCGGTATCATGAAAGCGATTGGCGCTTCGCGCGGCAGCATCTCACTCATGTTCGTCATGGAGTCCACCCTCATGGGATTTCTTGGTGCGTTGGGTGGAGTGATCCTCGGGATGATTGAGGGGGAAATACTCAACTTTTTTATCAATCTGGTGGCTACTCGTTTCGGTGGTGAATCGGTCGATCTCTTCTATAGTCCACTGTGGTTTATTATGATCGTTATCGCCTTTGGTGCCTTTGTCGGATTTATGACCGGTGTCTTCCCGGCACGCAAAGCCTCGAGTATCGATACACTCGATGCTCTCAGATATAAGTAGACCCTAGTACGTCGAGCGGAGGGCGTTTACAATGACCACAGCATCGATAACCTCCTGCAGGATAGCTCCGTACAAGACCGGTATAAAACCAAAGAAAGCGAGCACCATACACAGTGACGAGAGACCGATACCAAGGAGGATACTCTGTAATGCCACCTGGTACGATCGGCGACCGATATGGATAGCGTCTTGGATGCCCGAGGCTTCACGACCCAAGAGCGCCACATCAGCTGCCTCAATCGAGGCGCTGTTTTCATTTCCGGAAAAAACAATCCCGACATCTGCCAACGCTAGTGCTGGAGCATCGTTCACACCGTCGCCAATCATCCCGACCAGCTGTCCCTGTTCTTGGTAACGTCTGAGCAGCGCTACTTTTTTCTCGGGTGTTGATTCGGCATAGATAGGAAGATGAAATGCCCCCAGGATTCGTTCGGCGTTGGATTTTTTGTCACCGGTCAAAATTCCAAACGTATAACCACGCTCCCGCAGATACCCAAATACTTTCGAAACATCACTCTTGAGCTCATCATCAAAATAAAAACGAGCGATTGGGATATCTTCGTGCGTCAGATCAACCGACAAACCCTGCGAGACACCCGCACTCTTGACCACCCCAAAACGACTCCCATGAATCGTCCCAAAGATCCCCTCGCCAATTCTTTCTTCAACTCCTGTAGCTTCCAGTACTTCTCTGTGACTCTGTGCCGCTTGTTCTTTAACGAGCGAACGGGCCAGTGGGTGAAACGAGTGTCGTTCGAGCGCTGCCGCCAAATCAAGTGCTTGTTCGGTATCGAGACCACGATCGAGGAGTTCAATCTTTTTCAGTTTCGGTTCACCAAGCGTCAGTGTCCCCGTCTTGTCAAAAAAGAACACTTTTGTCTTGGCCAAAAGCTCGAGCGCATACGGGCTCTTGATAATAATATTCTTGCGCGCCGCTTTGTTTAGTCCGCCGATAAAACTCATCGGAGCCGCAATGAGGAGCGGACATGGGGTAGCGATAACCAACACAGCCAAAAACCGCTCCCAGTCGTCAAAGAGGATATACGCTCCAACAGAAAGCACCAGCGCAAACACGGTAAACCAGATATTGTAACGTTCTGCGAGGCGCGAAAGTGGCGAGGGATGACGCTTGCCCTCCTCCACCAAACGGAGGATTTTGCGATAACTGGAATGTTCAAAATCACCCCGGACTTTAAGGAGTAATTCCTCACCGACATTGATACTGCCGCTCTTGACCAGTTTGTGTTCATCGTAAAAAACCGGTTCCATTTCCCCTGTCAAATTTGCTTCGTTTAAGAGTGCTTTTTTTGAAACCAGGTACCCATCAAACGCCAGCATTTCATTGGGACGGATAAGAAGTACATCACCCTCGACGATACTCTGGAGCGGCACCTCGCTCTCATGATCCCCGTGTCTCAGGAGCACCGTCTTCGGCAAGGCTTCAAAGAGTCCTCGCAGGGTCTTTTCTGCTTGTTTCGTACCATACTGCTCGAGCGCTGCGCTCACCGTCACCATAAAAGCGATCACTCCTCCTGCCAACCATTCCTCCAAAACGAGCGCCGTCACCATCGTGAGCAGTGCCAGGTAGTCTAGGTTCCATTTTCCCATGCGGATACGCGCGAACGATTCCATACCCAAGCGCCACAGCCCTATCATGATCACGACCAAAAACACCCATGGCCAAGAAAAAATAAATGCCATTCCCCACAAAACAAGGAGGAGGAGTGGCAATCGAAACTCACGACTCACGATAATATCAACAACACCAATCATACTTTTTTGCGTACTGGTCGACTATTTTGTATCGGCTCTACCCCCGCTAATTCGTGCCGCTTCAATTCGGCTTCATCCCTCTGTAAACGATGCTGCAAAGAATCTATCTCTCGCCCTTCGCGTCTCAACTGGCGAAACAACCAAAATATCATCGCTCCCAAAACTCCAAAAGAAAAAATACTGCCACCGATAACATAGAGAAGCGGATTACTCAGCGTGCCCACTCCATCACGAAACTCTTGCCAGTAGGTGTCGCGAGCCTCCCCACCATCCTGCCACTGTCGGCACCTTTCCATATAGGGCTGCACAATACGATCCGTCAGGAAAGCGCCATTGGTCTTTTTGGTTCGAGCAAACAAAGAAAGAGCTGTATCGCAGTGACGTTCCGAAAAAGCAACAAAGCCATCACGAAACGATTGCCCATAAACCCCCTCTTCCGGTAGTACCCGTGCTTCGAGGGCTTGTTTTTTTACGATATCGATCGGCAAAGCAAATGCAAAATTGTCTCCGGCTGCACGAGACAACTCGTCCGTTTGAAAGGTCACCATACCGAGCACTTCACCCCGATCATTAAATAGTGGCCCGCCGCTCGATCCCTGAGAAACCTTGGCATCCGTTTGAAAAATTCGGAGCTGTCCATCCTCAGTCTGCTTGATAGCGCTCACCACCCCCTGTGTAAACGTGGCTTCAGAGGGGGTATTTTCGTTGATTTCTGCTGTCGAAGGAAATCCCAAGATATAGACTTTTTTTCCTACCCCGAGATCATCGGCGTTGCCCAGAGCCAGAGCCGGCAACTGTTCTTCCTGTATTTTGATGAGGGCGACGTCGCGTTCATCTTCTAGAAACCGTTCATTGACCGCTACCAGCTCTGCTGGAAAACCACTGGTGAGCAACTCTCCGACGGCAGCCCCCAAAACACCCGGGCGCAACACAGCAATCTCGTGTTTCAGATCAAACTCTGACTGGCTGATGATGTAGCGGATGATTTCACGAGAAAATTCCTGGCCACCACCGTCCTTTGAAAGAAAGTCGTCCATCTCCTCCTCAGAAAGAAGGAGAGCGTTTTCAAAGATTGCTGAGAGAGCACTCTCCGAAGCAAGCGTCGTCTTGATGGTTTCTAGGGAAACGACATGCGCGTTGGTGGCAATATATCCGTCCGGATGGATAATAAAGCCCGTTCCGGATAGATACTCATCGATAGGTACTTCTGTAAAGCGATCGGGTATGGCCGCAACCAATCTCTTTTTGATATCCACTTTGACAGTCGGGATCTTGGCTGTCCCAGTGACATGCTCGGTAATGCGCACGACCGAGGGTTTGACTAGATCAACCAGGGCCTCTTCGGAAAATGCTGTCACGGCATACACCTGATGCACCGCAAACAAACCTCCAAAAATCAACACGAGCAAAAGCGCGCCTATCCTTCTGATAATCCCCCTTTGAAAAAAATATCTTTTCATAGCGACAATATTTCTTCTATTGTATCATGTTTCAAATATTTCTCTTGACGCTTTCTTGTTTTTCGACTATACTTCATCGTTATCTTTATTAACCTTCCCCTCGTATGTGGCATCGTTTTCAAACCTTTTTTTCTCGTGGTATCGCCTTTCTTGGGAGCCGCCCAGCTACCAGTTTTTTTGTGCTCTTGGTACTCCTCTTTGGTATCATCGCGCTGGGAAATTTTCTCCGCACACCAGAAAAAAGAGCTGACGATGCCCATGCTGTTATCAAAAAAACAGCTCTGTTTGAAGTAGAGAAAGATACCGCCTTTGTCACGGTACCCGCCAAAGTGCGCAAAGAGAACGTCGTTCATATCACGGCCCTTTCTCGCGGTATCGTCTCGAGTATCCTGACTACTCCCGGACGCTCCGTCGCTTCGGGACAAGTACTTCTCACGCTGACCGGGGACTACCAAAGTGGCAGCACCGAACTCGCCCGCAAACTGACCAATGAATCCGCAGAGCTCACTGCCGAACTGGCCAAGATCGACAAGCGTATTTCCCAGTTGGAGGAGAAAAGAATTAAACGTGACACCGATCTCAGTGATACCGAAGAATCCCTCGAGCTCGAACGGCTCAAAAAAGACCGTGCCACTCGCAAGAGCACGCTGGAACAAAGTAAGCTCTCTGTGGCCATCGGTAATCGCAGCGAGGCTGTCCTCAAACCAAAAACGTTTACCGCCGGTACGGTAGAATCCATCCGGGTCAAACGCGGCGATCTCGTAGCGGCTGGAGATGTCCTCGTCACCCTGTCCGTTCCCAAAGGTGCTACCACCCTCGAAGCATTCCTCGACAAACGCACAGCGGCGCTCTTTGATACAACCAAAGAGGCTCGCGTCACTCTCGAGCACCAGACACTCTCTCTTCGCCCAACGTACTTTTCAAAAAGTGAAAACGAGCAAGGACTCTTTTCTGTGCTCTTTAGTCTCTCCCCTGACGCACAAAACACCATCGCCAATGGCGAATACATCAAGGTCGCGCTCCCACTCAAAAGTGCCGAATCCCTCCTCATACCTATCGACGCTATCTTTCAAGACGATACCCATGTCACTGTACTCATCGAACGTGATGGTCAGGCCGTTTCTACCACCGTTACCCTTGGTGCTCTTCATGGTTCCTTTGCCGAAATCCGATCCGGCCTCAATCCTGGTGATCGCGTTATTCTCAACCGATCCATCATTGCCGGCGATCGCGTGGCAGCTACAGAATAATCGGCACTTCTATGGAAAAAGAATCATCTTTCTTGGATCGGCTGACGTTTGATCAGGGTCTCAACGGGACCATGATCGCTTCGTATTTCAAAAATATCCGCACCATCATTCTGATCGTTCTCACTTTGACACTGGCCGGACTGACCACCTTTTTCAGTCTCCCCCGAGAACTCAACCCCAATATCCAGATTCCTATTGTTTTTGTTTCCACACTCTTTCCTGGTGCCGGACCCGAAGACGTCGAAAAACTCGTCACTATTCCCCTCGAAGATGCGGTCAGTGGACTGTCTGGCGTCCAAAAAGTTTCTTCTATCTCCCAAGAAAACATTTCTACACTCAATATCGAATTCAGTTCAGGGACCGATCCGGAACAGGCCAAGCAGGATGTACAGAGTGCGCTGGATAGCGTCAATGATCTTCCCCAAGATGCCGAGGACTCAAAAATTCAGGTACTCGATTTTCAGAATCAACCGGTGTTGACGTTTGTCCTCACGGGGTCAGTCGATGATGCCAGCCTCAACCGTCTGGCCGATACCCTCGAGGATCGCATGCAGGATTTGAGTAGCGTCGAAAAAGTGACCGTCGCGTACCGTCGAGAAGAAGAAATCACCATCACCCTGAAGCCCGAGGTACTAGCAGAACGCCATCTGCAACCGCTCGGGGTTACACAGAGCATCACCACCGCCCTCGCCAATCATCCAGCCGGAAATGTCAGCACCACCGGCACCTCGTTTGCTCTGACTCAGGCCACCAGCGCCAACTCCATCGAAGAACTGCGAGCACTCCCCCTCACACTAGGAGCAACCATTGTCCCTCTCGGAGAAATCGCCCTGGTACGAGCTGAACCAAAACGCCATGCTGCCGAAAGCTTTTTCGCCAGTGCTACCACTGCCCCACTGCGCGGTATTGTTTTTTCTGTTTTCAAAACTGAGAGCGCCGATACAGCCGATACCGTCAGCGCTATTCTCGGACTGAGCGAAAGCCTCCGCACCCAGTATGGAAATCAGTTTATTTTTGAACCCATCTTTGACGGCGCCAAAGAAATTAAAAAAAGCTTTGATCGACTTTTTCATGACTTTGCCCTGACCATCTTCTTGGTGTTTTCCGTCCTCTTCACTTTTTTCGGTCTGCGCCAATCGGTCATCGCCGCACTCGCCATTCCCCTCACGTTTCTCGGAACCTTTCTGGTCATGAGTGCCTCGGGCATCTCTATCAACTTTATCGCTCTCTTCTCGCTCCTCCTAGCCCTCGGGATCCTCGTCGACAACGCCATCGTTATCATCTCGGCCATGGCGAGCTATGAACGCACCAAAAAGTTTACTCCTGATGAGGTAGCCCTCTTGGTATGGCGCGACTTTCGAGCAGTCATCTTTACCACCACCATCACCACTGTCTGGGCCTTCCTCCCACTCCTCCTCGCCTCCGGCATCATCGGGGAGTTTATCAAACCTATTCCTATCGTTGTCTCGTCCTCGCTCGCTATCTCGGCCGCCATCGCGCTCCTCATCGTTATCCCACTCATGGCCATGCTCTTGAAGGGTAATTTTCCTCGCCGGGTCATCCTCCTCACCTACACGCTTCTCTTTCTCGGTGGTGCCACACTCGTCTTTTTCCTCATCCCTGCCGGGCCTTGGAAACTTCCGCTCTTTATCCTAGCTCTCGGTCTGGTGCTCCTCATGGCCAAGATCTTCAAGTATCTGAAAGAAGAAGTGCACGAGTACGAAACGTCACACTTTGCTACCTTCTTCCAAAAATTTCACACGCTCTCTCAGAACGGACTGTTCAACTTTGATCCCTTGGCTCATCGTTATGAACGTTTTATCAAGAACATTCTCGACTCCAAAAGCTCCCGCCGCAAAACTATCGCCCTCCTCATTGTCTTTTCCGTTTTCTCATACGCTCTAGTGCCGCTCGGGTATGTCGTCAACGAATTCTTTCCGGAAGATAATCAGGACACCGTGTTTGCCAGCGTCAAACTGCCAAAAAATACACCACTCAGAGAGAGTACCGACGAAGCCCTGCGTATCCTCGATACCCTCCGTACCTATCCTGAAACCCGCTTTGTGATTGCCGAAATTGGAGCTGCTCCACGGACAGATAATGCTCCATCCAGCGGCAAAGATTGGAACAATCTCCTCTTTACCCTGATTCTGGAAAAAGGGAGCGACCGTACACATTCCTCGGCCGACATTGTAGCCGATCTCAACCATCGTTTCCAAAATTATGAGCGAGGCACCTTTACCGCCAGCCAACTTTCCGGCGGACCACCGGCCGGGAGCGACATCGAACTCAAGCTGCTCGGTGAAGATCTGACACGACTCCAAGCCCTGGGTAAGCAAGTAAGTGACTACCTGGCCACCAAAGACGGCATCACCAATATCACTACCTCCATCACCAGTGGTTCGAGCAAAATCGTCTTCACTCCCAACCAAGAAAAGCTCGTACACCATGGTATTAACGAAAACGACACAGCCTTTTTGCTCCGCACGCTTGGCAGTGGCTTTACCGTCAAAAACGATGCTCGTCTCAAAGATGAGGAATTTGATATTACCATCCGCTTCGGTGACAGCTCCTCGCTGGAACAACCCGAAACGCTCGGTATGATTGGCGCACAAGGTAGCCGCGGATTAGTCCCGCTCTCCGCGCTCGGTACCTTTACCCTCGCCCCCAACCCAACCC
This sequence comes from uncultured Bdellovibrionales bacterium, assembly GCA_964590035.1. GTDB lineage: Bacteria > Patescibacteriota > Minisyncoccia > Moranbacterales > UBA1568 > UBA1568. Next base: position 9,207 of record CAZPXK010000003.1, read on the forward strand.
TCATCACTCGCGAGGACAACAAACGCACCCTGTCCGTTTCTGCCGGAGTGGCCGAGGGGTATTCTATCAGCACTATCAATGGGAGCTTGGAACAATTTGCCGAAACACTCGAGCTCGAAAGTGGCTACTCCTGGAAGACTGGCGGCGTCAACGATGAAAACAACAAGTCCATCCAATCGATTCT
>CAZPXK010000003.1:9490-35870 GCA_964590035.1 uncultured Bdellovibrionales bacterium
CCTGGAAGACTGGCGGCGTCAACGATGAAAACAACAAGTCCATCCAATCGATTCTGCAGGCTATGCTCCTCTCAGCCATCCTCATCTTTGGTACCATGGCTGTCCAGTTCAATTCGTTCCGCAAAGCACTGATCGTCCTCATGGTAGTGCCGCTCGCCGTCTCGGGAGTATTTATCATGTTTGCTATCGCGGGCATCCCACTCTCGTTCCCGGCCCTCATCGGTATCCTGGCGCTCTTTGGTATCGTAGTGAACAACTCGATCATCATGGTCGACAAGATTAACAAAAACATGGACAGCGGCCTACCACTCAGCCAAGCCATCAGTGAAGGCGCGGCCAGTCGTCTGGAACCAATCCTCCTGACCGCACTCACCACCATCGTCGGACTCATCCCTATCACGCTCTCCGATCCGATCTGGCAGGGCCTCGGTGGCGCTATCATCGCCGGACTGACGTTCTCCGGTGTCGCTAAGCTCTTCTTTATCCCAGTCATCTACAAAATCTGGTTTAATCCCGCAGAAAATGACCCCGAAAAGAAACCCGCTCTCACCGACGACTACCGCCAGAGCTTTCATACTCCCTAGTCATCCATATCCAACTAAAAAACCTCTCCTTTTAGGAGAGGTTTTTCTTTCTCTATTCTAGTGTAGCTCTACTTCTCAATAATCGTCACCGATGTCACAGTGACCGGTGTCACCGGGCTTGATCCTTCACCACCGGGTTTGGTGGGAGCGGCAGCAATCTTGTCGATCACTTCAAGTCCTTCGGTCACCTTCCCGAAAATCACGTAGTTTGGTGGGAGCGGATAGTCAGCATGCATGATAAAGAATTGACTGCCATTGGTATTGGGTCCGGCGTTAGCCATAGCCACGGTGCCGCGCTCATACTTGCCCTCAAATGCTTCATCGGGAAACCGATATCCGGGACCACCCATACCCGTCCCCTCCGGATCGCCACCCTGGATCATAAAGCCGGGAATCGTCCGATGAAAAATCGTACTATCATAAAACTTTTCACGCGCCAAAAACACAAAGTTATTGACCGTGTTGGGCGTCTCTTTGGCGTTAAGTGTCATCACCATTGTACCGGCACTGGTCTCTAGAGTAGCCGTGTATTCTTTGGCGCTATCGATCGACATGACTGGTGGATAGGAATACATCTTCTTGTTGGTTAAAGGTTTAGGAGTTGGTGTTACTGGAGCCTTGGTCTGTGTTTCTTGTGCGCCTTTGGCAGCCATTTCACTTTCGGTGGCCGTCTTCTTCAAAGTACTAAAATCGAGTTTGTCATCCACCGGCTTTTCTCCTCGCAGTTCCGGTGTCGTGCAACCCGAGAGAGAGACAGCGAATAACGTTCCTACAAAGATACCTGTTATTTTTTTCATACTGCTTTCGTTAGTATCATCAAATGCCATCTCAGTATACCGCATGATTGAGACATAGTTCAATCCCCTGTCTGTATACCCTCGCGCAAGATTTCCAGCTCTTCCGTCACCAACGGATTACGCTCCAAACGATTCAGAAAACTCAGTCCATTTTCCGCGCAAAACTCGGCAAAACGCGCCTGGAGCACCAGGTCATAGCCGGTCGCCAAGGCGAGAGCCGAAAGAATCACCAAGACGCCAAATACCTGCTGTATCCTTTTCGTATACGGCGCAAGTGCACGGGTGTGCTCTATGAGATGACGCCCGAGGAGTGACAGTCCGAAAAGTGGCAGCGCCATGCCCAGTGCAAACACCAGGGTCACCAGCACCAACACCAATGTCACTGATTGTGTCGCTGCTACCGCTCCTACCGTTGCCAGTATCGGACCAGCACAGGGCGACCAGGCGATTCCGAGTGCCCCACCGATGATCAGCCCTCCCTTGAATCCCTGCTTTTTGTCCATAATCCCTCCGCTCACACGACTCAATCGACTGAGTAGCCCCTCCAAGAAAAGACTAAAGGCTGGTACAGCCATGATCACACCAAAAAAACCAATCACAAAGGCCGCCAAAAATCGCAGTGTTTCCGGGTGAACAGGAATAATGCTCAGGATAGCTGAAATGAGAAGCGTAAAAATACTAAAGCTCACCATCAGTCCCACAATAATCCCGAGCGGCCGCCGCGCACCGCCACTGCCAGTCGCCATCACAATAGGCAGTATTGGCCAAATACATGGCGAAAGAATCATGGCGATACCAGAGAGAAAAGCAAAGAGAAGTAAAAAAATCATACACGCAAAAACAATATTCTTATTTCTATTGTAGCATAAGGGCTTGACCCCGCACCTTTTGCGCCCTATGTCAGTATTACATTATTGTTAGTTTGTTACTCAATAATGAAAATGCTTCTAAAAATTTAGACAAATTCCGCGCTTTAGCGCTGGGCGCAAAAGGTGCGGGGTTGACTTTTCTCTTTTTTTGCGCTATAATAAAGATGTTGAGAAATGAAAAACGGGTGAAGACGTCCACGTCTACAGCCCGTTTTTTCTTTCTCAACTCCCTCTTTAACACAGTCTGGTGAGGGCAGACAAAAACAAACATACAAGTCGTATGGAAGAAGTCAAAAACGAGACCACCGAGTCTCAAGCTGATTGTCCTACCTGTGCCCACACGGCCAAGGTAGCCGGCGAAAACGAGGAAATGGCTATGGCCTTTCTTCTCGCGCTGATGCCCGTGATCAGCCTCACTTTCTTTGGACAGATGGGTCTCTTGTAAAAAGAACCGCCGTCCCCTACCCCCGCCTCAGGCGGGGGTCTTTTTTTGCATAAAAAAACGGGTACCACTCGTTGAGTGATACCCTCTTGCTAGACAGTCTCGGTCGTTGCCGGACTTGCTGCTGCACTTACTACTTGGTCAGCACCTGGCCCGCACCAGGCCGACGCTTCCAGGTAATGGTACTGAGCATCAAGAGCGCCAGCGCCACGAGCGGGAGCGAAGCCGGCGTCGGCACCTGGGACGCGTCGGAGTTCGCCCAATGTGCGGTGTAGTCACTGCAGACCGCACCTGGCAGGCTCTGGTCACCGCAGAAGTTGTAGGCTTGCATGATCGTAGCCATGAAACCAGTGGTGCTGGCATCGATGGTTGAATCCGTGTACACCAAGGCGTCATTGACCCGATAGGCATACGTCGTGCCGGTGTATTCGATGGACAGGTCAGTCCAGGCACCGAAATCCACTGGTGTTGCCAAATCAACCCAGCCGATATCGCCGTCCCAAGCACGCAGACGCGCCGCGCCACCGTAATTGGTGAAGCCGATGATGGGATAGTCACCCTGACCAACCGGATGGTCGACACTGTTCATCGCCCCCCACATGTCAGTGCGCACGTTGCCATTGGCAGCATTCTGCCACGCATCCTCGATAAAAAGCACTGCTGAGAGCACTGAACCCACACCACCCGAGATGGCATGTTGCCGCCCCTGCGTGTTGTAGAACTGGCTCTGGAACGCACCTGGCCGGTTGTCGAGCCCCTGGACACGCGAAATGCCGATACCGAGGACGTCGTTCCGCCCCTGGTAGGTGCCGACATTCGAGAAACTGTTCGGCTCGTAGCGATCCGTCGTCCAGCCCGTCGGCACATTGGCAAAGTCCGGCATGATCATCGCTGCCTGCACCGCCGGCACCATCGTCATCGCCATCGATCCCAAAACACTGCTCAAGAAGAGCTTCTTCATGAAAAGACTCCGTTGTCAAAGAAACACACCCCCCGTGGGTGTGTTCTATATACTCTATCAGCTTTTGCTCTATCTGTCTAGAGCCAAGCCATGATATCTGCCTCCGACCCTATAGGTATCTTTTTTGAAAAAAGTGGGCGGGATGCGCCTGATTCACAAGAAAATATGGCTCATCTGGGCGTTTTTTAATACCTCCTGACCACAGACGTCGATAGGCACGAGTCAGTATCAAAAACGCCGAGATAAGAAGCGTCACATAGAGAAGCATCAGAACAAACGGGAGCGCATCCTGAGACCAAGCCACCAGCTGTTGTCCTACTTCAGGAGAAAGAGTCGCTACCAACCCCTCTGTTGCGCTCATTGACACCTGATCCGCTACATGAGCAAAAGGAGTCCCGAAAAACTCGACTGTTATGAGCGATTCCTTGCCGTCAATGGTGCCCGAAACCACCGCCACGCCAATTTCCTGGTACTGCTCCCCCAAAATATTGGCACGATGGGTCTCGCTTTGCATCCAGGCTGTATGCTGCTCCTTTGCATCAGTATAGTTGATAGCCAGATTTTCACCGGCTGCTTTGTACTGATACCCCGCCTTTTGAAACCAGTACCAGGGCTCCACGCCCGTAGGAGAGGTATGAGCAAAATAATTGTGCTCAATCATATCCCGAGCTTTGTACTCCGCCGCCTGTGCCAAAACACTGTTCGGCGTAAGCGCTCGGAGACCGGTGCTCATACGAGTCTCGTTGGCAAGAGACACCACATCCGAAGAAATGATCCCGGCCGCTCGTGCGCCCTGAAATACAAATACAACAGAAGAAAAAACACCAACCAGAAACAGTACTTTCCGAGAAGCACGCGCCCAGTTCATTATTGTTTCTTCTTGTGCCATTTTGAAAGCGTTTCAATACTTATCATGCCAAATAGAGGAGCATAGACTCGGCGGTCTTCATCTTTGGCTCGATAACATACGTGACATAGGCCACCGCCCGTCGAATCCTCACTCCCACACCGATACGATGGTACGCCCGATGAAATACCGGGAGTGGTAGTACCATAATGGCCAGAGCTAGAAAATCTGCTGCTACAGCAGCAATAAAATCTATCAGTGAAACCTGGTGAAAAACCTCATTTTCCCCTTGAATAAAGGAAATTTCTGAAGATACTGATGGCTCATAGAACGCAGAAAACAAAAAAATTCCAGTGATAGACACTATCAAAAGGGAAATTTTTTTGTTTCTTGTATTTGTTTTCATACGTAACTCTCTCTCAAATCTCACCGGTCCGGTTCAATTTTTTTCTTGTAGTATCCTACATCGGCAATCCACTTTTTCACGCTCTCATTGCTGTGTCCATCACAACTCCAGCCACACTTCCACACCACCATCTCGGCGGCCGTGCGAAACTGATATTCCCCAATAAGCGTATCGAGTCGTCCCGCCACTATCCCGACTGCCTCTTCCGGGCTCCCGAAACAACCATGTCCCATGGCAATGCCCCGGCTGCCCGCTCCACGATACCCCCAGTAGTTAAAACAATCAGCACCAGCGGCATCTCGTGGAACACGCTTGCCCCAGTTGCTCTCCTTTTTCCCGATACCCACCAGAAAAGCAGCGGTTGTTTTGTCCTGTTTGACAATGACCTCGGTCATCTGAGCAATAGGATAGCCCTCCACCATTCTCTTGACTCGACTCTCGAGCAGTGCCTGGCGAGGATTGGTTTGATCAAAAACAATTTCCATCTTTATCACCTGCATACTCCCACCATAGAGGAGGACAGTCAGAAACATGGACAGAGAAAGAAACGAACCATAAAAAACATTGGCAGAAATCGGTACAGACCACGAAGAACCCTGTGGTTTTACCGGTGGTGATGGCGTAATGTTTTTTGTTATTTTTTTCATACGATTCTAACTAGTCTAGCTTCTAAATAGGCTCTAAAAAAAGAAAAAACGGGCACCCGTTCGGCACCCGTTTTTTCACTTGTACTCCTATTATAGCACCTTTTTTTACTTTTGTCCAGCCTAGTCTATACCTCACCCTTCTTTTGTCGCCAAGGCTTGATGACGTAAAACCACAGGTAGAGCGAAAGGATGAGGATAACGTTGGGAATGAAAATTTCCGGGCTGCTCCACGGGTGACCATTAACCCGATAGTCTGATATCGGCCACAAAAACGGGGTAGGAAAAAATTGATCCGAATGCGTCGGAATATCGACGAGGATATGGAGTGGCCAGGCGAGCATCTCATACAGCGGCTTTTTCCGAAAGAACCACACCAGAGCAAAAATAAGCGCAAAGATAATAAAGCTGTGTGTCCAGTTGTAGAGTATGTGCACAAATTGTGGGATGGCACTCGGATCCGGGTGTCGCCCCGATGACCAGTCCGGATGATCAAACAAGCCTATCCATGTGCCAGCTGTAAACAACCCAAATGAAAACAAATCCGGGCCAACACCAAAAAGAAACGAGAGCCAAAAACTCTTTTTGCTGGCTCGCCCAAAAGCGATACCACCGTAGAGCCCATGAGAAAGAATATCCATAGATGCGTATCAACAAAACCTTTCTTTTTTAAACGAAATTTAATTCACGACATCTAACTGAAAAGGATACATGCCCATACTGCAGGTACCATCAAGCGTACCAGGCTTCAATTCGCCAAGAGCAATATCCGTGGTGCCATTCGCGGGCAAGTTTTTACTAATTTTGAGACTCGGGATCCGCAAGGCCGATGAACAGTCAAATGTCCCGGCTGTATTGACCCGGAGAATCGTTGGTATCCCGGCCTTGACCGTACTCACTCTCGGCTGATACCCACCCTTGGCTCGCAGAGTGACGATTTGCATCCCATCGACAATGCTCACGTTATCTCCTCCTTCATCAGCGAGAGGAACATTCTCTTCTGATGTTGTAAAAGTACGTACCAGGTACCCTCCAAACAAAAGTGTGACTATCACAATGACTCCAAACATGATTTTCATAAAGTATACGTCAAAAATTAAAGATGGGCGGCAATAATCCAATAATAACAAGACTATTGATAAGATTGAAGAGCGCGAACAAAATCACCACCAAACCAGCTGTCTTGAAGAACAGTTCTTTCTTGGTACTCTGTTCGATGCGAAACGAACCAAAACTGATGAGTGCCAGCATCGGGAGTGTACCGAGCGCAAAAACAAACATGGTGAGTGCGCCGGAAAGAAAACTCCCCGTTGTCAAACTGTAAATCTGCATAGACTGTGTGAATCCACAGGGGAGAAAAAAAGTAGCGATACCAATCAAAAACGGTGTGAGCGTGTGATTGAGACGGGAGACATCAAGCGCGTACTTGGAAAGAAACTTTGGGAGAGCCGGTTGTAATTTCTTGGCCCACGGAAACACATCCAAGAGATTGATACCAAGTATCAGCATCACGATACCGACCACAAAACTGAGGACAAACGTCGCCTGGGTATTCAGGGTAAAATTGGCACCAAGCGCGCCGATAACTCCACCGAGCACAAAAAATGAGATGAGGCGACCGACATGAAACAACAGCTGCGGTCGTACCCGATCACCCTCTTTGGCAAAAGTGGCCGAAACAGAGAGCACAAGCCCACCAACCACTGCCATACAGGTAGAAAGAGAGGCGATCACTCCGATCAGAAAAACCGTTGGGTAGGAAACGGTACTGGTATCAACCAGGTTCACCAGTCCTGTTTTTTGCAGCCCGACAAAGAGAGCAGCGAGCATCAAAGCCAGTGGGACAGCCACCTTGAACTGGGACCACTCGACCGATTTGACTGTCTTTTCTTTTGACAATACATAGCCATGCTTTTTAAGCATCTCACTCATTTCGGTCATGATATCCGATTCGACCTTTTCCCCAAAATCACCCGTCACCGTGACAGTATGCGTACCGAGACTGGTTGTTGCCCGCACCACACCGGGATATTCCATGAGCTCACTCTCTGTCAAAATAACGCAGGAGTGACAATGCATACCCGAAACATGAAAAATATACGTTTTGTGTTGGGAACCTTCCATAGGATTAGAGTTTTTTCGTTTTAAGACGAAGCGAGTTACTGACAACAGAAACGCTGGAGAATGCCATGGCCAAACCGGCAAATACCGGATTGAGGATGATACCCCAGAGCGGAAACAAGAGTCCAGCTGCGATAGGAATCCCGACCACATTGTAAATGAAGGCCCAAAAAAGATTCTGTTTAACCGTTCGGATAGTGGCGTGTGACAACGTTATCGCCTGCACAACCTTGCGCAAATCTCCGTGCAGCACTGTCACTCCAGCCGATTCAATAGCGATATCAGTACCGGTTGCCATAGCGATACCGACATTGGCCTGCACGAGGGCTGGCGCATCATTGATACCGTCTCCGACCATAGCCACTACTTTTCCGACCGCCTGAAGGTCGCGAATTTTTCCGGCCTTTTCCTCGGGGAACACCCCGGCAATCACAGTGGTGATACCAGCTTCGTGTGCAATACTTTTCGCTACACCTTCATTGTCTCCGGTCAGCATGATGACATCAATACCACGTTCCTCCAAATCCCTGACGGCCGCTACCGATTCTTCCTTCAGAGTATCAGACAGAGCGATCAGTCCCGCACGCTTGTTATCGACATCGACGACAATGACCGTTTTTCCGGCCGTCTCGAGTTGCTTCAGTGTCGCATCGTGTTCGCCCCTCTCAGGCTTGTGAATAGAAACATTTTTGTCGAGATAAGTCGCTGCGACACCGACGCCATCCTGCATCTGAAAGTTCGTTACCGGAGAGAAGACAGCGTTCACTGAAAGAGCTTTCGAAACGATGGCTTCTGCCAAAGGATGATTGGATTTTTTCTCGACACTGCCCGCTAGAGTGAGGAGCGTCGTCTCACTATACGCTGTATCGAGCACCACCACATCGGTCACGACTGGTGTCCCGCGAGTGAGTGTCCCTGTTTTATCGAGGACAACCGTATCTACCCCGGCGAGGAGTTCCAAACTCTCGGCATCCTTCACTAAAATACCGTACTGTGCCCCCTTACCTACTCCAACAATAATAGCGGTCGGCGTAGCCAGTCCCAATGCACAAGGGCAAGCAATGACCAGTACTCCCACAAAAGACAAGAGACCATAGGAAAGAGCCAGCGTCTGACCCAAGTAAGCACCCCCAATAAAAATCCAGGCCACGAGCGACAAGAAAGCAATGGCGAGCACGACCGGCACAAAGACACTTGAGATCCGGTCAGCTGTCGCCTGAATAGGGGCTCGCGAGCCCTGGGCTTCTTCGACCATATGAATGATCCGTGACAACATGGTATCAGCTCCCACTTTGGTAGCAGTAAAAGTAAAACTGCCCTGTTTGTTCTGCGTCGCACCGATGACTACGTCTCCTACCTTTTTGTCTGTGGGGATAGACTCACCCGTGATCATCGATTCATCAATGGAAGTGACGCCCTCAATAATAGTACCGTCCACTGGAATTTTTTCACCAGGTTTGACGATAATAACCTCATTCACCTGGACAGCCTCAATCGGTATCTCCACTTCTTTTCCTTCACGCAGCACGAGCGCTGTCTTGGCCTGCAAATTGAGCAGCTTTTTGATAGCGTCGCCGGTCTTTTCCTTCGATCGGGCCTCCAGATACTTACCCAGTGTCACAAATCCGATAACCACTATCACCACATCGAAGTAGGTATACTCCGGCAGCTGGAAACGCTCACGGAGAGTCGGGAGCAGGGTAATAAGGGCACTATAGAGATAGGCCGTAAGTGTCCCAATCCCGATGAGCGTGTCCATATTGGCTACCCGATACCGTACAAAACGACCCACCCCATCGATAAAGGGTCGCCCAATCCAAAACATCACCACGGTCGCCAGAATCAAAGAAATGATATTGAGGAGTTCCATAGGCACGGGAAGATTGGGGACAGAGACAAATAGCTTCGCCGCAATATCCCACATCATGATGACAAAGATTCCCAGCGCGATCGGAAAGACAAATGCCGTTTTCTCCCGCTGTACTCGTATCTCCTCTTTCTTGATCTCCTCTTTTATACCGGCAGATGCGTGGTCCATGTGATCCATCGTTTGAGAAGCCGTTTTGGATGTTTCGCGTCCAAGTGCCTCGAGCGTATAGCCATACTGTGCTACCGCTGTATTCATAGTCTCAAGAGATGCGACTCCTTCATCAAATGTCACTTGCACTTTTTCGGTAGCGTAGTTCGCTCGGACATCCGAAATACCCGCTGTTTTTTTCAGCGTCTTTTCAATGATAGTCGAGCAACTGGCACAGTGCATGCCGGTAACGGCAAAAGTATTTTTTTTCATAACAATTACAGGTTATACCATTCACTTCTCCAAGCCGAAAGCATCTTGATGCCACCCTTGAGAAAGGCTTCGACCGCATCGGCATTGTCGAGCACTTCACTACGACTAGACTTTATCCGTACGTCTTGGGTCATAGCGACACCGTTCTCATGATGAGCAATAACCGCGTTCAAGAAACGAAGATCAAACGTTTTGTCGTATGCTCCCAGTTTTGGTACTTGAGGATCTCGAACAGAACGCTCGTCGCCATACCAGGCTTTCTTCCAGGCATACAATTCCGCTATCGCAGCCGGTTCATCTTTCAAAATAGCCTGCGCCAAGTTCTTCACTTCGGCACGTTCACTCTTTTTGGCCTGCTCGGCCACGAGCATAGCGCCTCGGTGATGAGCAATCATAGCGTTCACATAGCGCAAATCAAGCGTTCGATCAGCCCGACCGAGATCCATGACATTTTTCTCATACATGGACAGGCGGTACTCCGGCGTCACGGAATAACCAATACCTACACCAACGATACCGGAAAGAATCATGAGGGCTGCTACGAAAGGGAGCGTATACGATGTCGTCATTTTCATAATCGTGTCTTAAAAAATATATATTTCTATTCGGACTACTTGCGCTTGAGTCCGTACACCTTCAAAATTTCCTCGATAGCCTTCTTCTCTTTGCCTCCCTTGATCTGATTGATCACACAGGTACTCAAATGACTTTCGAGGAGTAGATCCTCGATAACGGTAAGCGCCTGTTTGACCGCTGATGTCTGCGTGATAACGTCGATACAATATGCGTTCTCTTTGACCATTTCCTGCAAGCCCCGCACCTGACCGGCAATAATACTCAGTCGCCGTTCAATCTTCTGTTTTGATGTCTGCATAGGCACCTTTTATTATCCATTTACAGTTTTAGTATAATACCCCCCCTGGGGTATGTCAAATCGGTACCCTTAAAAGGCATGAAGCAACGTACTCCCTCTCACTTCCAAGCCTCCCTCTTTATACGCGTTTCTTCCAAGAGTCCTTCTCCTTTTAAGCAGAGAACCTACCCAACCAAGCAACCTTTCAAAGTACCATCCGGCCACCCCAGCGCGGTGTCCGGACTGCTTTGAAGCCTGCGCTCTTTTTCTCCGCCAGCTGGCGGAGAAAAAACCATGCCCGCTTAGTCTTCAAGGCTACTTTGAAAGATTCTTGGTTGGGAGTTTCTGGTGGTAGCACGCGTTGGTTGATGAATCAGTGTTTTTTGATTACGCAGTTTCTCGAAAATACCTTTCATTTTCTTTCTCCGGGTGCCGTCGGTAACATTTTTGATGAGCGTACCGGTAACAGTCGAGCGTGACTGACACCCTGGTACAGGACAGCTCCCTGTTCGGTGAAGCGAGTCAAAAATGTTCGACGGTCACGAAAGGGTAAGAAAAGGGAAGGTATTTTTAGAGAAACACTATGAAAAAAAAAGTTACTTGGAAATGTGTGAGTGTCCTGACAAAAAATACAGGGCCTCCTATGTGGAAGTCCTGTATGTGGTAGTTTGCTTACTCAAATAAATCTATAATTCCTGCAGTTCGATACTGGCAAGAAAAGCCTTGCGCGCTGCACCTTCCAGAACTCGTCCCTTCCCCGGTTTGAGCGCTCCGAGATGGATATCCATGATTCGTGTGCGTACCAATTTTTCCACCGTTAAATGTGCTTCGGACAACATACGACGGATATGATGCTTTTTTCCTTCCGTCAAAATAATATGGAGCAGATGTGGAGGAACAACCACTACTTTTTTGGCTTTCAGCCACTCCCCGGCATTGTACACGCCATCTTCGAGTACTCGTTTCAAGTTGCTCGGGATATCCTCGCGCACTATCACGGTGTATTCCTTTTCATGCTTGAAACGAGGATGGAGCAATCGCTCGGTCACTCGACCATCATTGGTAAGCAAAATCAATCCTTCAGACTCCTTATCCAAACGGCCGATAGGAAATGTCCCGGGGTAGCCCGATACCTGATCGATAGAGTGTTCAAACTCTTGGGGTGAATGTGCGATAATACCCCGCGGTTTGTAGTAGGCGATATACTCCAGTTTTTTGACTGGTCGTTTTTTGTCCTTGATGACCTCCACCCGGGTCTCTACGCTCTCTACTTTGTCGCCCAGTACCGCTTGCTTACCTTCAATCAAAACCAACCCAGCCTCGATGAGCTCATCAGCTCCACGACGCGTGGCGAGCCCTTTCTGAGCCAAATAGCGATTGATACGAATAGGATAGATGATGTCTTCTGGCATAGTTGTATATGAATTCATATCACTTTGACATGAATTTCAAAAAAAGTCAACCCTGATTTTTAGAGAGCACACTTCACACAACGACAGCCGATTTTTTGGATGAAGCCTTCGAAGTGGTCCTTACCGTAGTGATAAGTAATCTCTTCACCTACTTTAATATTCCTCTTAGCTACGATAAAGACGCGGCCACGACGGTTAAGCGCCTCGCAATTCGGCCGACAGGAATGATTGGCATAGCGAGCGGTATTGTAGCGCGGACTGCCATCAATATCCCACCTGGTGTTTATATTGAACATATAACGATTGTCCCGGAGATCTCCCTCACTGGTCGGAATGCGCTCACCTACGTATTCGATAATCGTCGTCCCTTTCTTGATGGGGGCTAAAGCAAACAAACCCAAACCGGCACTGCCACGTTTGACCTGTATATATGATGCTTTTTCTCCAATTTCCTGTGCCATAGTGTATAGTGTATGAATAACTTTTGAACAAAAGAAAAATTGTCCCCAAGGACAATCCTTCTTCGAGAATTCATCGTAACAGATATTTCCCCTTTCATCAAGGGGTCACCTGTGCCGCTGCCGTGCCACTCTTACTCAGAGGAAACTTTACCGTAAATGTACTACCCACATTTTCTTCGCTTTCAAACGAAATAGTCCCACCGCTTTCTTCGATATAGGCTTTGACCACCGAAAGCCCCAGACCGCTGCCATCCGTAAATGATCGGATGGCATTCCCGGCACGAAAAAATTTGGCAAATATTTTCCCCTGATCCTCTTTGGGAATACCAATCCCATTATCAGAAATTGACAACGCTACTTCTTTGTCTGTAACAGTAATCGCACACTCTACTTTTCCGCCTTCTTTTCCATAACGAACAGCGTTCGAAATCAAATTTTCTACTGCCTCAAATACGTGCTTGCGCACCAAAAAAATCTTTGGGAGACCATTCTCAGGAAACGAACAGTGGCACTTCATATTCTTTTTTTCCGCTTCACCTTTGAGGGCTTCGGCCGCTTCCAAAACAATCTCACTCAAATCAGTTTCTTCAGGTGCTTCCTTGATGGTTGACTGATCAATGCGTGACACATTCAAGAGATCATTCACCAGGAGCATCATGCGTTCACTATTTTTACGAAGCTCCCCTACCGCTTCAAGAGCCCGCTTGGGTAGCTTGCCCAAATCACCACCCTGCAGCAGTTCCATATTCCACCGCATACTGCCGAGTGGTGTACGGAGCTGATGTGCTGCCACCGACAAAAACCGGTCTTTCATTTGCTCAAGCTCGTACCGCTCTGTAATATCCTGAAAAACAACGATGGCTCCAGCAATATGATTCACCTCAACAATCGGTGAAAATGTACCAGAAACAGGTATGTGTCCTCCCTGCTCAACCAAAAAGGTCTTGGCAGCAAATGACATCGTCTTCTTCATGCGAATAGCCTCGGCGAAAGGACTGAAATCACAAGCAGTATCATCATCACCGACACAGAAATGAAATACCGACTGACAACTCTCACCAATGAGAGCGTCTGCATCTTTTCCTACCATGGCTGCTGCTGTGGCATTACAAAAAACAATGGTTCCTCGACGATCCGTCGCAAAAACGCCTTCTCCAATAGAGCGCAGGTATCGGAGTATGCCCTCTGCCCTCACTTTTTCAGTTGTCACTTGACGGTTCACTTCTTCAAGTTCAGTCACGTGCCTCTTCTTGATTTCTTCCTGTCTCCGATCTTCAGTTACGTCTTGCTCTACACCAACAAAAAATCGAACATTATTCTTGCTATCAAGTATCGGTGACACACGAATAGTCGCGAGATACTTCGTTCCATCCTTTTTCCGGTTGGTTACCTCTCCGGAATAAGGCTGTTTTTTTGATTTTATCGTTTCCCAAAATTCCTGGTAAAACGCTGACGGCATCTGCTTTCCCCACAAAGAAGGGGTATTTCCTTGCATCTCTTCAAAAGAAAATCCGGTGAGGTGCTCAGCGGTTTCATTAGCATAGAGAATCCTGCCGTCCGGATCCGAAATAATAACATGATCAAAAGAACTGTCTACTGCCTGCTTGAATTTTTGCAGCTCTTCTTTTTCTGTTACAAGCTCCTTATTTACTTCCCGCTCAAGAAGTTCTGCTTTTTTTGTTATCGCCTGCTTTTGCTTCAATTCGAATACCGTGGTTTTCAAATGATCCTTCATTTGAACAAATATCTTTGCCAACGCACCAATTTCATCGTTTGTTTTGATATCAAGCTCGGTATCAAAATCGCCATCACTTATTTTCTTCGACGCCACCGATATAATCTGAATAGGGTCAACAATGACTCGGCGTACTACAAATATCATCGAAAAAATAAGCAAGATTCCTGTAGCGAGAAGAAGAGCCGTAATAGAATAAACGCTCCGAGTGATGGTATCCCGGATAATGACATTGGTCATATGTATCTCGACTACCCCAACGAACTGATTCTCCAATACAATCGGAACGAGTGCTATACGGAGCGGACTGATAGAGGACTGGAGCGGTTCATTATTATCAAACTTTTTTTCTGAAAAAAAAGACTTTTTTGTTTGATACACATCGTAGAGTTCGGGATGTCTATCAGCTTTTTTCCCAACAATCGAGGCAAGATCTGAGGAAAGAACATTCCCCTCTGTATCCCAAAAAGTCAGCCGCACCACATCTCCCGCTCGCAAACTATCAAAGTAATGAGAAAACTTATGCTGAGATACTTCGGACTGTACATCCTGAAACATCTCCCGATCAAGAAAGATTCTCGAGTTGCGCAGTATATCATCCTTGCGTTCGAGATACATCTCGTCAAACAACTGACTCTGCAGATACCAATAAGAAAAGAAGGCGACTGCTACAATAGAAAGAGCAATCGCCAACGAAACAGGCAGAGATATTTTACTGAATACTTTCATCGTTTCTTAACATTCTGAAACTATTGAACACTCACTGTTTTCTCCTGTCGAAAAAACCGATACAAGAGAATGCCGAATACGCTGTACACAAAAAGAAGCACTACACTGACAATAAGAGCCGTTCGTGCCGATGACACTTTTGCTGCGTCGATAAAATGAGCCGTCTTGTACACTTCTACGACGCCAATAACCTCTTTCCCCTGTTCGCCATACAAAGGGACATACACTTCTGACGTCTTAAAAAACTGTCGTTCATTCTCATTTTCCGACCCACCCAAACTCTCTATTTCCATTTCTATTTCTCCTCCCAAAGCCTCTTCCATCTCATGATTATCCGGAAAACGTTGCCCTATGGACTCTTTGAGATCTGCCCATACCAAAGTAAAATTGTCATTCCAAATCTTAATTCTCACATACTCCGGCGATTGTATGGAGGCCCAATATTTTTTAAAAGCAGCATCTTGTACTTCAAAATCAGTTGAGTGGAATATTTCTTTTGTTAAGCCCTCGGTAACAGCCTTGCCTCGCAGATACTCTGCAATACGCTCTTTCTCACTCTTCATGGCAACATCAAGTACCTGTGTCTCGTACCGATCAACAAACCACCATCCACCGCCAATAAACACGAGAGCGGCCACAAACATAATCATCCAAAACTTATTCATACGCTCTTTACTTTGTATTAAAATGTTCTCCTCTGAGGAAAATTTTACCATATTTTCCAAAAGGAACCAAAGCTGATGCACTCGTTTTTTACTGTCGTGGCAGATGAAGCGTAAAATGTGATCCAACGCCCTCAATACTTTCTACGGTGATAGCACCCCCCATCTTGATGGCCAGCTCGTTCGTAATCCACAATCCAAGACCGGTACCCATGATAGTCTGTGTCTGAGCGTTTTGAATACGAGAAAATTTCTGAAAGAGACGTTTCTGATCTTCAGCTGAAATACCGAAACCAGTATCTGCCACCGTGATAAGGTACTCTTTGTCCTTACTTTTGCCGGTGATAGTAACCGAACCTTTGGGCGTATACTTGAGAGCATTGCCAATCAAATTTACGAGGATTTCTCTGGTTCGATCTTCATCGGCGTGCACTGTAACCGCTTCGATGTCCAAGACAGTGAGCTCCAGTTTCTTCTCTATCGCCTGAGAACGCAATTCCTCCACCGACTGAACAATAAGCTCACGTGGGTCAAATGCCGTTAGATTCAATGGAACGCGATTTCCCTCAAGCCGAGAAACTTCGAGCATATCCTTGACCAAGGTATTAAGGCGATCCACCGAATGAGAAATGTTACTGAAGTATTTCTCAGCCTCCTCATCAAGCGTAAGATGTTTATCCTTCAGGAGCTCCAGATATCCTTTGATAGCGGTGAGTGGTGAACGGAGTTCGTGACTAGCCATCGATACCAGGTTGTCTTTCATCTCGTCCACCTCTTTGAGTTTATTGAGTGTCAGCACATACCCGAACAGGCGTGCCTGGTTAGAAACCAAGAGCAACACCACAATCACCGTGATGAGGAGAACCAGGTACGAACGATTGACCGTACTCTCAATCAGGGCGTCCGAATCTCGGAGCGAAAAAGTCATAGTAACCAATCCGACCTTAGTACCAGCAGCATCCTCGAGCAATCGTGTCACACGCCAAAAACGTCCTCTATCATCACTATCAAGAAAAGCGATGCCCTCTGATTTATTCCAGGCAAGCATATACTGAACATCTCCTGTCGTCTGATCGAGCGTTTCCGCCTCACTGGTCGCTACTACACGAAATTGACTGAAATTTTCTTCCGGCCACAAAATAGCAAGCGAAAGAATCTCATCGCTCCCTGCTGTAATACCATTGACCGTATTCTGGAGCCGCACGCGATCATGTACGTGTTCCGCGACAACTGTATTGATAATTTTTTCCGCCAAGACGGCTTTCCGCTGGGTAATTCGGTCGATGTCTTGCTCCATACCGGAGATCAGACGGTAGGTATTGAAGAAAAAAGCCGCTGGCACAAAAACCAACAGCACCAACGAATAGATAATGCGAGGATTCTCACGAATAAACGTGAGACCATTTTGAAACAAGTTTTTCATAACGATTCTTTCCCTGAAGTAGTGTGTCTGTGTCTGATGAGACCAATAGTAGCAAGGGCCACTGCCAGCGCCCCAATGATGATGGCTACCAAAAAGAAGAGGTCACGCTCGGTTCGATGCTGTGTCACTGGCAGCGTCACTTCGGGTGCCGCCTGCGCGGCAGGGATAACCGTCACAGCCTGTGCACTCTTGACGAAAGCGATAGGCTCACTCTTTCCTGTTATTTTCCCCGTGTTGTCGGTAATTGCCACATAGGCCTCATGCTGCCCATCCTCGAGCTCTTTGTCGAGCTCATACGTCCAATTCCCCTCACTATCCGTCTTGACCGTCAGCACAATCGGGTCACTGTAAATATAAATAGTAACAAAGCTGTTTGGCAATCCCTTTCCAGAAAGATGCATTTTTTTCTTGCCGGCGTCATCGGATCGCAATTCAACTGTCTCTACCACATAATTTTTCTTTTTAACTTCACCAGAAGTTTTGGGATCTTCAAAAACGATACGGTCGCTCTGATCCCCGGGTGAATATTTCAGTGGGTTGAACCCATTCTTAACTTCATCACCATCAACAAAACCATCAAGATCAGTATCAGCCTCATTCGGATTCGATCCATAACGAATTTCGTCAACATCATTCAATCCATCCTTATCACTATCCCGTTCCGGAGAACACCGATCCATATGTTCCTCGCAGTAGTTCAAGATATGCTTTTTCTGTTCATTAAAACTCTGCTCTGGAGAAACGCTTACTTCCGTCTCCGAAATATTCAAGGCGGTAACAATATCCTGCAAAATCTGCACTTTTTCCTCATTCTTCATTTCGAGCGGCACAAAACCATCGTCAGGACCCGTGGTACTGAGAGCGAGGCGCTCTGTATTGGCGATGGATATCTTGCGCTGACCACTCCCATATTCGCCATACTGGTTTTTGATCTTCGCTCGGAGATAAAATTCACCATTCGGAAATTCAGCTGATCGAAACTTGAGGTTCCACTCATTATCAGAAACACGTGTTCCGCTTCCGATGTATTTGAACGTGTTTGAGCCACTCT
This sequence comes from uncultured Bdellovibrionales bacterium, assembly GCA_964590035.1. Classification (GTDB taxonomy): domain Bacteria; phylum Patescibacteriota; class Minisyncoccia; order Moranbacterales; family UBA1568; genus UBA1568. Next base: position 27,778 of record CAZPXK010000003.1, read on the forward strand.
GGACGAGATAGTACCCTACTTCTTGCGCCCCCTGCACCGCCCCCTTAATTTCGAATGTTCCATGAATAACGGCTCCATCACTAACATTCACAAAAGAAAATGCTGGGGTAACAATCGTCACCGCTTCACCAGCGCCACTAGTTCCAGTAGGAGTTGATGAGGAAGAAGCTGAAGCAGAGGTCAGGGTCGAGGCGGGAGCTACCACAGGAGAAATAGCTGCTGACGTGGTCGTATCATACACACAGCTTTGCTCGAGCACTGGATGTGTATACTCTTCACAGCTCCCTGGCAATTTTGAAAGAAGCGTCCGGATGCGCTTGCCATTAGCCTGACACGCCCCCCAATTCGAGTAGGTGTACACGCACTGCTCAGGTGTCGTAGTTGCAGTCGTTGTGCTGGTATAGGTACATGACTCCGTTGTTTTCGGAGTAGTCGTCTGGACACAACCGGAGGGTGACATACCTGTAACACTTCGGCTTCGCTTACCATTGGATTGGCAGGTAGTCCAGTCACTGTAGTTATAGGAACAGGCAGTAGTGACAGCAGGGGCGGTAGAAGTAGTAGTGGTACTAGTACTGGTAGTCGTAGGTGCAGTATACGTACAGCTCCGCGACAAAGCTGGTGCCGTTGTTTGGAGACAGCCCGAAGGAGTCTTGGATTGAAGAGGCCGCGACTGTGTACCTGAACTCTGACATTCACCCCAGTCTCCATAAGAGTAGCTACACTGAGGAGGAGTATAATTACAGGATTCCTGTACCGTTGGTGCACTCATCTCCACACAGCCAGAAGGCGACATACCTGTAACACTTCGGCTTCGCTTACCATTGGATTGGCAGGTAGTCCAGTCACTGTAGTTATAGGAACAGGCAGTAGTGACAGCAGGTACAGTATTGGTATCAGTTGTTTGAGCCAAAAGAGTAGTCGTGAACGTCATACCAAGTGCCGTCACAGCCAAAAGCAAAGCGGCGACATGATACTTTTGCGGATGACCATCCAAGAACCACTTCGATATTTGTATCATAGAGACATCTTTTTATACTATAGTACCATTTTTTTATAAAAAAATCAGCCCCATGAAAAAGAAAACGGGCAGCACTGATGCTGTCCGTATTCTTATTACTCACTCCTCTATTCAAAGACTAGGAGAGATGAGCGGAGACCAGCTTGGTCATTTCAAACATCGTCACTTCTGCCTTGCCAGCAAATACTGCTTTCAAGTTCTCATCCGCAAGGATGTTACGCTTGTTGTTTGGATTCTGCAGGTCATGCTTCTTGATATAGACCCAGAGCGCCTTTACTACCTCTGATCGAGGCATCGGTCCAGCACCCACTACCTTCGCCAACTCTTCACTAATCTTCATCGGCTTCATGAACGCCGAGTTCGTCTTCGCCATAAAATCATGCTTATGAATTACTGCTTTCACTAGTATAACGGTTTTTTCCTCAAAATCAAGCTTTTCCATTTTTAAGCTCTCTCTAGGGCTCTCTAAACTTTCTTGAGCGGAGCTACTCCGAGCATCATTTTCTTTACCCCAGCACGCTTGAAAGCGATCGTAGCTAGTGTCCCAGCAATCGAAACAATGAGTCCGCTGCCAAACTGTGGATGTTCTACCATGTCACCAGGACGGACATCGTCTGCTGAAAGCGGTACCCCTCGCTCTTCAGTCTCACTCCCTTTTTCCTGCCGCTGCAACGCCTCTGTGAGTGAACCAACTTTTTTACTAGCCACTGGAAAAGAATGAAATGACTTGCGAAAATGTCGCTGCCCCATCATACCGGAACGCTTCAGCTCTCTCTCCTCTATCAGATGATTGGGGATTTCACTGATAAACCGGGACGGCGGATTGACCTGGGTAGATCCAAAGATCGTCCGTTGTTCGGTATGGAGCAAGTAAATGCGCTCCTTGGCCCTCGTCAATCCCACATACATGAGCCGCCGCTCCTCTTCCATTTCGGTTGGTGACAGCGCGCTCCGCGAATGAGGAAAGATCCCTTCCTCCAAACCCAGTATAAAGACTACGGGAAATTCCAACCCCTTGGCACTATGAATAGTCATCACGTGCACTGCCTCACTCTCCCGATTGATATCATCCGTGTCAGATGACAACGCCACTTCCTCAAGAAAACGCTCCAGTGCTTGTTCCAGCCCCATATCACTGAACTTTTGTGCTACCGAAAGCAATTCCCGTACGTTTTCTTGGCGCACCTCACCCTCGCTTGTCCCATCCGCCAAACTATCAAAATAGCCACTCTCTTTGATCAAGAGATCGAGGAGCTCGGTCAGCTTCAAATCCATCCGTACCTGAAGTGCCGCTCGAATCTTGAGAAAAATATCCGCAAACAACTTGATGGTTTTGATCTTGCCGTCACGGAGATCGCTCTGTTCACTCGAAAGCGCGTAGGCGGCATCCATGACGCTCATATCCTGCGCTCGCGCAAATTGAATCCAGCGATCAAGCGTCGCCCGCCCGATACCACGCTTGGGCTCGTTCACGATCCGCTCAAGCGCCAGGACATCCTTGGGATTCTGAAATAATCGGACATAGGCAATAACATCTTTGATTTCTTTGCGCTGATAAAATTTGAGTCCCCCTACAATCCGATAACTGATCGAGTGACGGAGAAACATTTCTTCTACCATGCGTGATTGAGCATTGGTTCGGTAGAGGACAGCAAACTCATTTGCTTTACGTCCCTTCTTCATTTCTTCCTGAATCGTCTCGGCCACAAAACGCGCTTCCGCTTCTTCATCTTCAGCCGGACAGAGTGTGACCAACTCTCCCTCCTTGGTCTCGGTCCAGAGTTTTTTGTGCCGCTGATTGACGTTTTTTTGTATCACGCCATCTGCAGCATCGAGAATCACCTGCGTCGAACGGTAATTCTGATCGAGTATGATTACTACCGCTTCCGGATGATCCTTTTCAAAATCCAAGATATTCCGGATATCTGCCTGACGCCATCCATAAATAGACTGGTAGTCATCACCAATGACAAAGACATTGCCGTGCTTCTTGGTCAAGAGATGAATGAGCGTATACTGGAGCGCGTTGGTATCCTGGTACTCATCAACCATGACATACTGAAAAAAGTCCTGGTACTTTTCGAGTACTGCTGGAAACTCCTGCAACAGCTTGACGGTCAAACGAATCATGTCATCAAAGTCGAGCGCATTCGTCCGCTCCAGTTCTTTCTGATAACGCTCGTACACCTTGGCGGCCAATTCTTCATAGTAGCTCCCGGTCTGGAGCAGGTATTTTTCCGGATCCATTTGGGCATTCTTGGCCTTGGATATGGCCTCGAGGAGTGAGCGTGGTCGCACCTGATCAGGATCCATCTCGAGCTCCTTCATGGCTTTTTTTACAATAGACTGCTGATCCTGGTCATCGATGATATTGAAATTGCGTCCATAGCCCAAATGACTAAAAGCCTCGATTTCCCGTCGGAGAATTTTGGCACAGATATTGTGAAAGGTCCCGATATTAGGTGGCAAGACCACTGCTCCATACTCAGCTGCTTCACTCTGTGACAACAGTTTTTCGATACGCTCTCGCATTTCCTGAGCCGCCTTGTTGGTAAACGTAACCGCCAAAACGCGTTCCGGATTGACCTTTTTCTCCTCAATCAGGTAGGCTATACGGTGGGTAAGCGTCTTGGTCTTGCCCGATCCTGCTCCCGCCAATATGAGCACCGCCCCCTCAGACTGAAGAACCGCCCGCCGCTGCTCCGGATTGAGCCCTTTTTCCCAAAATTTCATGTCGGTAGTGAAAAATATCAAGAGACTTTATTGTACCATCCCACCAATTTTTAAGAAACAGATTATAGTTTAAGGCCGTATTCCTTTCTTTTTCCAGCTTCTCATTGGAAAATACCCCATAAATTCCGTATACTATACAGTATGAAACACTTTTTTCTGAAATTCTTTGAACGGATTGAGCAATCTCCTCTCACCCTCGCTTCATTCGCCGCAGCATTCGTGGCGCTCATTCTCGTCAAACTCTCCGTTGAAGGGGCTCTTGAATGGTTCGGGGAAGAATCGCTGACTTTTTTCTTCTTCCAATTCAATCATACCTTTTTATTTTTTCTCTGTTCATTCCTGACGCTCCTCCCTATTGTACGTTTCGCCGGCGCCAAAACCATCAGTAATGCAGCCAATATTCTTTTGTTTGGTTTTCTCCTCATTGTTACCCCGCCTATTCTTGATCGTCTCATCTTTGGCAAAGAGTCATACTGGAGCTTTTACGAATTTGATGGACTGTTTGGACTAGTACAAAGATTTTTCACCCTCTTTGGTGACTCACCTGACATCGGTATCACCTATGGCGTCCGTATCGAAGTAGTACTGGTAACGATTGCCTTGGGATTTTATACCTACCTCAAATCAGAACGAATCGGCAAAGCACTGCTCGTTTCACTCCTTACCTATACCGTACTCTTTATTTTTGGCACATTTCCATCTTGGGTAGCCCTGCTTGTTTTTTCGTTTGAAAAAAGCCTCCTTACTGTCACCAGTGCTGATGTTGCTGCTCTCTTTCTCACTCCAGGGCATGTGCTCGGACGAGAACTGACCGACTTTCGCACCGTCCTCAGCACCAAAGGCACGCTCGTCTATATCATTGTTTTTGTCACGCTTGCAAGTATTCTCGTCTTTCGTCAGTACCCCCGTTATTTCTTTGCTCTCGTCAAAAATGCTCGCTTGCCACAGCTCCTCTATCATGCTGGACTCCTCTTCCTCGGTATGATCCTGGCTGCCTCCTTTACAGATGGTCAATTCAAAATATCGTTTTTTTACATCCTCGGAGCACTCGCCCTCCTCATGGGTACCTGGTCTGCCTGGATAGCCTCCGTCATCATAAACGACCTCTACGACACCAGAATTGATACCGTCACCAATCCAGAGCGACCGCTGATACAAAACACCATCCCGAGAGAACTCTACCGTACGTTCGGTGCACTCTTCTTCTTTGCCTCGCTCCTCTTTGCCGGTGCCGTCAATTTCTCAGCAGCCATGCTCCTTTTCATCTACCAAGCTCTGGCTTGGCTCTATTCTGCTCCACCGCTCCGTCTCAAGCAGTACCCAGGCCTCGCTACGCTCATCGCGGCTTTTGCCGGTATTCTCGTCCTGATAGCCGGCTTTGTTACGATCGCCCCGGCGCATGACATCACAGCGCTTCCTCTCTCCATCCTCGCCTACCTATTTATCGCCTACTTTCTCGTTCTTCCCATCAAAGACTTCAAAGATATCGCGGGCGACAGAAAAGATGGTGTATACACCATCCCTGTGCTCCTGGGAGCTTCCTTAGGGAAACAAGTCATCGGCAGCTTTCTCTTTCTCCTCTTTGCTCTGAGCCCCCAGATTCTTCATATGAAGTCACTCCTCCTGCCAGCACTCTTTTTTGGTGGCCTAGCCTTTTTCACCCTTCAAAAAGGTAACGACAACGAGGTCTCACCATTCGCCTATCGCAAACTCCCCCTTCTTATTATTCTCATCACCCTCGGTTACGGATTGGCCATCTTTATCTCTTTGTAGCGTTCCCTAGCTACAAAATTTCTGAAAGTTTCTCCCACTGTTCTACTGACAATTCCTGTGCCCGAACTAAAGGAGCCAAGCCAAGCAGCGTCAGCTTCGCTTCTACTGCCTCTCGTGGGACATGTAAAGCATTCGATAGATTATTCGCCAAGGTCTTGCGGCGCGCCGCAAATCCTGCCCGTGCCAGACGAAATACTTTGTGGTCCTCCTCCGGATGGTACGGCCGACGCGGCACGATATGAATGACCGCACTATCAACTTTTGGAATAGGATCAAATGCCTGTTTCGAAACAAATATCTTTTTTTCGACACTAGCATAGTACTGTGCCATCAGTGAAAGCAAGCTCATGTCTCCAGGCTTGGCCGCCAACCGCTCCGCCACTTCATTCTGTACCATAAGTGTCAGTGACTGCGGCTGTACCGAGAGCGACAGAAGCGTACGGATGATCGGCGCCGTGATGTAGTACGGAATGTTGGCAATAATCTTGTAGGGCTGTTCAAAAAATCCGGAAGTTTGCAGGAGCTCCATCAGATTGATATCCAAAACGTTTCCCTCAACAATCGTGGCCTTTTTTGAATCACTCAGTTGACTCTCCAGGCGCAACACCAGTTCATGGTCGAGTTCGATGGCTAGCAATTTTTCTACTCGACTCACTAACCGAAAAGTAAGTGCCCCCGTCCCGGGACCAATCTCCAATACCCAATCCGATTTTTGTATTCCCGCCACAGAAAAAATCTCTTCGATGATGTCTTCATCCTTGAGAAAATTCTGCCCGAGCGACTTCTTGGCAACAACTTTTTTCATACATTTTTCTTACTAACGAAGCGAGTGAAGCCCCGCCCGCAACGATTCGCAAGCGAAGCGTAGCGATTCGGGCAGGTAAAGCTAGGAAGCTAGTTAGTTATTTCTTCCATCTTTACATTTATCACTCCGGCGCCAACACTAGCGATTTTGGCAAAGGCCACTTTGTCGAGGTCGATGATACGTCCCGGCACAAACGGCCCCCGATCATTGATCACTACGATGACACTTTTCCCGTTTTCCGTGTTAGTAACTTTCACGAAACTCCCCTTGGGAAGCCAAGGATTGGCTGCAGCCATTGTCCCTGTCCAAGCATACCACGAAGCGGCTCCCGAATGACTCTTCCCCAGTTTCACATACGTCCCCTGCGTGACAATTTCTGCCACCGGTTCTTTGATGCGTTCCGTCCGAATCAATTTGCGATTCACTTCCTTTCCATCATGACTGCTGACCCGATAGACTAAACGATCCGTCCCCTTTTCTCCTTTTTGCGTCACTACCGTCTTGCGCCACGACAGCTCATCATCTTCATTGGATTTCTTTTCAAAGGCTACGGATTTTTCAACGATTTCTTCTCGAATATCCACCCGAGTAATATTGATACGTTGTCCCCGAAAAGAAGCGGCCGACTTTTCCGGTTTCACCATATCATCTTCATCAAGTGTCACGCCCGCTTCTGCGAGTGCCTCGCCGACTGATGTCGCAAAAACTGCATACGATTTTTGTGTGCCATCTGCCTGTACCGATATATCATGCGTCCGCCGTATCCACATTTTCATACCCGATGTGATGGCAGTTTCGGGCAAAGGAAAAACGGTTTCTTTTTCACCCAATACCAATCCGCGTGCCACTAGAAATTCTCCTACCGTTTTTTCCGAAACATTCTGAAAGACAAAATGCAAACCATTATCCGAAAGTGTTACTTCTTTCGCAACACCAGAAAAATGATCCTCCTTCGGCCACATGACAAAAACACCTAGAGCAAGAACGACTAACATACTCACTCCAAAAAAAGGTAGCAACCTCCTTGCTTTCATTTTTACCTTTCGACTCCCAATCATGATTTCTCTTATAAAAATATCCTATCCCCATGTCCAAGCCATTATCTCATTTCTCTCCTTTCGGAACAATTAAAAAAGAAAAAAGACTACCCTGGTCGAAACCGAGTAGCCAATCGTGTGCGGGAGTCCCGCGTGGAGCAGCTAGCTCACCCAGGCTGCACGGTCGAAGTCATTGGGCAGAACGAGGGGCTGAAATTCTTCGTTGGCGCAACGACCGACTTCATATCCCTGGAGCTGTTGCTGGGCGACCCAGTTAAGAACACGGACAGCCAGGTCATAGACCGCGGCCTTATTCTCAAGCCCATAGGCTCGTTGCAGCCGCGCCATCGTGACTTGTGCCCCCTCATCCAACATGAGGCTATACTTCATTTCATCCGACATTTGAGTCTCCTTGTAAGACATTGGATTGTCCCTCGTGGACTGGTTACACTACTATACCACCCTAAACATTGTCAACGCGAGAAAATCAATATTTATTCCTTAAACCGGTACTGAAGTGCCTCCGTGAGATGAGAGAGTGTGATATGTTCGCTCCCCTCCAAATCGGCGATGGTCCGCGCCACTTTCAGAATACGCATATACCCGCGCGCGGACAATTTCATCCGCGACACCGCTTCACGCAGCACATTGCGAGCGGTCTCATCCAGCGCACACACTTCTTTGACCACCTGGCTCGACATCTCCGCGTTGGTAGCATAGGATT
>CAZPXK010000004.1:0-31832 GCA_964590035.1 uncultured Bdellovibrionales bacterium
TAGAGCGACTGCCTGTCACGCAGTAGGTCGCCGGTTCGAGTCCGGTCGCTCCCGCCAATTGGAAAATGCAGTCTCATGGGAGGCTGTTTTTCTTTTATCCATGCGGGTTAATGATGGTTCGAAGGTGGTTTTTTGGGACAACAGGACGCCGGCATCTTCTGCCAACCAAGAGAAAGGCTCATTGAGGTTGAAATAAGCGATTTCTCGGTCCTTGAGAGCAAAGTTCGAAGATAAAAGCGAGGCTATTTCTTTTTTGATAGAATCGTCACCTTTATTGAAGATGTCGTGCGCTGTTCTGACAAAGCCGATGATAGTCTTCAAGTCCGTGAGAGGATCTCCGTTGTGTTGGTCGAATTGTTGGAGTCTCTCTTCAATACCTGCTTCTTCTTTGATAGATTCAGAATACTTGCGATCGTAGATTTCTTTTGGGATAGCATTATCGATAAACTTCTCGATAAGTGATTCTCTTCGCTTCTGTACTGCAATAAGCGAAGCGCCTAGTTCGTCTTTGCGTTCAGTGGTCTCGCCTGATATTTGGGCGAGCTGTTCTTTTGACGCTTCAAAAATGAGGTCGAGTATCTCATCATCAAAGTGGACTTTTTTGGATTCTTTCCCGATGGCCTTGATCAGTTCTTCTTCTCGCAGGTATTTCTGCGAGCAGTGTTGTGTTCCGTGTGATTTGGTACAGCGATAATACGTATGTCCCTTTTTTATTTCCGCTGTTATTTTCAATCCGCACTCGCCACATACTGCCAAACCACGAAACAAAAACTCTCGACTGGTTTTTCGGGTCAGGTAGCGTTCGGGAAAGAGTTTCTGTTGGGCTTCGTCGAAGAGTCTTTTGGAAACAAGCGGGGCATGGACACCTTTGTGTACTTGTTTATTCCATTCGAACAGTCCGCAGTACAGGGGGTTGGAAAGAATACGGTGCAGGCGTGATTTCCCGAGCTTTCTACCACTTCGAGAACGCAAGCCGTCCTCGTAGAGTTTGTCAGCAAGCCTGAGGATAGACCAGTGGTGCGTGGCGTAGAGTTCAAAGGCAGTGCGGACGTAGGGGGCGGTAGTCGGATCAATCTGAAGGATCTTTGTTTTTGGATCGCGAGTATATCCGAGTGACTGGCACCCCGGGTATTCACCACGACGAACTTTTTCTGCTAGCCCTCGCTTCACGTTCTTGCTCAAGTCGCGGATGTACTGATTGGCCATGCTAAACTCGATACTTGCAATCACCACATTGTCGTCGGGATTAAACTCCCGGTCAGATGTGCGGATTTGTTTGATAGCCTCTTTCTGCAGGAGCCACTTCACGAGCCCTTCATCGACCGGGTTCCGTGCCAGCCGGTCAATCTTCCAGCACAGTACTCCCTGCGCTTTTCCAGACTGAATATATTTGATCATCTCCGCAAAGACTGGTCGTCCGGGCTCCTTGGCCGACTTTGATTCTTGAAAAATCTTCACCACACGCAAGCTTTCGCGCTTGGCAATGTCTTGCATTTCAATAATCTGCGATTGGATAGACAAGGATTGTCTGTCTTCGCTCTCGGTCGATTTTCTCGCGTAGATGATGTAGTTCATAGATCATTCAAAATGATAATGACCCAACCGATAATCATGAGAGAAGTATAAAAAACCCATTCACCCGTAGTCCACAACCAGAACGGCTTGGACCCTTTGTATCGAAATTTTGGATTGGAAAGATTCATATTCTGCATAACAAAAGGGCACCCTTCGTTGCACACAGATCCTTTCGGACACTGTACGAAGGAATGCCCTTTCGCCGGAACAACTAAAAATAGTTGCTCCAAGTGTCCGAAATATAAATCTGTGTGCCTGTTCATAATACATTGTTTCTCTTGATTTCTCCAAATAGCTCCTAACAAACGTTCCTGCCACTTCACCGCCCACGTCGCTTCCGCTCCTCTCTCGCTACGCTCGCCTCCCTTCGGTCGGTGTGGGCTTGGCTCCTACCAAACAAACGCCTCTACCTTCTCAAACGCAGTGCCACCAAATGCTTTGCCCAATGAACAGCCGGTCACCGTGCGGGATCTCGGTACCGCGTGCCCCGCTCAGCGAGCAGAACCGAAACGGCACAGCTCACCTCGTAGCGGTGGGCACGTCCGGTACCGAAACCCACCCGGCCACCAGCCGACTCCTGCTATCAAACGGTAGAGCAGCCAATACGGTGTGCCGTGGTCTTGCAGGGCGACCCGCCGGATCCGAGTACAGACCGTCGGGCCCACCTGCATCACGGCACGCTTTTCATATCGTGTGGCAGAGCCACTCTTTTTACTGCGCGGAAAATGGAATGACACTCTATCTGTTCCGACCCGTGCCCTCGTTCCTATCAGGGTGGATACCCCCCGGCCACCCTTCCCTGATAGACGAGGGCAAAACCGCACTCCCACCAAGCATCGCATAATCAGGACCACTATTAGGCGACATGCCCGAGGCGGGACACATCGCCTAATAGCAGATTATGCAGACGCGTGGTGGAGAGGCGGCGGCGGGTCGGTACGGTTGCGTCATACTATTCGGAGTACTTTCCGCGCACCTCATTCCACGTTTTATTCTTTCGTCCGGGCTCTATCCGTCTCTGCTTCTATCTTTGCCTGTGCTTCGTCCGGTCAATTCCTCTAGGGACACGGACGCTCGGGCGGTCTGCCGCCCGAACCCGTTTCCCTCAAACCCTTCCCCTCATCGTCGTGCCACATCGGCGCGGAGGGTCGCGCCTGCTGTGGCGCATATCTCGGCGCCATTCCGTCTGGCGCCGAATCCGCCGCGGCTTGGGGCGGGGGCCCCGAATGTGCGGCGAGGCGCCGCCCAATCCTCTTGCCGTTCTGCCTGCCCTGAAGTGGGCGCGGACGCCCACTTATTTTTCTGGCGGGCGGGCTACGGCGCTTTTTCCCCGCGGCGGCCAATCTTCACAGCGTTCATTATTTCCGCGTTCCTGCTTGTTTCGTTACCTCTCGATACCCGAGATCCTCTAAAGACTCCATTCACGCGTTTCGAGCGATTTTCGATCCTATATACTTGATGTCGCTTTTATCGCGCGACAAGAGGATTCTAGGGTTTCAATTTTAAATTTCGTTCTGTTCGATTACTTACTTATCTTTCGATCGAAGAGAATAGAAATCTTTGAAGAAAGAATAGGTAGATATACTTACTTATCTTTCTTTTTTGCTACTTTTTTCTTTTTCAATCGCAAGCCGTGAGAATCGCCAATTGAAGTAGCGCTGATAAGCTGGACAATTCATAAATTTTCCATTGTGACAGAATTTCTCCTCTCCTTTAGTCAAGGGTGGATACTGTGGCTCCTCACCCTCTCTTGGAGCTGGATTACACTTCCATACTTTAATGGACAATAGCGGACAATCCATCCGATCTAATGTGGCATCAGCTAAATCCTTAATATCAACTCTATTTATTTTATCGTTCATGCTTCTCACCTCCTTTCTGTATATTTATTTCTGCCATAAGCAATCCGAGTTTTGCTAAACGCTCAAGTATCAACTCCGCCTGCTCTGCATCAATATCAATCCCAGATCTTCGCTTGAAGATCTGTTGACACCTTGCAATGAGCTTTGCAGAAAACGTTTGCATCCTGGTATGTAATAATTACCTACCAAACATAAAAGACCCTCTCGATTGTACGAACCGAGAGGGTCTTAGAGGGAATTTTATATTTTTGATTGCGACTTAAAGGCCTGGGATCGGCCTTATTAGAGACGCGCTATTTGACTGAAAAAACGAGGGGAGAATAGTTACTCTATTTGATCTTTTTGGCAGATGCGTACATGTTTGCTTTGACTATCGATTTTTATCTTCAAATGTTCACTAAAGCCAGGTACTTTTTGTAATTCCTTTATTGTATTCCTGATGGCTGTGATTTTTCTGTTTAGTCCTAAATACTCGTCCGTCGTTTCATTTTTTCTTTTTGTGAGAATTTTGTATGTGGCATCAATTGTTCTTGCTGTACCGAAGGGGTCAATAAGGAAGCGCAGCAATTTGTAGGGATTCGATGTAATCCGACTTATCCCTATTTTCTTTCCGTTTTTATGAAATTTAAGGTACCCTATTCCTTTTTCCTCTATACAGTAAGGGGTTAACGGTTTTTTCTCCCGAGAGGGCGTTCTAAATTTTCTTTTACTAATGCACACTCTGATCTTATAATAATCTTTTGCGTCTTTGTCTTGACAGTTGTAGATGTTCTCTATGGTGAAATACTTTTGTTGTTCTAACACAAGAAAGCTTTCGAATAGATTATATCCAATCTCTACCTCACTGTCTGAAAATACCAGCGTTTCAGTAAAACCGGAATCGAGCTTCTGCTGGATTAGGTCTATGAAGTAATCTTTTTGCTTCTCGAAGCTATAGTAATCTTCACTAATCGGTTTTAGTTTGTTTGCGCTGAACTTTTTTAAGTATGCGTCTAGTATAGTTTCTATATTTCTTACTGATTTTTCGGCTACATCTATTCGAGTTAGAAGTTTATTTTTTCCTGAAATTATTATTTCTATGCCTGTTTCATGTTTAAGGAGAAATAAGAAATCAACGAAGGTCTTTGGCTTTATTATTTCAAATCTGAGTTTAGGAATTCTTTCGCCCGAAAAGTCTTGAGAAAATGTGTCTGGATAGTTAATTAAATGAAGAAGGAGAAAAATAAAATCTTTCGGCATGAACTGGTCGAGGTCGTAAATACTCTTTATATCAGAAAAGGCTCTCTGTTTTGGCTGCATTTTGTTTTATTGAAGAAAAGAATAGATAGTGCTAGTATAGTATTATATTACTATGGATACAAAGAAGACGGATTCTGTTATTGCGAGCAACATGAAAAAATACCGCAATCAATGCGGTTTTTCTCAAGCCAAGCTATCAGATATTTCTGGTGTTACTTATAACACCATTATCAAAATAGAATCAGGGGCGAATAAGAACCCAACCATTGATACTTTAGCAAAAATAGCAAAGGCTCTGGGGGTTGGTGTGGATGAGCTTTTAAAATAAGTTTATGAATCAAATCGTCTACATACTGATCAACGAATCAATGCCCGAGTATATCAAAATCGGGTTTACACATGGTGATGTAAAAGAGAGGATGAAACAATTAGATAGGACGGGGACGCCACTTCCCTTTGAGATTTATTATGCGGCTGTAGTGGGAGATGCTGAGAAAGAAGAAAAATGGCTACACTCAATTTTTGCAGATCGGAGAGCGCGAGATAGCAGGGAGTTTTTTAAGATGAATCCTGAATATGCGACGCTTGCTTTGAAAGGGGTTGAAATAGAAGAACAAAAAATTGATAGCGGTCTGACTAAAGAACAGGAGAAAGAGGTTGATGAAGTCAAAGAAAGGCGCTCAAGATTTCACTTTGCTCAATATGGTATACCCGTGGGATCAAAGCTTACTTTTACGAGGGATTCAAATATTGTGGCCGAAGTCGTAGAGAAGGACAAGATAAAAATTGGTGACAAAGTGAGCAGTCTTTCCGGTTTTGCTATGGAATTGTTGGGCTATCAAAGAAAACCTCAAGGCACTCTTTATTTCGAGTTTGAGGATGAGATTTTGGATGATCGGCGCAGAAGGATGGATGATGGTGAACCCAGCGAAAAAGAAATTGAAGTAGCTAGGGATGCGTGGATGCAAACACAGGCTGATATTGAAAGAGGAAAATAATTATGGCAAACAGTAATCTCACAAATGCAAAAATTGCAAAGAATGATGAGTTTTATACTCAGTTTTCGGATATCCAGAGAGAAATCGAAGCGTATCTTGAGTACGACAAAAATACTTTTCATAACATGGTAATCTATTGCAACTGTGACGATCCATTTGAGAGTAATTTTTTTCGCTACTTTGTACTGAATTTCAAGCGCTTGGGATTGAGGCGTCTCATCACTACCAGTTACAAGCCTTCACCGGTTGCCAATACACAACTTGGGTTGTTTGGAGATGACGAAACCCTGCTACCAGTTAAGGGGAGACCAAAAATTACTGCCAACAAATTTGTTATTAATGAAGTTGGTGATATCAATGGCGATGGTTCTTTCTCGCTACAAGACATCGCAGAGCAACTCAAGATCAACAAGAATAACGAATGGGAACCGTTACAGGACGATGGGGATTTTCGTAGTGACGAATGTGTTGAGCTACTTAAACAGTCTGACATCGTGATCACCAATCCACCGTTTAGCCTATTTCGCGAATACATTAAGCAGTTGTTTGACTATGACAAAAAGTTTCTCATCATTGGTAATATGAATGCAATTACCTTGAAGGAGATATTTCCACTCATTCGAGATAATAAAATGTGGTACGGTCAAAGTATATCCAGTGGTGACCGAGAATTCAGAGTACCGGACAGCTATCCTGTTGCAGCAGCAGGGTGGCGTATCGGAGATATGGGTGAAAAATATATACGAGTAAAAGGTGTACGCTGGTTCACTAATCTTGACCACGGTCGCCGTCACCAGCCACTCGGTTTGATGACTATGGCCGACAACTTAAAATTCAACAAAAAGGTGCAGAAAAGTGAAGACTCTTATAAGAAATACGATAATTACGATGCTATCGAGGTGCCGTTTACGGATGCCATTCCTAGTGATTATGATCGCGTGATGGGAGTGCCAATTAGTTTTCTTGACAAGTATTCTCCTGAGCAATTTGAGATTATATGGCAAGCAATCGGAAACACGCGAGCATCGGCTCCTAAAGACGCTTTATTGAGGTTGAATTATCGTCACCATCCAGAAGATAGAGGTGGCTGCACTGTCATTAATGGCAGAAGGACGTATGGAAGAATACTAATAAAACATAGGAAGGCAAATGTATGAAAACAATACTTTGGGTTAACAGTACAGGCAAGACGGTTCGTGACGTCATAGATGGATTTGAGTATAACGAGCTTGAAGGTAAAGGACTTTTTGGTCTTGCTGGCAAACTCACCATCCAGCCGGAATACCAGCGCAGTTATATTTATAACGACGGTAAAAAAGACGTTGCCGTTATCGACAGTATCCTCAAGAGCTACCCGATAGGATTGCTATATTTCAATAAAACAGGAAATGACACATTTGAGGTACTTGATGGTCAACAGCGCATCACCAGCATTGGGCGATTTGTCGGCGGCAAATTCGCTGTACATGATCAAAACGGTCACGAGCAGTACTATAGCGGTCTACCGCATGTACAGCAGGAAAAGATATTAAACACACCACTTTTGATTTACGTCTGTGAAGGTGACGAGCCAGAAATCAAAGACTGGTTTCGTACTATAAATATAGCTGGTGTACCGTTGGTGCCACAGGAAATACTAAATGCTGTATATAGCGGACCATTTGTAACGCTGGCTCGACAGGAGTTTAGTAACAGTGGCAACTCGTTTATGCAAAAATGGACTACTTACGTAGCGGGTGATGTCAAACGTCAAGCTATTCTTGAACGGGCGCTCGATTGGGTATCGAGTGGACAGATTGATGCCTACATGAGTAAGCATCGACACGACAACAATATCGAAGAACTGAAAAATTATTTCACCAGTGTAATTGATTGGATTTCAACCGTATTTACAGACGTCGAAACTGAGATGAAGGGTTTGGAGTGGGGAAGATTATACGAGATGTACCACAAACAGACGTATGATGCAACTGAAGTATCTAAACAAGTTCGACAGCTGCTCGGTAATTTTGAAGTAAAAGATAGAAAAGGAGTATTCGAGTATATTCTTGGCGGTGCTACAGAAACTAAGCTGTTAAATGTCCGGGTCTTTGATGAACCAACTAAAAAGATTGTCTACGCTAAGCAAACAGAAACAGCTCAGTCAAAAGGTGTATCAAACTGTCCGTACTGCGCTGTTGGTCATGATTCGAACAAAGAAAAAATTTGGAGTCTAGCAGACATGGACGCCGACCACGTAGCTGCATGGAGTAAAGGTGGTGCGACAGATGTAAAAAATTGTCAGATGCTCTGCAAAACGCACAATCGAGCGAAAGGTAATCGGTAAAATACATTTATGAATGAAATTATATGTCCACACTGTAAAAAAGCTTTTAAAATTGACGAGGCTGGTTTTGCCGATATTTTAAAGCAAGTTCGAGACCATCAATTCGAGGAAGAATTGCAAGAGCGATTAACTATCGCAGAAAAAGAAAAAGAAAATGCCGTCAAACTCGCCGAGGCTCATATTCGGAATGCACTGCAAACAGATCTTGCGAAGAAAGAGGCGGAACTCGCTGAACTTGAGTCCAAGAAAGAGGCTGAGTTAGCCGAAATGAAATCAAAAATCAATAATGCCGAGCTTGAGAAAAAACTCGCCATCAGCGAGGCGGTTAATAAAATTGAGAAAGAACGTGATGAACTCGCTGGCGAGCTGAAGAGCAAGGATACTGAAAAGCAGTTGCTTGAGACGACTCTAAAAGAAAAGTATGCCACCGAGTTGAATGCCAAGGACAATATTATCAAGATGAAAGATGAGGAAATTGCTCTTCGCAAAGACATGAAGGTTAAGCTCTCGACGAAAATGGTGGGCGAAACACTTGAACAGCACTGTGAGACTGAGTTTAACAAGCTTCGTGCGACTGGTTTTCAAAATGCATATTTTGAAAAAGATAACGACGCAAAAACTGGTAGCAAGGGTGACTATATATACCGCGAGACCGATGAGGCTGGAAATGAAATCATATCGATCATGTTCGAAATGAAAAACGAAGGTGATGAAACTGCTACTAAGAAAAAGAATGAAGATTTTTTACGCGAACTTGATAAAGATCGCACCGAGAAAAAGTGTGAGTACGCTGTTCTGGTGACTCTTTTGGAAGCTGAAAATGAGCTCTATAACACCGGTATTGTTGATACATCTCATAAATACCAAAAAATGTATGTGGTTAGACCACAGTTTTTTATCCCGATCATAACATTGCTACGTAACGCAGCAATGAACTCGCTTAAATACAAAGCAGAACTTGCTTTGGTAAGGAATCAAAATATTGATATTACGAATTTTGAAGATAATGTAAATAAGTTTAAAGAAGGATTTGCAAAAAATTACGAGCTCGCAAGTCGTAAATTTAAAACTGCAATTGAGGAAATAGACAAAACCATAGATCATCTACAGAAAACCAAGGATGCACTTCTTTCGTCAGAAAATAATCTTCGCCTTGCGAATAATAAGGCGGAAGATTTGACCATAAAGAAGATAACCCGTGGAAATCCTACAATGACGGCTAAATTTTCGGAACTCTCCAATGTTGGTTAAAGTATTAATTGACTGTTTTAGTATATGTTAGTTGAGTCTGTTTCAGTAAAAAATTATAGATCACTACTGGACGAAGAGGTTCGTTTGGAGAATCTGACGGCATTAGTTGGAGCAAATGGGACCGGTAAATCAACCTTCTTAAAAGCGCTTGAGCTTTTTTACGCTTCCTCACAGAATATAAGACAAGATGATTACTATAATAAAGATACTTCATCGCCCATAGTTATAACCGTAACATACAAAAATCTCTCAGAGGAAGCAGTGAGTCTTTTTACTCCTTACTTGCAGGATGGAAAGTTAGTTATCGAACTGGTAATTGATTGGAACGATGGCAAGCCGAGTTTTAAGTATCATGGCGCAAGTTTGCAGAATCCGGATTTTGCTCCAGTGAGGGGTGCTTCTTCGGCCGCAGAAAAGAAGGAGAAATATACTGAATTGAGAAAAAATGAAAAGTATCAAGTGTTACAGGTTTGGAAAAGTCAGGTGACTCTAGTTGAGTTGGAAAAATGGGAGGCCGAAAATCGGTCGCAATGTGTTCGTATGAGAGATGACGGACAATTTTTCGGTTTCAAAAGCGTAGCAAAGGGCTATCTCGGAAAGTTTTCGCAATTTCTCTTTATACCCGCTGTCCGTAATGCAGGCATTGATACTGAAGATGGAAAGAGCTCTACATTCTCTCGCCTGATGGATTTGGTGGTCAGGAGTGTTCTTGCAAGAAAACAAGAGTATATTGACCTTAAAAATAAAACCGAGGAAAAGTATAAGGAAATAATGGACCCTGAAAAACTTACCGAACTGAAGGTTTTGGAAGGACAAATGACTGAGACAATAAAGAGTTATGTACCGAGCGCTCAGATTGGACTGAACTGGCTTCCTGTTGCTGGTATCGCTATGCCTATGCCGCAAGCAGACATAAAGCTGATTGAAGACGGCTTTGAATCATCTGTTGAAAAAACTGGTCATGGTTTGCAAAGAGCTTTTATATTGACTCTACTTCAGCATTTGGCAATGGAGCAGGTTAAGAGTGCGAATGCTGATGAAGGAACAGGAGAGGTAGATTTACCCACGCTTATTTTGGCAATTGAGGAGCCAGAAATTTATCAGCATCCGAACAGACAGAGGCATCTGTCAAAAATATTAAGGCAGTTAGCACACGGAAAAATGCCAGGGGTCGCCGATAACACTCAAGTTATATACTGCACCCATTCTCCTCATTTTGTGGGAATTGACAGGATTGACCAGATAAGGCTTTTCCGTAAGTCGGCAAACGGGGAAGAGAAACCAAAAATAACAAAGGTTATTTGTACTACACTAGATGAAGTTGCATTAGCTGCTTGGGAAGCTGATGGTAAGCGTGGACCGCAATATACTGGAGCTAGTTTGATTCCCAGGCTTCACGCGATAATGACACCCTGGATGAATGAGGGTTTTTTTGCTGACGTGAATATTCTTGTTGAGGGCGAGGATGATAGGGCGGCTATATTGGGCACCGCAAAAGCAATGGGGTACGAATTGGAAGGAGATGGATTTTCTATAATTCCTTGCGGAGGAAAAACGAATATTGATAGGCCGTACATAATTTTTACAAAATTGGGAATTCCGACATATATAGTTTGGGATGGCGACCATGGAAAAGGTGAGGCATCTGGAGCGTGTGAATCGTGTGGAAAAGTAGATGGAAAGGCGAATCCAGATGAGAATAAGAAGTTGCTTAGATTGGTCGGTCATGGAGAGGAAGAATGGCCGGCCTATATAGAAGATAAATTTTCGTGTTTTAAAGACAAGCTTGAAAGTACGCTTTGTGAAGAAATTGGTACTGTTGAATTTGAAAAGCTGCTCACTGAATGTCAAGAAAAGTATGGAGTAACAAAGAAAAAACATGCAATAAAGAATCCTAATATAGTTACTGATATCATAGTTAATGCAAAAACATCCGGAAAAAGTAGCGCATCTCTCGAAGGGATTGTGAATAAAATTCTTTGTCTTAAAGATGACTTACAAAAGTTAAATTAACTGGATTTAGAAAATGGTGAAATAATGATTGAATAATTTTTTTAAATCAAAAGAATTTTAGTGGTACGTGTGTGGAAAAGTATTCAAATGTTTATGATTTCAAAGGAATCACTAGAAGAATTTAAAAGAATATACAGAAAGGAATTCGGAAAGGATATATCTGATCAGGATGCCCTTGAATCTGCTACTAAATTATTAAATCTTCTTAGAGTCGTCTATAAACCAATGACCAAAGAAGAATTCTCGAAACTAGAAGAGAGAAGAAAAAATACATAATTTTTTTGGATTCGATTATTGCGAAATAAAGAAGAAGAAGATTAATTTTTTTATCCGACATAATAAAGTGTTTCCTCAGCACCTAAAATATCTGCATAGTCCTGATATTGTCTGGCATAATCCTTGCCGGGTGTACTATGACTTTTGGAGAAAGGTGAAAGAAATACAAAAGAATAATCCAGGAAAAAGCTTTGATGATATTTGGTCTAGTAGAGAAATGAAGCAAAATAAAGAAATATATTTCTCTGCTTTGTCGGCTATTTGTTTTCGCGAAATAGATCAACAAAAGGACGGGTGGTGGGTTACTAAAGTAGAACAAGATCCGCCGGATGGTTTAGTTGGTGCACCAGTTACGGTACAAGACCGTCGGGTTATGTGTGTGAGGGAAATTGAGATTGTCGAATTTATTTCAGGAACAATTGAGGATGTTATCGTGAAAAAATTGTCGAATAAATCTTACCAAAAAGACACATTTCTTTTTTGCTATCTTTCACCAAAAGAATTAGGCCTTATGGATTTTAAGAGTGTTTCTAAAAATATCCTTTCTAAAAAACTTAATCTTGAACATATCTATCTTCTTGCTACGGGGATGATTCCTGAAAGCGTTATTCGTAAGAAAAGTTTTTCAGACGAGGATCTTATAAGAGAAGCTAGGAAAATATCGCTCATTCAGATTTCGCCATCCTATCAAATCTTTACAGTAAATCCTGAAGAGGCTTGTGCGAATTTTCTTGGAGGCAAAGAAAAAGCCTGGATGCGTTTTGAGGGGAGGGGAAAGGGTGGTACTTGGAAAGAAGTCACGGAAAGCGTGCCCAGCCCTATAAAAAATTAGTTTGTGGTAGCAGAAAATGGGAGGGTCGATTTGTTTTTACTTACCAAGTCGATTCCCTATTTTGGCTTGACTAAAGGATAGTTTTATATTACAGTGGAGGCAATCAGCTTTTTATACTATCATAATGCATATGCAGAAAAATCTTATAATTTTGACTCTATTTATTCTTGTTTTCGTTGGTGGAGTAGTTTTCATGTGGCAAAAAAAGCAAAATAGTGAAGTCTCCGCTCCTGTGACTATTGTAAAGCCCGAAGTAAATCAAAATGAATCATATCCTCAGCATATTGAAGCCATTCAGGGGAGTAATGAGGTATGGTACAACATACCAGAATATGGCGTTCGGATGCGCTTAAATAAAAAGTTTGCTGAAGACTTGATTTATAGTTTCGTTCATGAAAAGAACGCTAATTTCAACGAAGAGTGGGATGCGATTTATTTTTCAACAAAATCACTAACCGCTATTGATAAGGGGTGTTCTCCAGAAGAAGGTAATCCATTGGGTGTCATTACTAAAATTAAAGGCAACGCGACTGAGCTTGCTAAGACTGAAGAATTTGTTTCTTCAAGGTTGCAAGATATTATTCAAATCGGAGATTATTACTATATGTGGACAGGTCCTCAGGCAACCTGTTGGATTCCTAAGAATGATGATGCGATACAAAAAGTACGCGGGGCTGAGATTTATAAGGCTATTCAGGATGGTGTAAAAACTATCCAGTTGATTCCATCGAAGTAAAGACTGTAGGCCAGGCAATATAAAAACAAACGGAAAGGAGACCATTTCTATCAGGAAGCGTCCTGAGCTAAGTGATTTCCAACCGTTTGTTTTTCTTACCAAAGATCATTCGGTCTTAGCTCGTTTACAACCTATCAACTTTTGCGAAGGAATGCATCATGTTGCGATTGATTTGCGTTTTGCTGCTCTGTTTTGCTTCTGCCGCATACGCGGCCGAGGATCCAAACGATACCTATTTGCACCGATTGGATTGCCCAGCAGTTGGGGGATCATTTCCGACTGACACTGCATCCAACTTCTTCAAGTGCCAGTGCACCTCATATGTCGCTCACAAGCTCAATGAGCGCTGGGGCAATACTAGCCCACGCTTCACGAACCAGTACTATGGGTTCAGCGCATGGAGCGATGCTTGGAAGTGGCTCGGCCGAGCCAGAGATGCCGAAATAGGTGTCACTGGTGGCAGGGACAACTTTACCTGGGATGTGCCGAGCTACAACGCAATTTTCCCCGGGGATGTTGCCCTTTGGGAAAAGGGCAGTGGAGGTTATTCAGCTGGCCATGTTGCCTATGTGGAGGCTGCTGGGGCGGACGCAAGTGGTAAGGGTGTTGCCTGGGTGACGATCTCTGAATACAACATCACGTCGTTCGAGTTCAGCCGGCGCACTCTCGAAAAAAGCAAACACCCCAATCCTCGCTTTCCTGACTACTTTCTTCACATCGACAAAGACCGCATCTATTGCTTGGCTAATCCAACCATTGGTAGCTGCCCCAGTCTCATTGCTGGTCAACAGATAGCGAACGGATCAGGAAACAAGGTCGGCGGCATCGGAGGCGGTTCCGACAGCTTCAACCTCAAAGTGAACAACTTTTGGGTAGTGGATGCGGCTGGGACACAGCTAACTTCTGGTGTTACAACAGTTACACCGGGACAAGTGATCACCGCGAAAGTGCAAGTGAAGGCACTCAACGGAAACACCTCGAGTCACATGCGCCCTGGGAAGGATCGCATTGAAGTCGACATCTACGTTCGACAAGATGCTGGCGACTGGACATTCCTCAAGCGTGAGTACATCCAGGCAGCCAATCTGCCGAGTGGTGCGACACACACGGAAAGTGTGGCCTACACGATCCCGCAAGGGGTCAGCGAAGTCTCGTTCAAGGCCAAGATCGACGCTGAAGATGAAGCCTATGAAGCCAATGAAGGAGACAATTGGACGGGAATTCAGACCTTCCAAATGGACTTCTCCTGGCTTGTTCCCATCATCCTACAAATTCTCGAAGAGTGAAGGAGAACCTATTAACGTAACAAGGTTTCTGTTATCACTTCCATTCCCTCGATAACCAACGGAGGTATATTCCATGAAACGTTCTCTCCTTTCCGTGGCGTTGGCTGTGGCTCTCGCTTTTCTGCCTGTGTCGGACGCGTACAGCGCCAACTACGGCGGTCGCATCGTCAACATCCTGAGCGGCTACCTGAATGACAACGGGACGCCCAGGAACTGCACGCTTGTGATGCTCGATACGTATGGGGGATGGCTGGCTCTCTCACACAGCCACCCGAGCTACACCGAGATCAGGGCGATGATCCTCATCGCCAAGACGACCAACCGAAGCATCAACATCTACACGACCGGTGCCAACGCCTCCGGCAACTGCACCTGGGAAGAGATCAACTTCGTCGGTTACTTCTGAGTCCGTGAGACGAAGAAGTCCGACGTCTGCTGATTGGCAGTGCTGTGTAACAAGGGCTACTCTGGAAATCAGAGTAGCCCGTTTTTTTAAGATTAGATTATAGAGTTAAAACTCTCCTGGATGCTCGAAATTAGCACACCATGAGCTTTTCGATTCGTCTGAGTACCAAGTCAAACCGTCCCATATTTTCTAACCATTTTACGAGGATGACCGGTCGATAATCGTTCCCAAGTCCGTACCGTTCTCCCCGCAGAAGAAAAGCACCCGAAAGGGTGTTTTTACTTTCTCCCTTTCTCGGGGTATGATGAGGGTATAAACAAAAAAATTATGAATGAAATTTTTCGCAAAGTCGCTCATCGGTGTTCGCAACTCGTGGGCTCTCCCAGTGCATTTGCTGTCGCGGTTGGCGTAGTGTTCGTCTGGGCTATTTCCGGGTCGTACTTCGGCTATTCCGATACCTGGCAATTGGTCATCAATACTGGTACTACCATCCTGACCTTTCTCATGGTGTTTCTGGTGCAGAATACGCAAAATCGCGATGGCCGCGCCATGCAACTGAAACTCGATGAACTGATCCGAGCCCACAAGTCGTCGCGCAACCAGCTGATCGATCTCGAAGAATTGTCTGACGCAGAAATGGAGCGTATTCATGATCAGTTTCATTTGATTCACGAAGAAGCTGCCAAGCACAAAGAACGTCCGCTTATCTAGAGAGTAGTACTGGCGGGAAATTAGGGAGTCTCTGAAGAGAGAGGGGTGATACCCTTCTTTTTTTGTATGGCCAAGAAAATACGAATCCCGGTGAGACCAAAGACAAGGAAAGCAGAGAGTGAGTAGAACCAGATCATCCACCATTCTGTAGAATCAGTGCCGGCGAGAAATCCGTGCATGAGGAAGAGGATATAGGTAAGGAAACTGCAATAGTGCAGTATGCGCCATTTTTTGAGAGAGACCCCGTGCCCTTTTAGTTCTGATGAAATGACGAGCGCCCCAATGCCGTAGAGTGCTATGGTGCCGATGCCGATTGCAAAGCGGAGATCATATCCGAGGTAAGAAGAAAAATTCCGATCCAACGTAAAAGGGATGAGTGCCTCGGAGAGTGTGAGGTGAAAAAATGCGTCAAAAAAGAAACTGAGTGCATGTCCAATCACTGCCAAGAGTGCCATCCATGAAAAAAAGCGGTGCATTTCATAGTTGAGTGCTGGTGGGAGGAATCGAAAGGCTAGGCGTGTAGACATGAGGAGGCCATTGATTACAACGATAGTGAGAAGAATAAAAGCGAGAATGCCACTGGCACGTCCGACGTACCAGGCAAGTGAAGCATCTGGAGAGGTGTCTCGTTCAAGAGTATGCGAAACGATATCGGGGCGAATGGGGTTGGTGCCACCGAGGACTTCATCGCCATCAGAAATTCGGTCGTTGTCGGTATCGGGATTTGTGGGATCCGTGAGATACAGTGTTGTTTCAGCGGTATCCGTGAGACCATCGGCGTCACTGTCTTTGACGGCGGCATGAGTAGATGATGTTGAAATGAGCAATATGCCCAGTATCATGATGGAAAGCTTGAGAGGGAAGCGGCGTGTGTTAATTCCAAACATAAGATGAAATAAAAGGATTAGAAATAACCTGTCCTGAATTTTTTATAAAAATGGCGGGAATTTTTTTCTGCTCCGCGAGCATCTCTGCCTTGTCAGATCCAAGAAGAAAAAGCGTTTTGGCCCAGATATCAGCCTCAACAGTGGATGGCGCTACGACGGTCACTGAGAGCAGGTCTGACTGAGAACTCTGTTCCGTATCAGGGTGAATGAGGTGATGTTTTTCTTGCCCATTTTTTTTCCAGTTGCGGCGATTTCTTCCGGAAGTTGCAACGGCCATATCAGTGAGCAAGAGTAGTATGTCAGTTGATTGGTCGAGAAGGGGATGTTCTACTTCGATGGCCCAATAGGGATATGACTCTTTTTTGTTACTGCCTTTGGCAAAAATATCTCCACCAGCATCAACGAGAAAATTATCGAAATGCTGCTTGAGGAAGTCCACCACTTGATCAACGATATATCCTTTGCCGATACCACCCAGGTCTATGAGAAGCGAGGCTGGTTTGGAGGCTACGAGAGTTTCCTTGTCGAGCAGGAGCTCGGAAAATTTGTGTTCTCGAACGAGTCGATCATGATACGGCTGACTCGGATACCCTTCTTTTTCGAGAAGAGGGAGAATACTTGGATCAAAGAGACCCTGGGTTTCGTGATGGAATTTTTGAGCTGTTTCCAGAATATGGAAAAATTCAGGAGTGAGCTGAAGCGAGTTCGTGGTGTTCAGTTTCCAGAGATCGTTTCCTGTTTTGAAACGACTGTAGCGTGTCTCAAAAGAGCGCATCATATTGAGAGCAGCCTCGATATCTGCGTGAGCTAATGGTTCTTGACCAGGAAGAAAAAGGACTTCGCACAAGACGTCCGTATTCATGATTTCTTTTTCGACAGTTTCTCGAAGACTGAGCCAAGGGCTATTCTTCGTAGGAATCAAGGATGCCGTCGTTGTCGTCATCTGTTTCGGTTTCATAGTAGGAAAAATCATCCTCATCTGGATACCGGTCGATAGCATTGGGGACGCCGTCGTCATCGCTATCAGTAAAATACTCGCTCTGTTTCACGAGAGGGTCTGGGTCGAGCGCATCAACCAGTTTGTCGCTGTCGCTATCTTTTGCGTAAGCCTCTTCCGTGACGATGATGGTTTCGGTGACAGGTTTGTATTCGATGACTTCTTTGACGACTCGTATGGTTTTTGGTTTGGTTGTTTTTGTTTCCTCGTATTCTTCTTCATCCTCATCTTCATCGTCCTCTTCGTCTTCTTCATCCTCGTCTTCGTCCTCATCCTCATCTGCCAGTACCGTCATCCAGTGAAACGAAAGAGGAACAGAAAAGGTAGGAGTGGTATTCCAAAGAAAAACAACAGCACAGACCGAGAGAAAACTGAGAGTGAGAGAACGAGAAGTGTGCATATGTTTAGGAGGTTTTTGTTTTGGTACTTGCCTTTGGTTTGGAAGAGGCAGTGCTCGTGACTTGCTGTTCGACAACCTTTTGTGTTTTTACCGGTTTGATGACGGTCTGGGTGACAGTGGTTTGTTTTTCCTTGATGCGATCAGGCTGCTCAGCCAGGAGTTTTTCATACTGACTTTTGGAATCCTCCATGGCCTGTTTGAGATTGTTCCGTCGATCGGCAACATCCAGATAGTACTGATAGCGAGCAGTCGTGGCCTCCTTTTTGGTGCGGGCTATTTCTTGTTCGGTAGCCAAGAACTGTTCCGTACGTTTTGATTGTTCATTGTTGAGAACAACAGCAAATGGACCGATGAACGCGGCCAGAGCAAAAAGAACAAGAAGAAAGCGTGTAACAAATTTTTTCATATGATAGTATGATGAAACAAGAGCCCATTCTCTTTAGACGATTCAAAAGAAAAAATCTTTCAATGTCTCTCACGAAATGAACAGCACGGTAAACCCTCCTTATTATCGCACACAATATGCTCCTGGCAATGGGAAAATATATACGAGGTACAAGTGGGATACTCTTACTCTGTGTCATTCTCGGAGTGATGTATTTTTTGATGACGAAAAAAAAGGAGCCGGAGCAACAGAGGGAGAATACAAATATCGTTAGGCAAGAGTCGCCGCGAGAAGAAGCGAAAGAAATAGTTCCAGTAATTCCGGAGCCCGTGGTTCAGATACCTATTTCGTATGAAATTTCAGTGCCGTTTACGGTGCAGGCACCGTATGGCGAGTGGAGCGACCCGATATTTCAGGATGCCTGTGAAGAAGCCTCGGTAGTGATGGCTGCTTTCTGGATGGATGGTATCAAACTGACCAAAGAGTCAGCAAAAAACACTATCGAAACACTGGCCAAGTTGCAAAAGAAAAAATTTGGTCATTCCGTTGATACCTCGATAGAGGATACTGCGTGGCTATTTCGGGAGCTTTCTCCTCAGGGAAGCGCAGCAGTAGAAAGAAAGGTCACGATTGAGCGCATGAAAGCGGTGTTGGCAGAGGGGAATATTCTTATCTTGCCGACTGATGGGCGCATACTCAAGAATCCGAACTTTACAGAGCCGGGGCCGCCCCGGCATATGTTGGTCGTCACGGGGTATGATGATACGACCGAAGAATTTATCGTCAATGATCCTGGTACCCGCAAAGGGGAGGGGTATCGGTATACACAGGTAGTACTCTACGATGCTATCTTGGATTATCCAACCGGTAAACATATCGATGCACCGAGCACGGACAAGGTGATGATAGTAGTGGGGCAGGATTCTTGACTTTTTGATGAAAAAGGAGTATAATAGGAGGGCAACTTAACAGCTGAAAAAATTGCATTTTCGATGAATCGAGCCTTTCTTATGGAAGACTTTTTTGTTTACCCCGTGTAATTCGGCGAAGCCGATATTCGCCTCCGGCGAAATTAGACAGGGTGAACTTCTTTGTGAAAGGCTCGATTCATCAGGGGATGAGGAGAGCATAACAGCAACCAAAGGAAGCAGAAGATGAGACATTTCTTGCAATGCCCCGGGCGTTTGGATCGTCCTCGTACGCCGCGGCGCCAGCCCCAGGAACCGATCGGCATCCCAGTCCCGACGGCGAGTGCGCCCCAAGTCGAAGCGGCATCTATCCGACAGCCGCGGCCGCTCCTGCGCACCACGCGCGAGGTGTTGAGCAGTTACGGCTTGCCGCCCAGGTAGATCGCGTCGGTCTCCTGTCTAGTTCTCCCATTACGTCCCGAAGGGCACAACCGGAACATCGGTTGTGCCCTCTTCTTTTTTCTGGGAAATGCTATACTGAAAGGGTAAAAAATAAATGTAATACTATGGGACTTTTTACTGGTTTCGTGCCTAAGTCTTCTGCTTCAGTATCTGGAGCATCTTCTTTTGGTGGATCAAAGCATGTGTCGCGTCATGAATTGGAAAGAGAAGTGCGTCGGGATCTTCATGACGAGTTGGGAGAGCATATGGGAGAGCAGTTTTTCAATATGATGAGTCAACATTTGGATAAGGATTCTTCGGGTGGACATAACGCCAACGGAAGAGAAATTAGAGGGATGTTTCATGACCTCCAAGAAAATCATCATGATAATATAAAGAGCCATCATATTGAAAAGGCTAAAGCCATCATTGATAAGCATTTCAATGATTGATGCTGTGAATCTTTCTGTTACCATCAAGAAACGGCGGGGAGCGAGGGGGATGCGACTACGGGTGCGAGACGATGGCAGCGTGACACTCACGGTACCGAGATTTCTTTCGCTCAAAGCAGCACATCAATTTCTGGCCACCAAAGAGGATTGGATAGCAGCAGCGCGTCAGCGTATGGCCGCGGTGCCATCGCGTCTCCTCAATCAGGGTGGACCGGATGAATATAGACAATACAAAGAAGAAGCTCGTCGCCGTGTCACCGAGCGGGTGGAATTTTTTCAAAAGAAGTACAACTTGATCTCAAGTGGGATCTCGATTCGCAACCAGCGCTCGCGTTTTGGCAGTTGTTCCTCACGAGGCCACCTGTCGTTCAATTATCGATTGATATTTTTGCCGCCGGCACTTTTTGACTATGTGGTCGTACACGAAATCTGTCATCTGCGTGAGATGAACCACTCGCCAAGATTTTGGACATTGGTTGCTCGGGAGATTCCTGACTATCAGGTACGAAAACGTGAGCTACAAGCCTTTTCTCGTGATGTTGCCTGATTCGGGGTTGACACCTTTCATTTTTCCTGCTTTAATAAGGTTCTTACTCTAGAGCCTGCAATAGTGGTTCTACATTCCTTTGGGAGTCTTTGCTCTTCGAGGGGAAGAGCTAAGATCCTAATTTCATAACATTTAAAAGAATGTTCAGTAGAAACCCAAGAGGAGGGCGTTCCTCTTCGGCACGTCCTTCGGTCAACCGCTTTGGTCGCCCGACGACACGTAGCCGCAAACGCCGCCCAGCCGAGCGCGAGCTCGACTTCACACAGTTCGTGAAGAAAGCCATCCAAGTCACCGAGACAGAAGTTTACAATCCCAAGCATCGCTTTGCTGATTTTGAGATACACTCGAAGCTCAAAGCCAATGTGGCTGAAAAGGGCTATGTACACCCGACACCTATCCAGGACGGTGTGATCCCTCATATCCTCGAAGGTCGTGATGTGATCGGTATCGCCAATACCGGTACCGGCAAGACAGCTGCTTTTTTGCTGCCGCTCATTCACAAGACATTCAAGCACAAGACAGAAAAGGTTTTGATCATCGTGCCGACTCGAGAGCTCGCTCTGCAGATCGAAGATGAACTGCGTATTTTTTCGCGTGGTTCAGGCCTGAACTCTGCCCTCTGTATCGGTGGTGCTCATATCATGGAGCAGATGCGCAGTCTCGCACGTAACCCGAGCTTTGTGATCGGAACCCCGGGACGCCTCAAGGATTTGATTGAGCGCAAAAAGCTTGACCTGTCCGGTTTTGGCAATATCGTGCTTGATGAAGTAGACCGTATGCTCGATATGGGATTTATCAACGATATCAAATACTTGGTGGCGCTCATGCAGTCTCCACGGCAGTCACTCTTTTTCTCAGCGACTATGCCACGAGAAATCTCAGAGCTGGCCAAGAAATTTCTGAATGATCCGGTTACCATTGCTATCAAGTCTCGCGCGACGTCAGAAAACGTTGATCAGGATGTGATACATGTCACTCCCAAAGAAGAAAAGATTGAAACCCTGCACAACTTGTTGGTGAAGCCGGAGTTTCAGAAGGTGCTTATCTTTGGACGAACTAAGCATGGTGTGGATAAACTGGCTCACCGTTTGGAGGAACGCGGTTTCAAGGCTGACTCTATCCATGGTGACAAGTCGCAGCCACAGCGTCAGCGGGCTCTCCGTCGTTTCAGCAAGGATGAAATCACTATTCTTGTGGCCACTGATGTGGCGGCTCGTGGACTCGATATCCCTGATGTTACCCACGTCATCAACTACGAACTTCCCGAAAACTACGAGGACTATATTCACCGTATCGGCCGTACCGGCCGTGGTGACAAGAAGGGGCACGCTCTCACCTTTATCGGGTAGAGAAGCGACCCGATTGTGCATGGTCTCGCCATTCCTGTGAAAATGGTATACTAAAGAAGCGTCATCTAGACGCTTCTTTTTTCTGTTTGTATGTATCAGATTTTTTCTTTTTTTGAACAGACGGTCAAATACTACGCCTTTCATATGCCCCTCGAGGTGTTTGTGTTTTTCGGCTCGTTTTTAGAAGAGGTCATCAGTCCGATTCCTTCGGCTCTTATCATGGGGACAGCCGGGTCTCTGGCATTGATGAAGGGTGAAACACTGTGGTATTTGTTGTTGCTCGCGGCGGTGGGCAATCTCGGAAAAACGCTGGGTGCCTGGTGTTACTATCTCCTGGGAGACAAACTGGAAGACCTGTTTATTCCCAAGGCGACCAAGTGGTTTGGCATTCGTCATGAAGACCTGGAGAGTATCGGTAAGCGCTTTGTGGGACACCACTGGAAGGACGGCGGCGTACTGTTTCTCCTCCGACTGTTGCCACCATTTCCGACCACACCCGTTTCGTTGGTGGCCGGTATTATCAAGATGGATATCCGGGTGTTTCTCGTGGCGACCTATGCCGGCAATTTTTTCAAGGATCTGCTCTACCTGTATATCGGGTATGCGGGGATTGCCAAACTTCATACCCTGTGGCGCCATGTGGAGAGCGTCAAGATTTTGTTTGATGTTGCCGTGGTACTTGGTTTTGTGATACTGTTGTTCATCCTCTATACCGAACGGGGGCGAGGCAGGGAGCTCTACCATCATTTTTGTCAGCGTGTGGCGCACTGGTTTCGGAAGCGATAAACACTATGTCAATTTTCACCTTACAATCCAATTGGCTCCCCGCCGGCGATCAGCCCAAAGCGATCACGGCGCTGGTTGATGGACTGAAAGAAAAAAAACGCTTTCAGACACTGCTCGGGGTGACTGGTTCCGGCAAGACGTTTACTATGGCCAACGTCATTACACAACTGCAGAAACCCACGCTGGTCATCGCCCACAACAAGACGCTTGCGGCGCAGCTGGCCCAAGAGTACCAGCAGTTTTTTCCTGATCATGCCGTGCATTATTTCGTGTCGTACTATGACTACTACCAGCCGGAAGCCTATATGCCGGCCTCTGATACCTATATTGAAAAGGATGCCCAGATCAATGCCGAGATTGATCGGTTGCGTCATGCTTCGACTCAGGCCCTCCTGACACGGAAAGACGTCATTATTGTGGCGTCGGTCTCGTGTATCTATGGCTTGGGGAGTCCGGAAGAATATGAAAAAGAGCATATGCGGCTCGAGGTGGGTATGGCCATGACGCGCACCGAGCTCCTTCATCGTTTGGTGGCCATCTTTTTTGAGCGTACCAACGCCGATCTGGCCCCGGGGCAATTTCGGAGTATGGGCAATCGCGTCGAAATCATGCCGGTGTCGGAAAAATTTATTTATCTCGTCGAGATTATCGGAGGCAAAATCAGTACGTTGACCAAGATTGATCCGGTCTCGCAGAAAATTCTCGGGACACTAGAGCAAACATTCTTGTTTCCGGCTAAACACTTTATCACGGACAAAGATCAAAAAGACCAAGCACTGCAATCTATTCGCGCGGAACTGGCAGATCGTTTGAAGGTTTTGGAAAAACAGGGCAAGGTCATCGAGGTCGAGCGTTTGAAACGACGGACCAATTACGATCTGGCCATGATGGAAGAAATCGGCTACTGCAATGGTATCGAAAATTATTCGCGCCATCTGTCGGGAAAGCAACCAGGGGAGCCGCCAGAGACGCTCCTATCCTACTTTCCTCATACGGCAGATGGCGCCCCTGATTTTCTCACGGTTATTGATGAGTCGCATGTGACGCTGCCGCAGCTCCGGGGTATGTATGCGGGTGACCAATCGCGCAAAAAAACACTGGTCGAATATGGATTTCGTCTGCCGAGCGCACTCGATAATCGGCCGCTTCGCTACGAAGAATTCATGGAGCGAGTGGGACCCGTGCTCTTTACATCGGCGACGCCGGCCGACACCGAACGTGAGATGAGCGAACAAATTGTCGAGCAGGTGATCCGGCCGACCGGACTGTTGGATCCGGAGGTAGAGGTGCTGCCGATTCATGAGAAGGGCGACTATCCCGGTCAAATCGGTCATTTTATCGAGCAGGCGATAGCAGAAATCAAAAAAGGCGGACGCGTGATTGCTACCACGCTCACCAAAAAGATGGCCGAGGATTTGTCTGTGTATCTGAAAGAAAAAAAAGTGAAAGCAGAATATCTGCATAGCGATGTCAAAACGATTGATCGTATCAAAATTTTGACAGCCTTTCGTAAAGGAGAGTTTGACTGTATCGTGGGAGTCAATTTGCTCCGTGAAGGATTGGATTTGCCGGAAGTGACGTTTATCGGAGTGCTCGATGCCGACAAAGAGGGATTTCTCCGTTCAGAAACATCGCTCATTCAGATCATCGGACGGGCGGCCCGCAATGCGGCTGGTCGGGTGGTCCTCTATGCTGAAGTAATCACCGAATCGATGCGGCGCTCTATGGGTGAAACCAATCGTAGGCGAGCTATTCAGATTGCTTACAACACCGAACACGGTATAACCCCGCAAACGATCAAGAAAAATATTCACGATATTACCGAAGCCATGGAGAGCGAGCACGACAAAGCGGTGCTGGCCAATGTGCAGATTGATCAGGAGGTGTTCGCTAAGGACCCGGAGAAACTCATTCGTTTGAAAGAAAAGGAAATGCAGGCGGCCGTCAAAGTGTTGGATTTCGAGACGGCTGCCATCTTGCGCGATGAGATCCAGGCGCTGGAAGAATCCATGGGGGGTAAGAAAAAGAAACGCGCGATTCGTTCGCGACTGTTTTAGTTTGCGCTGAGTAAGAAAAAAAGCGGATGCAGTGCAGCCGCCGAGTGTCACGTGTTACTTGCGACCGTTTTGGAGTCGCATTTTTTCGAGTGGGCTGAGCGTCAGAATCGATCTTCTTCGCTCTCCCCAGTCCTGACGGCGCGTTGTTTCGGGCAGGACTTGGTCAATGTCCAAAACAAGCCCTTCAGGCAGGATATCGGTGTCCAGACGTGATTCCGTGTAGCCTGCCACGAGACTGCGTGTGGCAGTAGCTGGGACAACGATATTCATTCGAGAGAAGAGTCGACAGAGTTCTTCCTCGAGAAACAGTGTGGCGAAGTAGAGTCGAGCGTCTTTGATAGCGACGCTCGTTCTGAGATCATCTGGGGCAGAATAGATTTCTGCAAAGATTGGGTCGTTACCCGCTGTCCACACTATGTATGCGTTTTGACTGATGATGCCGGAGAGGGTAAGACTCAGGCCAGCCATTCCCTGAACGGTAATTTTTCCAGCAAGAATGAGCTGGCTATCCCGGTTCTGGGACAAATAATGCTTTGAAGTCATTTCTTCTCCCAGGTTGGTAAAGAGGTTGCCTCAAACGTAGCACTGACATTCTTTTTTTACAAGCAGGTGGAAATATCGTTGCTATTTGGATATGAGCTCGGTATAATAGAGGTATATTATAAACTCATAATCTATGACACAAAAACAAATTGTTGGAGTGGTTGTTGGTGTCGCGGTGATGGTACTTGTGTGTACGTTCGTGTATCGGTTGTTTGTGGAGCCGGTCATTGTTGTAGACGATAAGAGCAGTGAGGTAGCGGTTCGGGGAGGTGCGAATACCTCGGGGGAAAGGGACGCGATACCTGATACTATCGATGGTATTACGGAGAGTATTGTTGAGGAGTCCTCGGTTGATTTTTCGGCACTGGATGAGGAGGAAACCTCTTCACTCGGTGATGTTGAGGAAGATAGTGAAAGCGTAAATAACTTAGGAACTTCTTATGATGAAAATAACCTGTAAAAAGGCAGCCTCCATGTTCGGCGTTGCCATGTTGTTTATGCCGTTGTCGCTCTTGGCGGCGACGCCCGCAGAAGAACGAGAGGCCGCCCGTACCGCCAAGATGGAAGAACGCCAAGCCGATCGTGCAGAAAAAATGGAAGAACGCCAAGCCGACCGTGAAGCCAAGAAGGAAGAGATGCAAGAAAAGCGTCTGGAGGCGTTCTGTAGCCGCTTTACTGAGCAGGCCGAAAAGATCGCTACCAACATGTCGGAGCGACGTGGCAAGTTGGAGGAGCGAAAAGGAAATCGTTCGGATCGGATGGAAGAAAGCCGTGACGGTCGGACTGCCAAGCTCGAAGACAATCGCTCGAGTGCCGATCAGAAACGAAGTGAGATGTATCAAAAGCTCGAGGCAAAAGCCGATACGGATGTAAAAAAAGAAGCTGTCAAGGATTTCAAGAAGGCCGTGGAAAAGGCGGTGGATACGCGGCAGGAAACCGTTGATGCGGCCATCAAGGCTTTTCGGACGGGTGTCGACGCGGCCCTCGCTTCGCGTGCAGATGATATGAAGAGCGCCGCTGATGCATTTGAATCCGACGTGAAAGCGGCTGTCGCCAAAGCCAAGAGTGACTGTGATGGCGGAGCCGACCAGGAAACCGTGCGCAGTAATTTCCGTTCAGCGCTTGAGGCGGCACGAAAGTCTTTGAAGGAAGACAAGGCGACTTCCGAAAAAATCAAGACTCAAGTGAAGGCATTGGCTGAAACTAGACGAGTGGCAGTCAAGACGGCCATGGAGGATTTCAAGGCCGCAGTTCAGGCTGCCAAAGATACACTCAAGAAATCTTTTGGTGAATAAGGTGAAGAGAGTCATGGTGACAAGGAAAAATAAACAGACCCTTTTCTCACAAAAAGTGTGGGAGGTGGTTTGTGCTATCCCAAAAGGGCGGGTACTGACGTATGGCGAAGTGGCGAGACGAGCCGGTTTTTTTGGCGCGGCGCGGGCGGTCGGAACGCTCATGAAGAAAAATTTTGATGACACGAGACCCTGTCACCGAGTCATTTGTTCTGACGGAACACTGGGGCAGTACAATCGTGGAGCGGGAAGCAAAGAGCGTATATTGCGAGCGGAAGGAGTGACGGTTCAGGGCGGTCGAGTGAAAAGAGGGGCGGGAAAATAGCCTTGCCAGAATCGCTATTTTCTGACATAATGGGAAGATATTTTGTGAGGTTTTTCGTGATGACCAAAGATATTCGAGACCGCTTTATCGTGACTGCTGATGACTATGGGATTCGCCAGACGGCCGAGCCTATTTTGCGTTTGGTGCATGAAGGCAAGGTAGATCGGGTAGCAGTGCTCATTCACTACGTGTCACTTGATCAGGCCAAGGCCCTTTTGGAATCCGGAGCCAAGATCGATCTCCACCTTGAACTGATCGGTGTCCTGAAGACAGGCGACAAGGTTCGAGAAAGCGCCGTGACGCGAGGCGCGAATTTTTTCATGCGTTACATCACCGGACTCCTGACGGCTGATCAGGTCGAGGCCGAATGGAGCGATCAGATCAGGCGTTTTCAGGAACTGTTTGGTCGTTTGCCGGACGGGCTCAATTCGCACGAACATCTCCATTTTTTTCCGGACTTTTCACGGGTTTTCGTCTCGTTGGCCAAGCGGCACGGTATTCGGTACGTCCGGTTCAGTCGTCGTGGTATGTTGCTCTCGCAGAATTTTAACCTGATCGGTAAGGTGCTGTCTTTTTTGTGGGGACGCACGGTGCACCTGTATCGGAATGAAACATTTGAAACATCGGAGTATTTGGTGAGTTTGGATTGGTTGTCTGATTTTGCATCGTTCAGTCGCGAGATGCCGGGTGGGACGGTTGAACTGGTCGTTCATCTGGAGCGCGAAGAGGATTATCGGATGATGCTGGAATATTTTTAGTCTATGGTTGCGAAAAAACATCACAATCCGGAACCGAGCGGTGTCATCATCGTCAAGGGTGCCCGGACACACAATCTGAAAAATATCACGGTCGAGATGCCGCGGAACGCTATGGTGGTGTTTACGGGTTTGTCGGGATCCGGCAAATCGTCGCTGGCATTCGATACGATTTTTGCCGAGGGGCAGCGCCGGTATGTCGAGTCGTTGTCTGCCTATGCGCGGCAGTTTTTGAACACCATGCAAAAACCGGACGTCGATGAAATCATCGGCTTGTCCCCGGCTATCTCCATCGATCAGAAATCAGCCAGTCGCAATCCGCGCTCGACCGTGGCGACCGTGACGGAAATTTATGATTACCTGCGCGTGCTCTATGCCCGATTGGGTCGACCGCACTGTCTCCTCTGTAATCGCGAGATTCAGAAATTGGCACCGGAAGAAATGCTTCAGATCGTTTCCGAAAAAGTGCAGAGCGCACTCAAAAGCGCCAAGAAAAAAAAGGAAACGCTTATCATCACATCGCCGGTCGTGCGTGGTCGCAAGGGCGAATACTATCAGCTGCTCTACAATGCGCTGAACAAAGGTTTTTCGGAAATCTTTCTCGATGGGGTACGCAAGAGTTTACGTGAGCAGGTCATCCTCTCCAAGAACAAAAAGCACGATATCGACTTTATCGTCGACGAATTGCCGCTTGAAGAGTTCACCAAGTTTCCTGCAACATCGGAAGAGCGCTTGTCCGAAGCGGTGCAGCGCGCGCTCGAGGAAAGTGATGGTCTGGTGCAGGTGCATATCGGCAAGGAAAAATTGGTTCTTTCCTCCAAGTTCTCTTGTCCATACGACGGCTTTTCGTATCCGGAAGTGGAGCCCCGTTTGTTCTCGTTCAACTCCCCGTATGGTGCCTGTGAAGCCTGTAACGGCTTGGGGACCAAACATTTTTTCGGGGATGATCCCTGTGACGTCTGTCATGGCACGCGACTGCGCGAAGAGGCGCTCCATATCATGATCGGCGGGCGCAATATTGTCGAGGTCACCAAGATGATGACGGAAGAAGCCAAACATTTTTTTGATGGTCTCGATCTTTCCGAACGTGAACGTCAGATCGCCTCGGTGGTGCTGCGCGAAGTGGGTGGACGATTGCAGTTTCTGCTCAATGTCGGTCTCAATTATCTGACACTCGATCGGCGTGCCAACACACTGTCCGGCGGCGAGGCGCAGCGTATCCGGTTGGCCAGTCAGCTCGGGAGCAAATTGGTCGGGGCGCTCTATGTCCTCGACGAGCCGACTATCGGTCTCCATCAGCGGGACAATGAACGATTGATCGAGACGCTCAAGGCACTCCGTAATTTGGGGAACACTATTATCATCGTCGAGCACGACGAAGACACGATTTTCGCCTCTGACTATATTGTCGACATCGGACCGCGGGCAGGGGTGCATGGTGGCGAAGTCGTCGTTTCGGGTTACCTCGAGGATTTGCTCTTGGCCAAGAAAAACACCTCCGGATCGCTGACACTCGCGTACCTGCGCGGCGAAGAATCCGTTCCGATTCCCAAGTCGCGGCGAAGCAAGGAAAAAGGCGTGATCAAGATTCGCGGCGGCAATCTCTACAATATCAAGAACATGAATGTCGATATTCCGCTCGGGCGGTTGAACGTGGTGACCGGCGTATCGGGCTCCGGCAAGTCGACGTTTCTCTATGAAATTTTGCACAAGAACCTGCAGGCGCGTTTTGATCGTCGCTATAAGTCAAACGAAGTGTTCAACTGCACGTCTCTTTCCGGGACGGAGTATCTGTCGCGCGTGGTCCTGATCGACCAGAGTCCGATCGGACGGACGCCGCGTTCCAACCCGGCGACTTATACCGGTGCGTTCAACCATATCCGCGATTTGTTCGCCGCCAGCGAAGAGGCTCGTGTCCGCGGCTGGAAGGCGGGTCGGTTCTCGTTCAATCGTCCCGGGGGGCGCTGCGAAACCTGTGAAGGCAATGGTTTTATCGCGGTGGAGATGCACTTTCTCCCGACCGTGTATGTGAGCTGTGACGTGTGTGACGGCAAGCGTTTTACCAAGGAGACGCTCGAGGTCAAATACAAACACAAGAGTATTCATGATATCCTCGAAATGACGATCGAAGAAGCCTTTTCATTTTTTGCTGATATTCCGGCCATTGCCGATCGGTTGAAAACGTTGAACGAAGTAGGACTCGGGTATCTGCGACTCGGTCAGTCTGCGACTACTCTGTCCGGTGGCGAAGCACAGCGTGTCAAAATTTCGAGTGAACTGTATCGGCAGCATATTGAGCGTACTATCTATCTCCTCGATGAACCGACTATCGGACTGCACTATGAGGACGTCAAGAAGTTGATTGAAATTTTGGAACGATTGGTCGTGAAAGGAAACACGGTCATGGTGATCGAACACAATATGGATCTTATCAAGAGTGCGGACTATGTTATCGACATTGGCCCCGAGGGCGGTATCGGGGGCGGTCAGATCGTCGCTACTGGTACTCCGGAAGAAGTGGCGCATAACAACAAATCCTACACGGGCCAGTATTTGAAAAAAGTGCTGAAGAAGTAGTGTTTGATCCCGCACCTTTTTTCTGCTTGATTTATCTGTAGTAACTAAAGGATGAAATGTTGTCTCTCCGTTGAATCTCAGTAAAGACATTTTTTCTTACGTCTTTGGTGCTGGCAGAAAAAAGGTGCGGGATTGACTTCCTAGAAGCGCCAGCCTAGACTGAAAGTGGTTCTTCCCCCATGACCCCTGAAAGGAGGTCACCATGAATGCTTTATTGAAGAGTTCGGCCGGATACCCGATTGTTTTCCGGTCGGAGGATTTCTCGGCAGTTCATTACACCAAGAAGTGCGCATCCGCCTCAATGCGGGACATCCGCAAAGTAATCGGTTGCAAAGTGATGCGCATCATCCTGTGTCACTACCATGGAGTAGGGCAGGATCATCTTGCTGAAGCGCTTGGAAAAACACGCGTCATCCGCGTCACTCTCTGGGAGAACACGCCAAAGCACTGGGGGACGCTGGTCGAAATCCTATACCGTTTTGAGAACGGATCAGGAAACTATCGGCATGTTTTTCACTTCATCCCTGACAACGGAGGTCGTCTCAATGGGACGCTCTTCACGCAAACGCGGCGCTTCATCGCCAAGTAACCAAGGGCAGGTCGCCCTCGGAGCGGATCGATACAATATTTCTTTGTCGATCCGCTTACGCTTTCCCTGAGTATCTCTCTCAAATCTCAACGCTTATAATAGATATGACAAGACAAGTAGTGGTCAATGATACCATGCAGCAACAGTATCGGTATACATGTACCGAACCGATAGGGAAAAATTTTCATCCTGACTTCAAACCGGATCTGACGCCAGGGGAGATGCTGGCGCTCGGAGTGTTCGGCGGCAAGTACATGACGGATTGCAAAGAAGAATTCCCAGCTGCCTGGTTCAAGGATGCCAAACTTTCGCCGGAACGTTACGACAAAGATTTGAATTTTTTTCATGTGCGCGCCTCGCAACCACTCTCGGTGTGGCAGGACAAGGGCTGGATATTTCCGGACGATCCGCGCGGTTGGTTTCAGTGGTACTGCCGTTACTATATGGGACGCAGACTCCCTGAAGAAGATGCCCGCCAAATCAAACGCTGGCGTGCCATCAGTCGTCATATCACGCAGGTCGTACAGAATTGTCGTCCCCGGGATCTGGGGTGTCGGCCACGTCAACGGCAGGCACTGCTCCACTGGGCGTACGACAGTCGAAAATTTTAATAGCGCAGAGTATGCAGATCAAAGAATTGGGACACATCGTTTTGTATGTTACTGACATCACCAAGATGGCGGATTTTTATCGTGACGCGCTCGGCTTTCGTGAAATCGATCGGCGACCGGGGATGGCGCTCTTTTCTTCGGGACGGACACACCATGAACTGCTCCTTATCGAAATCGGAGGTATGCCTCGTGAGCGGCATGCACCGGAACCAGGGCTGTACCACATCGGCTTCAAAATCGGTGATGGTCCGGACGCTCTCAAGGCGGTGCACCAGGAACTACAGGGGAAGGGCGTCACTATCGTCGGTTCGGCCAATCATACTGTCACTCACAGTCTCTATATCCTCGATCCCGACGGGAACGAGCTCGAGCTCTATGCTGATGTTTCAGATGAATGGAAGACTGATTCCAAGGCTGTCC
>CAZPXK010000005.1:0-29781 GCA_964590035.1 uncultured Bdellovibrionales bacterium
CCTCTGATCATCTCGTACGTGCCTACTTTCATACCTATGGGTTGCCGGTGACGATATCAAATTGTTCCAACAACTATGGACCTTATCACTTCCCAGAGAAACTGATCCCACTCGCTATCACCAATTTACTCGAGGGAAAGTCAGTACCGGTGTACGGCGACGGTCTCCAAGTACGTGACTGGCTCTATGTGGAGGACCATTGCCGAGCGATTGATATGATCGTGCATCAGGGCAAACTCGGTGAGACCTACTGTGTGGGGGGTAATGCTGAAACGGAAAATATCGTTCTGGTGAAGCAGTTGCTCGAACTACTTGGGAAAGACGCAAGCAGTATTGAATACGTGAAAGATCGTGCTGGGCATGATCGTCGCTATGCTATCAATTTTTCCAAGATCAACAATGAACTCGGTTGGGAACCGACTGTCACCCTCGAAGCTGGCCTCGCGAAAACCGTCGAGTGGTTCAAGCAAAACGAGAATTGGTGGAAAAACGTAAAGAGTGGTGACTATCAGTCATACTATGCCAAGCAGTACGAAAAACGATAAATGTATGAAATTTTTTGGAAATGAAAAAATTTAAAATATGACTATCGAAGAACTGCAAAAATTTATTAATGAACAAGACGCGTTTTTTCGGGAACGTCGGAGGGGGGATTTTAGCGATCGAGAGCATGTGTTCGCGCGGACTATTAAACTTGGGGAGGAATTTGGTGAGCTGTGCGATCAGGTGCTCGCTTCGATAGGGGGTCAACGCAAGGACAAGTTGGCCGCTCAAGAGGCTGATTCTTTGAAAAATGAATTTGCTGATGTTCTCATAACTACCTTTATGCTTGCCAAGGCGATGGATGTTGATATCATGCAGGCGCTTGATCACAAGGTGCACAAGATTCGCGAGAAACATAACAAGCAAGTATAATGGATTTTTTTATTGGTCAATACCTCGTGTTTGCTGGTATCGCTGCCATGACAGTGGGACTGGTCGTTTATACCAGGGACACGCTTGAGGGGAAGACCAAACCGAACAGGGTGACGTGGTTTATCTGGAGTATCGCACCACTTATCGGTGCCATCGCAGCCTATAGTGATGGCGTGCGCTTGGCCGCACTACCAGTCCTCGCGACTGGTCTCGGCCCGCTCGTTATTTTTGTTGCTTCGTTTGTCAATAAAAACGCGTATTGGAAACTGGAAAAAACCGATTATATTTGCGGAGTGATTTCTGTTTTGGCCTTAGCGCTCTGGTACGTGACCAAGGAACCGGTGGTGGCTATCATCTTTGCCATCATCAGTGACGCCCTGGCAGCGCTCCCGACCCTTATCAAGTCGTGGCGTTTTCCGGAAACGGAATCGAGCGCGGCCTTTATCACCGCAGCCTTTGGTACGGTGACCAGTTTTTTTGTTTTACAGAGTTGGCAGTTCTCTGAATGGGCATTTCCCGCGTGGCTCGTTTTTATTAATGTACTCATTGCTTTGGTAATCTATCGGAAAACTCTTTTCAAGCGAAAAGCACCTCTTATAAACTGAAATTCGAACAGTTTTTTGTGGATATGCTAAGATGGGGGTGCAAGTCCGTTACTTAACATGATTAAGGAAGGAGGCCGATTATGATCGGCTGGCTACTAAGGTATTTGGTTCTGATGAGCCTGCTCCTTCCCGGAGTGGTGTACGCGAAGGCAGTCGCAGCGCTCGTCGATGCGGCTGGGGAGCGCGTGGCGATACTGGAGTTCCCCCCTCCGGGAGCCATCCCGGGCAGGATTCACCGCCTCTACTGCGCCGGACCGGCGACGTTGTCGGCCATTTATGAGTCGACCCTGACGCCGAACGGCATCAAGAGTGACAAATTTATGCCGGCTGAGAAACTCCTCGCAGTGCACTGCGTGGAACTGCGCAGGGCCTGGAAGAAGATGAGTCTTCCTGAGTTTGCGGCCCACCCCTCAAAGGCGCTTGAGGAGGCCAAGGCGGCAGCGGAACAAGCCAACGCTGCGCTGGCGTCGGCTAAGGCGGACTTGGGAAAGGCTCAGGTCGCACTGGTTGCAGTCAAAGCGGAGTTGGTTCGGAGTGCGGCTGAAGTGAAGCGGCTCGAGGCCGAGATTCACGCCGTTCCTCCTCCACCTTCATGGTGGCAGAATCCACTCTTGTGGATTGTTGGGTTACTAGTACTGCTCCTGCTGGCCATGTTTGTTTTGTTGCTTCGTGTGCGTCGTAGCAAGCAAGCTCTGGAGTCGGAAAGAACTAGGCTTTCATTGGCAGCAAAATCTCCAACGGACGGTGGCATCTGGGTGTTGCCAACTAGCGGTGAGGCAATTCGCCTCTGGATTGCTGTATGGGATGAGGCCCTGCGCGGACTACGGCTTTTCCAGTACTCAGCCACTAAGCAACCCGACAAGTCGTACTGTGACGTTGCCATGACACCGTGGTTTGATGTGGGCAGGCTGGGGAACGCAATGCATGCGACTTTGAGCAGATATTGCGGAGACGCAATGGGCAGGAGGACGTACCCATTCAACGTGGAGCAGGTTGAGCAAGCGAAGCTTGTAGGCAGTCTGGTGGAAATGCCCATCGTCTGACTTGGGGAACCTAGGACAAAGAGCTTTCCGGTGAGGATAAAAAGGTGCCCAGGC
Source organism: uncultured Bdellovibrionales bacterium (assembly GCA_964590035.1). Taxonomy (GTDB): domain Bacteria; phylum Patescibacteriota; class Minisyncoccia; order Moranbacterales; family UBA1568; genus UBA1568. The sequence continues at coordinate 2,618 of CAZPXK010000005.1, forward strand.
GATACTTCGCGAGTGGGACGGTACCGGAAAAGGAAGGATTTGGTAAGCGGGGAGACATAGCATTTGTCTTCCCGTTGCTCATATCTTTTCTTCGGTGGGGCTTTCAGAGTATGTTACTATGAGACTGCTATGCTATTTTTATAACGATGCTGTATGGAAAAGAAGAAAATTTTGATACTCGGGAGTCTGGGGATGTTGGGGCAAGAATTGACGCGAGTGTATTCGCGGGATGAACAGTACGAGGTGACAGCGTGGGATCGTGAGGATATCGATGTCACGGATTTTGTCGTGCTGGAAAAACGAGTGCGAGAACTGCAGCCGTCTGTTGTGATTAATGCCGTGGCGTACAATGCGGTTGATCGTTGTGAAACAGATGATACAGAATATGCAAAAGCGCTGACGCTCAATCGAGATGTGCCGAAGAAATTGGCGGAACTGTCTATTATACTCGGGTATACGTTCATCCACTACTCGACTGACTATGTGTTTGATGGAGCGCTCGAAGAAAACAAAGCCAGGACAGGATGCTGTGGTGGGGGCTGCTGCGGAGCTGGTGCGGTAGGGGTAGGGTACGATGAATCGTCACTCCCGAATCCACTCAGCCGGTATGGTGAGAGCAAGTATGCCGGTGAACGGATGGTACGCGAGCAGGCCGAACAATACTATGTTATTCGGCTTTCCAAGCTGTTTGGAAATCCCGGTAAGAGTGTTGAAGCAAAACGAAGTTTTTTTTCTGTCATGCTGGAACAAGCCGACCGTTCGACTGGACTCACGGCAAGTAAAAAAGAAGTACAAGTGGTGGATGCTGAAAAAAGTTGTTTCACCTATGCGCCTGATTTGGCGCAGGCGACCAAGGAACTTATTGAATCAGGGAGCGCCTTCGGAATATATCATCTGGCCAATGAGGGGGCGGCGACGTGGTACGAAGCCGTACAGGAGTTGTACCGTTTGGCAAAGAAAGAGACATTGGTGACAGCGGTGTCATCGGAGACATTTCCTCGACCAGCCAAGAGACCGCAGTGCTCGGCGCTTCTCAATACCAAGCGACCGAAACTGCGACACTATACGGCAGCGCTTGAAGAATTTTTGCAGAACTAAAAAAAGAAAAAATCGCTCAAAAGAGCGATTTTTCAACGAGGCACTGCGAATTAATTATACACCTTTTTACGAGTTTTGTCAATGGTGCAGAAAGGGCTGTTTCTTGGTACCATAAGGATATTACCAATGAGATTTCTTATGAAACAAGACAGACTGAAACAAGCTGATACGGATGTCTATCAGGCAGTGCAGGGCGAAGAAAAGCGCCAGGAGGAGGGGTTGGAAATGATTGCATCGGAAAACTATGTTTCACGGGCGGTGCTCGAGACGCTCGGAACAGTGCTGACCAATAAATATTCTGAGGGCTATCCTGGTCGGCGCTATTATGGCGGTCAGGAGTTTACGGACGTGGTTGAAACGTTGGCTCTCAAGCGTGTGAAAAAACTCTTTGGCGCGGAACATGCCAATGTCCAACCACATGCCGGAGCACCAGCCAATCTGGCAGCCTACTCGGCTATTCTCAAACCTGGCGATACCATCCTCGGTATGGATCTGTCTCATGGGGGGCATTTGACGCATGGCCATCCACTGACTCTTCCCGCTCAGATCTATCATTTTGTCGGATACAAGACCGAGGCTGATGGTACGATTGATTACAAAAAACTGGAAGCCTTGGCGAAACAAGTGAAACCGCAGTTGGTACTAGCGGGATTTTCTTCGTACACGAGGCAGTTGGACTATCAGAAGATTACTGCTATCGCCAAAAAAGTGGGCGCGTATTCGATGATGGACATGGCACATATCGCCGGGCTCGTGGCAGGCAAGGCACTGCCTAGTCCAGTGCCATATTTTGATATCGTGACCACGACCACCCACAAGACGCTTCGTGGTCCTCGCGGTGGTGTTATTTTGTGTCGAGAATCCCTGGCGAAGGCTGTGGATCGCACGGTGTTTCCCGGGCTTCAGGGCGGCCCACTGATGAATACTATTGCAGCCAAAGCGGTGGCTTTTGGTGAGGCACTGCGACCGGAGTTTAGGAAATACGCCAAGCAGGTACTCAAGAATGCCAAGGCTCTCGAGAAAGAAATGACCAAGCGTGGAGCCCACGTGTTGTTTGGGGGTACAGAGAATCATATGATCGTCGTTGATGTGGTCAAAACGTATGGTATTGGCGGCAAGGAAGCAGAAAAGATGCTCGACGAGATCGGTATCACGGTCAATAAAAATGTTATTCCTGATGACCCACGCGGGCCGATGGATCCGTCGGGATTGCGCATCGGAGTGCCGGCACTGACGACGCGGGGTATGAAAGAACAAGAGGTCCGATATATTGTCGGTTGTATCGATGAAGCGCTCCGTTCGGGAGGAAACAAAAAAGTTTTGTACGATATCCGAAAATCCGTTATTAATCTGTGTAAAAAATTTCCAGTGTATCACTAACAGCGCTCGGCTATTAGCGTTTAGCGTTCAGGAGGATTCTTGTAGGAAAAATCTTCCCTAACCGCTTATCGCTAAACGCTGTACGCTCAAAAAATATGAAAGGAATTATTCTCGCTGGTGGTAGTGGGACACGGCTCTTGCCACTCACAGCCATCACTTCCAAACAGTTGTTGCCGGTGTATGATCGGCCAATGATATTTTATCCTCTGAATACCCTGGTCAAAGCCGGGATCAAGGATATTCTCATCATCGTTTCACCGGAGCACTCGGGGAGTTACCTCAATCTGCTTGGATCGATGTTTCGCAAGTTCGGTGTCAACCTATCGTTCGTCGTACAAAAGTCGCCACGAGGATTGGCAGATGCGTATATTCTTGCTGAGGATTTTCTCGATGGCGAATCATCGACACTGGTACTGGGGGACAATATTTTTGAAGATGACTTTACGGAAGCTATCCAATCCTTTGAAAAAGGAGGGCGTATTTTTGCCAAAGAAGTAAAGGACCCAGAACGTTTTGGTGTCGTGGAATTTGGAGCTGATGCCAAAGTACTCTCCATCGAAGAAAAGCCGGCTCAGCCGAAAAGTGCCTACGCTATTCCTGGTGTCTATATCTTTGACACGCACGCTACTGATGCTGCCAAGAAATTGGAACCATCGGCACGTGGCGAGCTCGAAATTACTGATCTACAGCGTTTTTATCTAGACAAACAAGAACTGGATGTGCGGGTGATTGAGGGGGCATGGTTTGATACCGGAACACACGAATCGCTCTATGAGGCCAGTGCTTTTGTGAGAGAACACCGGCTTGGTGAACGGATGCACCCCATGATAAACGAAGCGATTGCCGAGTTCAATGTCGAGTATAAAAAAATTGTTTCCCTAAAAAAGTAACGCACTCCCTATGTCAGAAACTTCCGTACAAAAAATCAGAAAGGCGGTTATTGCGGTAGCAGGTTCGGGTACGCGACTACTCCCGGCTACCAAGTCCATGCCGAAAGAGATGCTGCCGATTGTGGACAAGCCAATCATTCAATTGGTGGTGGAAGAACTGGTTGAGGCGGGTATTGAGGATATTATTTTTGTGACACGGTGGGACAAAAAGCCGCTCGAAGATCATTTTGATTATTCGACAGCGCTTGAGGATGATTTGCGCAAGAATGGTAAGGAAGAACGGTATGAACAGGTGCACCGTATTGCTGAGATGGCTAACTTTGTACATATCCGTCAAAAGGGACCCTATGGCAATGGCACTCCTGTGTTGTCGGCGGCCAGTTTGGTGGACGATGAACCTTTTATTTATTGTTTCGGTGATGACCTAGTCAAATCAACGGTCTCTTTCACCAAGCAGATGGTAGATGAATACAACAAACATGGTCACCCGATGCTCGGTGTGCAGGAAGTGCCGCAAAGCGAGGTTTCAAAGTACGGGATCGTAGATGTCGACCCGGTGACGATGCAGGTACGGACTATTATCGAAAAGCCGAGCCAGGAAGAAGCGCCGTCGCGGTTGGCTGGTTTTGGCCGTTATATTTTGAACCAAGAAATCATTGATATTCTTCGGAAAACGGCACTGGGCAAGGGGAATGAACTGTGGCTCGTGGATGCCATCCATAATCATATCAAAAATGGTGGCAAGTTCTATGCCAAGACCGTTGACGGTGGACAATGGATGACGACTGGTGATCCGCTCAATTATATGACCACCATTCTCGAGTATGCGGTGGAGCGTCCGGATATCGGTGAACAGGTCAAGGAACACATGCGACGCTTGCTCAATGTGGATCGTACGGAGGTATAGGTTTTTTCATAAAACACAAATCATGTACTGGATTTACCTCGCTCTTTTTGTTCTGGCTATTTTGACGCCACAGTTTATTTCTGGGAGTCATGCTATTTTTACCGAGCAGGATATAGAGTCGCTCCTCATTTTTTGTTTTGGGGTGTTTGGTTTTGTGGTGTATTTCACCAAAGAAAAAGCACTTCTGCGTATATTTCGTGAAAAGAAGCAGCTGCAGAATCAGGCAAATCTCATGACACGCGATCTTTCTGATTCGTACTCGTATATCGGTGAAATGAATCGCAAGCTTGATATTGTCAAAGATTTTATTTTTGATTTGCCGAAAACTACAGCCGGAGCGTCGAGAGACAAGGAAGAAACACTGTATGCTTCTTTGTTGGGAACCGTGAGTATTTTGGCAAAAACAGATCGAGTAGTGCTGTGTTTTGTTGATACCAGGAAAAAAACCATAGAGAAAGTTTTTGAAAAAAGCGCTAAGCAGTCATTGATCGCGCATATTGATCCTGTACAGTTGCTTTCGGAAGGCAAGTTTTTTTGGGAAGAACAGGACTATGCTGTAGTTCGTTCGCCACGGCAGGCCAAGGAAGTGGCAGCCTTTCTTATTTTTATTAAGACCAAGAATCATATCGAGGATAGTGATGTGTTTAAAATTCTTGTTTCAGAGGGCCTGCTTTTGTACGCACTTGATCAGGAGCGGAGAGTTACTTCGTTATAAGACCGCGTTATGAAGATAGGTATCGATGCCCGATTCTACGGATCGTTGGGCAAGGGTCTGGGACGGTACACGGAAAAACTGATTGAACACCTCGAACTTCTTGATCAGAAGAATGAGTATGTTGTTTTTTTACGCCGGGAAAATTTTGACGAATATATTCCGAAGAATCCGCATTTTACCAAGGCGGTGGCGCAGTATGCGTGGTATGGTTTTTCGGAGCAACTATTGTTTGTGGTGATGCTCTATCGTTTTTCGTTTGATCTGGTACACTTTCCCCATTTCAATGTCCCGGTGTTGTATCGAAAGGCTTTTGTCGTCACTATTCATGATCTGATCCTTGTTCATTATCCGACTGTTCGGAACACCACTCGGTTGGCTTTGTTGTACGGTATGAAATTTTTGGTGTATCGATATGTTATCGCTTCTGCCATCAGGAGGGCGCGATATATTATTACCGTATCGGAATTTACCAAACAGGATATCGTGCGTGAATATCCCGGAGCGCGTGGCAAAGTAACAGTCACCTATGAGGCAGCAGATTCGTTTTGCCAGTATAGTCGCCCTGCTGATGAAAAGAGGTTGTTCGAGCGACTATCGTTGCGAGAGCTTTCTCTGATGCCTGATGAGAGCAAGACCGTGTCTCATGATATACTGAAGAAGTATTTTTTGTACGTAGGGAACGCCTATCCACACAAGAATTTGCCGGTACTTTTTGCAGCGGCACGCGCTTTTCCTCAGTACCAGCTCGTGTTGGTCGGAAAAGATGATTTTTTTTATCAGAAATTGCAAAAACAGGCCAAGGATGAAGGACTGTCGAACGTTCTCTTTACGGGATTTTTGACGGATCACGAATTGTCATCGCTTTACCGTTTTGCTCAGTGCTATATTTTTCCTTCTTTGTACGAGGGCTTTGGTCTTCCGCCGCTGGAAGCAATGAGTCGTGGTACTGTGGTGGTCGCTTCCGATCGGGGATCGCTCCCTGAAATACTCGGCGAAGCAGCCTGGTACTTTAATCCCACGGATGAACAATCGCTTGTGGAGTCGCTCCACCTGCTGGAATCAGATGTTGATAAAAAAAATGTATTGAGGGGGCTCGGATATCGACAAGCAGCAGGGTATTCTTTTCATGATATGGCTATCGCCACACTCTCTATCTACCAAGAAGTTGGTACAAACACTACTCACTATGCCGCTGTCTCCTCCTCAAAAATCTAACCGTGTCCCTCTTTCGGATATGAGGCCACCAGTGAAACAAGAAATACCTCGATTTACTCGACCTGTTTTTCCAGGCGGAATTTCATTGGGTGTGCCACCTATTTCACAGACTTTTGAGAATCAACCACCGAAGCGCGAAGTTTCGAGGGAAATACCAGTGCAACTAAATGTATTGCGATACAGGATGCTTTGGATGGCGCTTCTCCTCCTGTTTGTCGGATTTTCTGGTTGGCTGTTGTTTCAAAAGGGCAAGGCACTCCAGGCCAGCGTGCTCCGTCAGGGCGAGGGTGGCTACGCTGCTCTTTTGGAGGCTACGGGACATATAAAACACAAGGAGTATGAAAAGGCTGTTGTTTCTTTTGAACAGGCTTCGTCGCTCTTTACTGCTGCCAGTGAGGAAACGGCTTTTTTCACAGAGACCCTGATACAGGGAATGGCTATGGTGCCCGGACTATCACGAGCCGCTTCCGGTAAACATGTTATCGAAGCGGGGAAACATTTTTCTGAAGCAGGGAAACCGCTGGCGCTATTAGCGGAAAATCTCACATCTTCGAAAGATGCGTATGCCCAGGGTGAAAAGGTTTCTCTCATTCAGCTGCTGTACCAATCCAAAGAGCCTCTTCGTGAGGCGAGGATATCTTTGGAGCTCGCGGAGGAGTCACTGCGAGCGGTAGCTATTGATGATATCCCGGAAGAAAAGCGGGATCAATTTTTGGCTGTACGTAAAAATTTGCCACTCGTGCTCAGTCTTCTTGTCGGTTTTGAAAAGAATGAATTTTTACTGGAAGAACTGTTGGGAGGAAATGGTCCGCGGACGTATCTTTTTCTGTTGCAGAATAATCATGAGCTTCGGGCGACGGGAGGATTTATCGGAAGTTACGCCCTTGTTGATGTCAGTCAGGGAATCATTCGTCGTTTTTTTGTGGATGGAATTTTCAATCCGGATGGGCAGCTGAAGGAAAATATCGTTCCGCCAAAACCGATTCAAAAAATCAGTGCCGGCTGGAGTCTGCATGACAGCAATTGGTTCCCGGATTTCCCTACCTCTGCGGAGAAGGCTATATTTTTTTATGAAAAGACAGGCGGGCCAACCGTTGATGGCGTGGTCACGCTGACACCGACCGTGATGCAAAAACTTTTTGAAGTTATCGGTCCGATGACGCTCCCGCAGTATGGACTGACTGTTGATGCAGACAATTTTATTCCGGTCATTCAAGAGCAGGTCGAGGTGAAGTATGACAAAGAACTAAATGAACCAAAAAAGATCCTCGTCGATCTCTCTCGGATGTTGCTTGAAAAAGTTTTTTCGTTGCAAGATCGGGAAACGACCTATCGTTTGGGTGAAGCGCTCATTGCTGGTTTGAACGAGAAGCATGTTTTGATGTACATGCGACATGCCGATACGCAAAAATTGGTGGATGAAATCGGCTGGTCCGGAAGAGTGCTTGAGACTGGAAAAGACTACCTGTCGGTCATACATAGCAATATCAATGGCTACAAAACCGATGGGGTTATCGATGAAACAATCGATCATCGGGTAGCGATAGAAGAGGATGGATCCATTATCGATACCGTCACTATCACGAGAAGTCATCGCGGCGGTGATACGCCGTATGAGTGGTGGAACAAGGTGAACGCGGACTATCTGCGAGTCTATGTACCTAAGGGCTCCGAGCTTCTTTCTTCCAAGGGAACCACGTGGGAATTTCCCGAGCCGCCCCTTGACTATAAACGCCTTGGATTTAGGGAAGATTCCGATGTGGTACGTGAAGAAGCCGGTATTACTATCGACAAAAAAACCGGAGTTCGTATTTCTCTAGATGCCGGAAAAACGGTATTTGGCGCCTGGGTGTATGTGAGTCCAAAAGAATCGGTGACGGTGGAGTATCGCTATAAATTGCCGTTTCGTTTGGAAAAAAAGGCACTAGAAGAGAATGAGGCATCGTACTCTGTCTTGTATCAGAAGCAGTCAGGTTCGCAGGGAAGTGCCTTGACAACACGTATTGTGCCACCTCTGGGAGCTGGTGTTATTTGGCAGACTGAGCCAAATTTGGTACCGTATGAACGGGAACTGGGGCGTGAAACAATACTCAAGACAGATACCTTTTATGGAGTAGTGTTTGAGAGGAAGTGATTTGTAACGGGGATTCACCCGATTTTACTGGCACTCGCTCGGAAACGAAAGTAAATTTTCGTTTCGCTCGCTTCGTTTAGTAATAAAAGGAAGTATCACATGAAGAAATTATTTTTGTTTTTTTCTACGCTAGGAAGTACTCCAAGTAGGACAGTAGGGGCCGCAGCAGTACTGATTGCCTTTGCTGGAATCACCAGTCGATTCTTGGGCTTTATTCGGGATCGTGTACTGGCTTCGCAGTTTGGTGCCGGTGACGTGCTCGATGCATACTATACCGCTTTTCGGTTGCCTGATTTGGTCTACGGGTTTCTCGTGCTGGGAGCGCTTTCAGCAGCTTTTGTACCGGTGTTTACTGAGCTCGTTACGCAAGAAAAAAAGGAAGAAGCTTGGCGACTGACATCGGGAGTCCTTCATACCACGCTTTTTTCCATCGGTTGTTTTTCTGTGCTGGGCATTCTTTTTGCTTCTGTCATAACTGATTTCCTGGCACCTGGTTTTGATGCCGAGAAAAAGGAGCTGGTTACAGAATTGACGCGCATCATGCTCTTGGCACCGTTTTTCCTTTCTGCGAGCGCGGTCTTTGGTGGAGTACTGGTTTCTTTTAAGCAGTTTGCCGCTTATTCATTTGCGCCGGTTTTTTACAATATCGGGATAATTCTTGGAGCGCTGTTTTTGGCACCGATGTTTGGTGCGGATGGTTTGGCATGGGGAGTGGTGTTGGGTTCGTTTTTTCACCTTGCTATCCAGTATCCGGCAATGTACCGAGCCGGCTTCCGCTACCAGTGGGGGCTCCTCACAGCCTGGAAGGACGAGAATGTGAGACGAGTACTCAAACTGATGATTCCACGGTCGCTCGGCATGGCAGTCAACCAGGTGAGCCTCTTGGTTATGACGATTTTTGCCTCGACACTGGTTTCGGGGAGCTTGGCTGCCTTTACCTTGGCGAACAATATTCAGAGCGTGCCACTCGGACTGTTTGGTATTGCTTTTTCTCTGGCGGCTTTTCCGGCCCTTGCTTTGTTTGCGGCCAAGAAAAATGATAAAGAGTTTTTTTTCATGTTCGCTGAGACGGGAAGGAAGATACTTTTTTTTGTCGTCCCTCTTTCTATTTTTATCATCATTTTTCGAGCGCAGTGTGTCCGTGTTATCTTGGGGTCCGGCAACTTTGACTGGCAGGATACAATCACTACATTTGAAGTGCTCAAATTTTTAGCAATTAGCCTGTTTGCTCAGAGCCTCATCCCACTCTTTGCCCGGGCATTTTTTGCCTTGCAGAATACCAAGACTCCTCTGTACATCGCTTTGGTAAGCGAGGCCATTCATATTGCTCTTATCCCGCTCCTTCTGCCGTACTATCAGGTACAAGGATTGGCTATCGCCTTTTCAATCAGTACTATCATCAATTTCACGCTCTTGTATTTCTTTCTTCGCAAGAACCTTTCCTTTTGGGAAGATCGTTTGATCGTGTGGCCGGTAGCCAAGATTCTTTTGGCTGCCATCGCGGCCGGTATCGTCGCTCAGGTATCGAAATCAATTTTTGCCCTGACTACCAATGAACTGGATACTTTTATCGAAGTGTTTCTGCAGCTGTTTATCGGATTTGCTATCGGCGGGAGCACCTATGTCTTGTTTGCTCATTGGCTGAAAGTGGAGGAGCTGGAACGAGTGAAACGCTTCTTTCTTTGTCGTGTTTTGCGTCAGCCGGAGGCGGCTGTCCTGGCTGAAGACCATCCTGAGCGCGGGGACTGGTAACATTGACAGGATTTTTGAAAGTTGGTATTTTAGGAATACGTTTATGCAGAATATTTCGCAATCCATCCATCGCTATTTTATGTTTATGACTGGCTTCTTCTTTTGGGAGAAGCGAGGTCGATTTCTTTTTGCTGTTACGCGAGGATAGAGAGTACGAAACAGTAGCAAGAAGCCGGTCTCGCCCCAAAAGCAGGCCGGTTTTTTTGTTGTAACATGAGGAGGTAAACATGTTTGAAGCAGCGAATCCATCAGAGCTGAAACGGCTCAATCTGGATGCTTCTCCGGTAAATAAGGACCCTATTCCAAAAGCCGAGGAGAAGCAGTCGTTAGTAAAGGTGATTGAAGAAGATCCTTCGGTCATCGCTGTGTCTCCTCGGTGCTGGCCATGTCTTTGGTCGAGCGGCGATTGAATTGGTCGCTAGGGCAATAGGGCGTTCTTGGAACCACAAGGACGCCTTTTTTCTTTCTAAAATGCTAACTCTTTCAAGCAGAGAAACTTCACAAGCAAGCAACCTTCTAAAGTACCATCCATTCGCCCCGGCGTGGCGACTGGACTGCTTTGAAGCCCTCACTCTTTTTCTTCGAAAAAACCCTGCCCGCTCAGTCTTCAAGGCTACTTTGAAAGATTCTTGCTTGGAAGTTTCTTGAAGAAACAAACGTTAGTTGATGAACCGATGTTTGTTTAAGTAGTTTCTTCGAAATACTTTTCCTTTTCTTTCCTTCTGTTTCCCGCCGGTCACATCCGTGATGCCTGCCCGCCTCTGGAGGGAGTGAACCGGTAACAGTCGAGAGAACAGGGAGGCTTCGACCCGAGAGCTCCCTGTTCGGTAGAACGAGTCAGGGATGTTCGGCGGAAACAGCGGAAATGAAAAGGGAAAGTGTTTTAGGAGAAACACGTAGTTAAAGGAACGGATGAAAGAGTTGCTTTAAAGCCATTTTTCGGCTAGTCTAGGGAAATGGAAAAGAGCACTAGACAACAACATATCCGCAATTTTTGCATCATCGCCCATATTGATCATGGCAAGTCGACTTTGGCTGACCGTTTGATTGATATCACCCATACGGTAGAAAAGCGCAAAATGAAAGACCAGATGCTTGATCAGATGGATCTGGAGCGGGAGCGCGGTATCACCATCAAGCTCCAGCCGGTCAAGATGTTCTATCGTTACCGGGATGTGGACTATGAATTGAATCTCATCGATACACCGGGGCATGTCGATTTTCACTATGAAGTATCACGTTCTCTGGCGGCGGTTGAGGGGGCGATTTTGCTGGTGGATGCTACCAAGGGCGTGCAGGCACAGACCTTGGCCAATCTGTATCTGGCGGTTGAACAGGGACTCGAGATTATCCCTGTCATCAACAAGATTGATTTGCCGAATGCTCAGGTAGAAAAAACAAAAAAGGAAATCGTCCATATTCTTGGTTGTAAAGAAGAGGATATCCTGCTCGCTTCCGGCAAGACGGGTCTCGGGGTGCAGGCGGTACTTGAGCGGGTGATCGAGCGTGTTCCTGAGCCGGGTGGCAGTGAGGATGCACCACTGCGCGCTCTTATTTTTGATTCTATCTACAATACGTATAAAGGAGTGGTGGCGTATGTGAAAGTGGTGGATGGAACGGTCAAACGAGATGATGCGCTCCATATGCTCGGGACGGAAAAAGAAGGTGTGACGGTGGAGGTGGGATTGTTTCATCCGAATTTGGTGGCGACGGATATTTTGCGAGCTGGTGATATCGGCTATATCGCGACCGGACTGAAGGCTGTGGCGGACTGTCGGGTGGGTGATACGGTGACGTGGAAGAAAAGGGAGCGCGACCAGACCATAGTCGAGCGACTGCCCGGGTACAAAGAAATTCGGCCAGCAGTCTATGCCAGTATGTATCCGGTTGATGGTGACGACTATACGCTCATGCGCGATGCACTCGACAAGCTCAAGTTAAACGATGCCGCTTTTACTTTTGAACCGGAGAGTAACCAGGCACTGGGTCGCGGGTTTCGTTGTGGGTTTCTCGGACTGCTTCATCTCGAGATTATCCAGGCTCGCTTGGAACGAGAATTCAACCTGACACCGACCATTACGACGCCATCGGTGGTCTATGAGATGAAAATCCGTGGTGAGGACAAAAACGTAGCGCTCTATTCGCCTGTCGATTTGCCGGATCCAGCCAGTATCGAAGCGATGTATGAACCATACGTGGCACTCTCGATCGTGGTGCCGAGCGAGTATCTTGGTGGAGTCATGCAGCTTTGTCAGTCTATTCGGGCTGATTACAAAAATACCGAGTACATTGATGAGGAGCGTGTGCTGCTTTCTTTCGAAGCGCCGCTCATGGATGTCATTGTCAATTTCCATGATGATTTGAAGAGTGCTTCATCCGGGTATGCTTCGATGAACTATGAGTTGATCGGCTATCGGGAAAGTGATGTGATCAAGCTGGATATCTTGGTGGCCAATGAGGTGGTGGATGCCTTTGCCCGTATGGTACCCAAACGTGATGCGCACAGTGAGGGTAAGCGTGTGGTGGAAAAACTGAAAGAAGTACTGCCACGACAAAATTTTGCGGTGGCACTCCAGGCGGCTATCGGAGGCAAGGTCATCGCGCGTGAAACGATTGCAGCCTATCGCAAAGATGTGACGGGCTATATGTATGGCGGAGACTTCTCTCGCAAGAAAAAATTGCTCGAAAAACAGAAGAAGGGCAAGAAAAAAGCCAAAGAAATGGGGACTGGACGAGTCTCAATCCCATCGGACGCATTTTTGGCCGTGCTTAAGAAATAATTAAGAAAAGCTTTTTGCTTTTCGGGGTATTATTGGATATACTGAGGGTGTAATATATTTTTTGTACGCATATGGCCGTTGAGTTTACGAAAGAGAATTTTGAGGCGGAAGTTTTGAAAAGTGATACCCCTGTGTTGGTTGATTTTTGGGCACCATGGTGTGGTCCTTGTCAGCTGATGGGTCCGGTTATCGAAGAGCTAGCCACCGAAGTGACGACTGCCAAGATTGGTAAGCTCAATGTGGATGATCATCCTGAGATCGCAGAGAAATACGGCATTATGTCTATCCCTACAATCAAAGTGTTCAAGGGCGGTCAGGTGGTCAAGGAATTTATCGGTGTTCAGCAGAAAGATTCTTTGAAAGCCGAACTGGCAGCTTTGTAGAGAGCCTCTTGTGGTTTTTCGGAACAAAACAAAAAAATATGAAAATATATAAGGAGAGGATTGATCTGGAGAGTAAGTCCCAGATTGAGTTCATGGATATCACTGATCAGGTTCAGGAGATAGTAGATCGTTCCGGTGTGCGTGAGGGCCAGGTGCTCATCTACGTGCCGCATACGACCATGGGTATCGCTATCAATCACAATGAGCCGATGCTGCTCCAGGATTTCATGCGTGTTTTGTACAAGATAGTACCCGTGGATGCGCAGTATTCTCATGATCTTTTCGAACTGCGTCGTCAATCCGGAACCGCCGATGGTCGGAGTAACGGGCACTCCCACTGCAAAGCGATACTTTTGGGAAATAGTGAAATGGTGCCGGTAGAAAAAGGAAAGCTTCTTTTGACGGAGAGACAGACGATTTTTGCGGTGGAGTTTGACGGGTCACGTAAACGAGATGTTGTCGTGCAGATAATTGGTCTATAAAAGCTTTCTGTGCGTATCTTTTTGTATATAGCAAGTATTTTTTCTCTTGCGGTAGTCGCATTTTTTGGGTTTGGTTTGTACGCCACGGATCATTTTACGGGCGCACAGAAATCAGAGCAGCGCTTTGAAGTACAACAAGGGGAGGATGCATTTGCTCTCGGGACTCGTCTGGAAGAAGCGGGACTTGTTTTTTCTCGGTACACTTTTTTGTGGTATTTGGTGCATGAAGAGAAAACACGCCAAATCATAGCCGGGACGTATCTGTTGTCCGGTACTTTGACCGTTCCTGAAATCGCTCACATTGTTACTTCTGGCCAGACCGTTTCACGTGATATCAAAGTAACCTTTCCAGAAGGGTGGACGATTGAGAAGATGGCCGAGCGTTTGACGGCGAGTAACCTGCCTGGCAAAGAGTTTTTTCTTCTTGCGAAAAAGCCATCGGCAGAATTGAAAAAGAAATATGATTTTTTGACGACGCTTCCATCGGCAGCCAGTCTTGAAGGATTTTTGTTTCCTGATACCTACTTTTTTGCTCCCGATGCTACAGCCGAGGACATACTCACGAGTATGCTGGATACGTTTGGAAAAAAATTGGATGCCACTTTGCGACTAGGCGTGGAGCAGTCTGGACGAAGTCTGTACCAGTTGGTGACGATGGCCAGTATCATTGAAGAAGAGGGGCGAACCAAAGAAGAACGGGACATGATCAGTGATGTCTTCTGGAAGCGTATTGCTATTGGTCAACCTCTTCAGAGCGATGCGACGGTCAATTATGTTCATGGCACCACCAATCTGCAACCAACGTTTAAAGATATCGATTCCGATTCCCCATACAATACTTACAAGTATGCTGGTTTGCCGCCGGGGCCGATCAGTAATCCGAGCTTGATGTCGCTTCGCGCTGCCATATACCCCAAGAAAAATCCTTTCTTTTATTTTCTTGTTTCGGCCAAAACAAAGCAAACAGTCTATTCGGAGACTTTTGAAGAGCATGTTCGTAACCGCTCACTTCATGGACTTTAATATCAAAATCGAGAAAAAGATTTTTACGACTCGGGATATTTTCGGAGTGTGCATCGTGCTCGCCATAGGGTTGTTTTCTATTGGGTCGTGGAACATATTTTTTGATACTTTGGCCAATCCAAATGTGAGGAATACAGCTCAGGCACTCGTGTGGTTTTCGCTGTTAGGCGCTGCTTTCTTACTGGGGACCGTCGTGTGGAAAGAACGTTTTTCTTGGGTGGTGGCACCGGTAGTAGTATTCATTCCCAGTCTTCTTTTTGTTCAGACCTGGTATCAAGTACTCGCTATCGTTATCGCAGTGCTCCTGTGTTACCGGTCTATTTTTTCTGTGCGAGACGAAATAATTGATCGGGTGCGCTTTCGTTTTTCTCGCAGTGTCAGTGCCGGACTTTTCTTGTTTGTGCTGGGACTATCGATAGCTCTTTCAAGTGCGTACTTTTCTACTATCCGATCGGAGTCCTGGGAGGAGTTGGTACCGAGATTTAGTATAGGTGAAGGGACGGCCACATTTTTTATCAAAACAGTCGCCTATGTGTATCCGGATTGGAAAAAACTGGCTGACGAAGGTATGACAGTCGATGGTTTTCTTCTCAGTTTGAAAGAAGATGATGAATCACAAGAAGATTCTTTTGAAGAATTGGGAAATCAAATGGGTATCGATCCGGCTGCAATGCCGGTTTTGGTGGAGTATTTGAAGAACAATATTGCTGCTGACGCGCTTGATCAGGGCGGGGTATCTCGTGAACTCTACCTCCGCTCGGGACGTGAACAGATAGAACGACTGGCTGGGCGGCCAATTTCCGGTGAGGAACAGATTGTGGATATTTTTTCTTCAGCTATTCAACACAAGATTATTATGATTTTGAGTGGTGAAAAGGCTGCAAAAAGCTTGACACCTGAGAGCGTGCCCCTTATTTTGACCGTTCTTTTTTTCTTGACGCTCATCCCAGTTGCTTCAGTTATAGGGTATCTGTGGGTAGGACTCAGTTTTTTCTTTTTCCAGCTAGCAATCTTTTTTGGTTGGGTAAAATTGGATCGCGTGCCTCGAGTTCAGGAAATACTCCTCCCATAAGTAGTGTAGAATTAGCACTCTCATAAGAGGATTGCTAATTTTTTGTTTTTACGCTACTATAGGCATGTAATTGGAGAGTTTATCATTGGAGTTTTATGGCTGATTACTACAGTACGCTCGGGGTGTCACGGTCTGCGTCGGAAGACGATATCAAAAAGGCTTTTCGCAAGCTGGCGCACAAGTACCACCCGGACAAAGGAACAGGAGATGAAAAGAAGTTTAAAGAAATCAACGAGGCCTATCAGGTACTGAGCAACAAGGAAAAGCGTGCTCGGTACGACCAGACCGGTCAGGATTATCACAGTCAGGGTCAGGGTGGCCCAGGCGCTGGCCAGGGTTTCGGTGGCTTCGATTTCAGTGGGTTCAACGGAGGCCAAGGATTTGACTTTAACGGCTCCGGCTTTGAGGATGTCTTTTCTGATCTTTTTGGAGGACGTGCCGGTCGTGGACGTTCACGAGCGGGTGCGGATATTCAGATAGACGTAGAAATTTCTTTTGAAGAGATGGTCCGTGGAGCCAAGCGTGAAGTTTCGCTCCGCAAAATGTCCGAATGCGACACGTGCCATGGAACGGGTGGCAAACCAGGATCCAAAGAGTCAACGTGTTCGCAGTGCCAGGGGGCGGGGCAGGTGCGCCGCACGATGCAGAGTATCTTTGGAACTATGCAACAAGCGGTCCTCTGTGATCGTTGTCAGGGACGGGGCAAGACCTACACTGATCAGTGCGGTACCTGTCACGGTGCCGGTCGCACAGAGCGCGAAGAAAAGGTTTCGATTGATATCCCAGCCGGTATCAGTGATGGACAGACGTTGTCGCTCGGAGGTCACGGCGCAGCCGGAGAGCATGGCAGTCGGCCTGGGGATCTGTATGTCAATGTCCATGTGCGACCACATGCGACGCTGCTTCGTCGCGCTGATGATATCGTATCGCAGTATGCTATGAGTTTCACTGAGGCGACGCTCGGAGCCAAGGTTTCTATCGAGACTATCGAAGGGGAGGTAATCATGAAAATTCCCGCGGGCACTCAGCCGGGCGAGGTGTTTCGAATCAAAGGTAAAGGCATCCCGCACCTCCAGCGTTATGGCCGTGGCGACCACTTGGTTTCTGTTACACTGGCTGTTCCCAAAAAGCTTTCTTCGGAAGAAAAACGCTTGATTGAGGCTTTACGGGATTTGAAATGAGTTGAAATCTTGGATTGACATCCTAGCGTGCGTGTTATAAAGTATTTATTCCCCATTCGGAAAGATCTAAAGAGAGGAATGTATGGATATTTACAGCAAGCTTCCCGGGGCGGCCGGTTCTTTATCTAATTTCAGTCCATTTCCCTTTGTGCTTGATGGGGTGAAATGTGCTTCGATGGAAGGTTTCCTCCAGTCTCTTCTTGTCGAAGACGCAAGTCTTCAAGAGGAAGTATGTCAGCTGGTTGGTTTACCTGCTAAGCAGTGGGGTACCCAAAGACTTCAGGTGCTTGGTTCAACAAAGCGACTGTGGTGGAGGGGTAGAGAATACGATCGGTACGCCGGTGAGTATCAAGAATTGCTCGATAGAGCCTATGCTGCCTTAGCAGAGAATACAGGGTTTCGAGTCGTACTTCTTTCAACCGGTGATGAACCATTGACGCACAGTATTGGTCGAAGCGAGGGCTGTGCCGAGACCATTCTGACAGAGGAGGAGTTTTGTTCTCGTTTGATGAGACTGAGAACATCTCTTCAAACCCACTGAAAATGATGGAAATCAAGCTCAAAGTACCCGTATTGGTCGAATCCAGCACGGGTTTTTCTTTTGTGCTAGACTAGGTGAACCGTTTGTTCTTGTTTCTTGATAACCGTCATTTATGGAGGGGAGAAACTTCTCTGTGTTTCTCCAAAAACACTTCTCCTATCAACGTAGAAACTTCCCAAGCAAGCAACCTTCCAAAGTACCATAGAGCCACCCCAGCGTGGTGTCTCTACTGCTTTGAAGCCCTCGCTCTTTTTCTTTCGAAAAAACCATGCCCCCTCAGTCTTCAAGGCTACTTTGAAAGATTCTTGCTTGGAAGTTTCTTGAAGCAACAAACGTTTGTTCTTGTATAGTAATTTTGCTTGCGTCTTTTCGAGAAACTGTGAAAACGATGTCTGTTACTCCGCATTTTCTCTTCCAAGAATTCTCTTGGGCGAATTTATAGACAAAAGCAGGTCTTTTTGTGAAAACAAAAAGTTTTGGCTATAACTTCAACAAAAATCACGCTGGGATTTTTGTGGCACAACAGAGTTGCTTGGGAAGAGAAAATACCCTAGAAGAAAGGTAGGTTGGCTTGGGAAGTTAAAGAAGAAACTATTTTAAAAAATATTAAAAAAGAAATAGTCTATGCCAGAGTGGAAATATAAAATTACAGAGTTGCCTAAAAGTACTGGACAGCATACGGGGCAGGAAGAATGGCATCCTGTGACCGAGGCGCTTCTCAATCATCGGGGCTACACGACCAAGGAGGCGCGGGAGTTGTTTTTGTCGCCCAATTTTGACCGAGATATCCATGACCCGTTTCTATTCGCCGACATGGAGAAAATTGTGACGCGTATCGATGAGGCACGAAAGAATCTGGAGACCGTGGGAGTATTTGGCGATTTTGATGCTGATGGCGTGACGTCATCGGTTATTATCCGTGAAGCCTTGGAAGCCGTAGGAGTGCCCGTGGAAGTGTATATTCCGGAAAAGGTGAATGAAGGACATGGATTCAACGAACTGGCGGTGGATTTTTTCGAACAAAAAGGAATCAAATTGGTGCTGACCCTCGACTGTGGCATCATGAACCACGAGGTGATCGCTGATGCCAAGAGACGAGGCATCGCCACTATCGTGGTCGATCATCACCATGTGCCCGAGGTGATGCCCGAGGCCTACGCTATCATCAATCCCAAAGTCCCGACCGAAGCCTATCCGTTTCGGGAACTGTGTGGAGCAGGGACGAGCTTCAAAGTAGCGCAGGCGCTGTACCACCGATTCCTCCCGAATCAGGTGGATCAGCTGAAGTGGCTACTCGATGTGGTGGCTATAGGAACGGTGGCGGATGTCATGCCACTCATCGGAGAAAATCGCTGTATCGTAAAATATGGACTCATCGTGCTTTCGAAATCACGCCGGGTGGGTTTTCAGGAAATGTTTGCCGTCGGGCGCATACCGATTGATGAAGACCATGTGCCGAATGCTCATACCATCGGATTTCAGATTGCACCGCGTATCAATGCCGCCTCACGAATGGCGCATGCCATGATCGCTCATCGACTCCTGATGGAGCGTGATCAGGCACAGGCGCGAGTACTAGCACTGGAGCTTGAGGACTGTAATGTCAGGCGTCAAAAAATCAGTACCGAGGTGACTGATCAGGTCCGTACCATCGCTGTGGAAAAATTTTCGGATAAAAAATTCATTTTTGCGGCGGATGAACACTTTCCCTATGGAGTAGTCGGTCTCATTGCCGGACGAATCGCCCGAGAGTTTAATAAACCGACGTGTGTCATGACCAAGGGTGAGGTAACGAGCACAGGGTCATTTCGCAGTATTCCAGAGCTCAATATTATCGAAACGCTCAAAGAATGCAGCGACATGTTGGAAAAATTTGGAGGACATGCGCAGGCGGCTGGTATGACTATCAAAAATGACCGGATGGAGGCGTTTTATGAGAAATTCAACGGGCTCGTGGAGAAAAAACTGGTTGATGTGGTGACAGAGCCGGAGCAGTGGATCGACCTCGTGGTGAAACCTGAGCACCTAACGCCCAAGTTCTATCGTGACCTCTCGGCCTTTGCGCCCTTTGGTGAAGGCAATCCCGAACCGGTGTTTGTGCTGGAAAATATGGTGGTGCGCGAGGCACGACTGGTCGGAAATGGTGCCAAGCACCTCAAATTGTCGCTGGTGCCACAAGGTGGGATCAAGTGTTTTGATGCCATCGGCTTTTCATTCGGGGTAAATTTTCCCGACCTGAAAGAAAACGATGTGCTCGATGTGGCCTTTACGCTCGATGAAAACACCTGGAACGGTTCAACCTCACTCCAGCTCAAGCTGGTTGATATTAAGAGTCTATCCCGATAGGAACTTTCCTACTACGCGATACGATCTTGGGCGTAAACGTGCGAAACCCTTGTCGCCTTATCCTTGGATAGGGCTTCGCCGGTTTCACTCGTTTCCGCTTCGAAGCTCGTTCCGCTCGTGACGGAGACCCTATCGGGATAGACTCTCAGCGGAAATAGAAGTTTTCTGGTATACTAAATGTATGGAAAAAATCGTGATGTACAGTGATGGAGGGTCGCGGGGAAATCCGGGACCATCGGCTTTAGGTGTCTTTATTGAGACGCTTGATGTCGCGTTTGGTGAATTTCTCGGTGTCAAGACCAACAACGAGGCCGAGTACGCTGCTATCGTCGCGGGGCTGAAGAAAATTAAGTCTCTTGTGGGTAAAGAAAAAGCCAAGAAGGCTAAGGTTGAGTGTCGGATGGACTCGGAACTGGCTTGCCGTCAGCTCAATCATATCTACAAGATTGAAAATGAAAAGTTGCAGCCGCTCTTTTTTCAGGTCTGGAACCTGATGCTCGATTTTTCTGAGGTAGAGTTCGTTCATGTCAGACGAGAATTTAATACGCGGGCTGATGCCGAAGCAAACAAAGCCATGGATCTGGCTACCAAACAAAAGTCACTCCTCTAAACATATGTTTACAAAAAAAAGAATCGTCATCGGTATAATCGTCCTCGTGATTGTTGGTGGTGGCTTTTACTTTTTCACACGCAAAGATACCGGAGCGGTCGTGCAGACCGAAGTAGTGAAGCGTGGTGATGTAGCGGAGACGGTGAGTGTGACAGGAGAACTGGTGCCGGAAGAATATGCGGATCTGTCATTTTCGAGTACGGGATCTGTCGATGCGGTGATGGTGAAAATCGGTGACAATGTGACGGAGGGTGCTGCGCTCGCTTCGCTTGACCGGATGGTGCTCTATTCTCAGTTGAAAGAAGCGCGTATTGCTGCGCGCGTGGCCGAGCAAGCCGAACAATCACTCAGGCGTGGTCGTACCAATCCTACACCGGAAGAGATGACGGGCAAGAAGCTTCTCTCCGAACAGGCACGCGAAAGTGTCCGGACTATTGAGGCCCAGATGAGACAAAATATTTTGCGGTCGCCAATGACTGGGCAGATTTCTAAATTTGATACGCGTATCGGTGAGGTGGTGACACTCGGCAAGGTAATCGCCCGAGTCATCAAGCCGGGGAGCTATCTGCTTGAATCACGAGTACCGGAATCGGATATTGCCAAGATACAGATGGGGATGAAGGCCTCAATTACCTTTGATGCGTTTACCAACGACGATGTTTTTGAGGGCGAGGTGATGAGTATTGATCCTGCTGCTACGATAGTGCAAGATGTTGTATCCTACAGAGTGAAATTTCGTTTGAATAAACAGGACGATCGTCTGAAAGAGGGGATGACTGGCAATATCGATGTGGAAACAGCCAAGCGTACTGGTGTTTTGTGGGTACCGTATCGTGCCCTGACGAAAGAAGGGACTAAAACGTATGCGGAAGTAAAACGAAGTGAAGAAAACTTTGAAAAAGTAGAAGTCACCACCGGACTGGAAGGTGACGAAGGCACGATTGAGGTAAAATCCGGACTGAAAGAAGGTGATGAGGTGACCATCGGAGCAACACAAAAGAAATGACTTTGATTTCCGCTACCACACTGGAGAAGATCTATGAAAGCGAAGGCGTGCAAACGCGGGCGCTTCTCGGAGCTACTTTTACTATCGAAAAGGGTGAGTTCTTGGCTATCATGGGACCGTCCGGTTCTGGAAAATCAACGCTCATGCAGGTGCTCGGGCTGCTCGATCGAGCGACGGGAGGGAGCTATCAGTTGGACGGAAAAGAAGTCTCACAGTTTTCGGATGATGAATTGGCTCGTTTGCGAAATAGAAAAATCGGTTTTGTTTTTCAGGCGTTCAATCTCCTGCCCAAGACCAGTGTGGCTGAAAATGTAGAGTTGCCTCTCCTCTATGATGAAGCGGTGATGGAGTCGAATGATGCGCGGGTGAAAGCGGCGCTCCAGGCAGTCGGGCTGTCGCATCGAGAGACCTACCTGTCGAGTCAGTTGTCCGGTGGTGAAAAGCAACGCGTGGCTATCGCCAGAGCACTGGTCAATAATCCTGATATTATTTTTGCCGATGAACCAACCGGAAATTTGGATTCCAAATCCGGTTTGCAGGTGATGGCAATTTTGCAGCGACTCAATGAAGAGGGAAAAACTATTATTCTCGTAACGCACGAGACATCAACGGCTGAGCATGCCAAACGCATTTTGCGTATGGTAGATGGTCGTATTGTTTCTGATGAACCCGTAGCGACGCGCCGCTTTGCCACTGCGGAAACCGAGCTCTTGAAGTAATTATGAAATTTTCCGACCCGATCAAGATAACCTATCGGTCACTTACCGCCTCTAAACTGCGTTTTCTTTTGACTGTGCTTGGGGTAGTCATTGGTGTGGCGGCGGTTATCATGGTTATGGCTATCGGAGCGAGCGCGCAGAGACTGGTGTTGTCGCAGGTGGAAAACGTGGGATCCAATCTGGTCGCAGTACTCCCTGGTGCTTCGGAAGAAGAGGGCCCTCCGGCATCGGCGCTCGGGATTGTCAATACGACGTTCAAGAACGATGATCTGAAGGCACTCCGTGAACGTCGTAATGTCCCGCATCTTTCCGCTCTCTCGGGATACGTGAGTGGTTCAGCGACCGTGGAATCGGCAACCGAATCGTTTGAAGCGAGCTTTCAGGGTGTTTCCCCGGACATGATAAAAGTAGAAAACATCAATGTAGCCAAAGGACGATTCTTTTTTGCGGAAGAAGAAGGGGATTTGTCACGCGTGGTCGTACTTGGTGCCACACGTGCAGCCGATCTGTTTCCCAATCGCGATCCGATCGGTGAAACGATTACCATCAAAAAGAATCCGTTCAAAGTGATCGGTGTTCTGGAAGAGCGTGGTTCAGCGGCTTTTTCCAATCCGGATACACTTATTTTTGTGCCATTGGAAACGGCTCAGAAAATTTTGCTTGGCATCAACTATCTCAATTTTGCACGTGGCAAGGTGGATGCACCGGAAAATATTGAACGTGCTATGGCTGACATGACCGAGCTCCTCCGCAAGCGTCATGATATCGAAGAAGGAGAGGAGTCAGATTTTTCCGTGCGAAGTACCAAGGCCGCACTGGGTGTGCTCACCAGTATCACCGATGTCCTCAAGTATTTTCTGATTGCCATTGCCTCTATTTCGCTGGTCGTGGGAGGTATCGGCATCATGAATTCTATGCTCATATCGGTGTCGCAACGTATCCGCGAAATCGGTCTACGCAAAGCGGTAGGGGCTCGGCCGGTTCATATCATGACGCAGTTTCTTATCGAGTCAGCATTCGTTACGCTCATCGGTGGTGTTATCGGTATTCTTTTTGGTATTTTTATTGCCTATGTTGCGGCCTTGATCATCCCTCGCTTGGGGTATGAGTGGCAGTTCCTCATCCCCCTTTCCTCTGTGGTTATTGGTTTTTCCGTATCGCTCAGTATCGGTATTGTCTTTGGTTTGTACCCGGCATTCAAGGCATCTCGTGTCAGTCCTATGGAAGCACTCCGCTATGAATAGAAAAACACTCATCCCACTCTTGTTTGCGTTTCGAACTATTCGGACCCACAAGGCCAGGACGGCATTGGCGCTTTTGGGCGTGGTGATCGGCGTCTTTGCTGTGGTGGTAGTGACATCACTCGGTGAAGGCGTGAAAGGATTTGTTCTCGGTCAGGTTGAGAGTTTTGGAACGGATCTCATCCAGGTGGAAGTAAAGATCCCTAATACGACTGCCATGTCGAGTGACAATGCCTCGTCACGAGCCCAGGGGACACAGATCACGACACTGACGGTCAAGGATGGTGAAGCGATTGCCAAACTCCCGAATGTGGAAGCGATGTATGCCGGAACCATCGGTCAGGAACGAGCGACGTATGGGTCTATCGGCAAACGTATTTCGCTTTTTGGAACAGGATCGGGAGTGGCCGTGGTGGATAGTAACGCCAAGATTGAAAGCGGGCGATTTTTTACTGATGAAGAAGATAATAGTTTGGCGCAGGTCGTGGTGTTGGGGAGTGAAATCAAAGAAACGTTTTTTGGGGAGAGTGAGGCAGTCGGACAGTCTATTACGCTCAAGGGGGACAAGTATCGAGTCATCGGAGTGTTGGCTCCTCGTGGAGCAGCCGCGTTTTTCAATCTCGATGTTTTTACGTATGTGCCGGTTCAAACGCTGCAAAAGAAGTTGCTTGGTGTCGACTATGTGCAGTTTGTTTCGGTTAAAATGGAGGACACCACGCGCGAGACAGAGACGGTGGCGGATATCGTGGCACTGCTCCGCAAGCGGCATGATATCGACAATCCCGACAAGGATGATTTTTCTGTGACTTCCACCAAAGAAGCTCAGGAAACCCTCAGTGATGTCCTTGGGTCGTTGTCGATTCTTTTGTTGGCGCTCACGTCTATCTCCCTGGTGGTGGGGGGAGTGGGTATCATGAACGTCATGTATGTCTCGGTGTCCGAGCGTACGTCGGAAATCGGTCTACGCAAAGCGGTGGGCGCCACATCGCGCAGTATTTTGCAGCAGTTTCTTTTTGAGGCACTCATCATTACGCTTCTGGGAGGACTGATCGGAATTGTTCTCGGCATGCTCCTCACCTGGGGACTGGGTCTTGTGTTTGCCTCTCTCGGTTTTGCACTCCCACTCTCGTTTTCACTGCAGTCATTTCTCCTGGGTGTCGGATTTTCGACAGCGGTGGGTATTATCTTTGGTCTCGCCCCCGCCTACCGCGCCGCGTCGCTCACACCTATGGAAGCTCTCCGTAAAGACTAAGTATCTATCTCAAATCTCACCGCTAAAATAGAGGAGAAACAGGCGCTTGTCTCATAAAATCTCCAGATTTCGGCTGCAAACTTCTCAAAACTCGTCGGGTTATCTCGATAGCCCTTCTCCTTTTTCAAAGTTTTCGCTCGAAATCTGAACATTTTCTTGAGACATGAGATTTGAGAGAGGTACTAAGGTTTTTCTTGATACATCTTGCGGATATCTTCGATGGAAAGAGCGGAATTTTCAGGAACTGACTGGGCATCATCGACGGTGCCAGTCATATATTTCTCCACGCGACCTTTTTTCATTTTTTTAGCTTTGCTTTCCGGAATCTCACGTCCGGTTTTTTTGTCGATGTAGATCGTTTTGTTGCTACCGATATCTTCAAAAGTGGTGGATAGGCGAGTATCTGATGCTTGTTTGTAGGCTGTAAAGCCGGTTTCAGGAAAACGTTTGAGAGCCACATTCATGAAAGCGCGCCATATGGGGGCGGCCACAAAAACACCATCAGCTCCGGCGTTCATCGGACGGTTATCGTTGTTGCCGGCCCATACTGCAACAGCAACAGAGGGGGTGTAGCCGACTGTCCAGGCATCACGGAAATTTTGAGTGGTGCCTGTTTTGGCGGCGACTTTGATACCGGCAGGAAAAGCGAGTGGACTGTTTGGTCCAAAAATAGGGGTGCGGGCGGCGTTATCGGAAAGAATAGAATTTATCTTGCGTGCTACTTCGGGTTCGATGGCCTGGATGCTTTCTCGGCGTGTTTGAAGAACTATTTCGGCACCGGTGCGATCAAAGACTTGGGCGATACCGGTGGTGTCGTGCGTGCGACCCTCTTGGCCAAACACCGAAAAGGCATTGGCCATATCGAGAGGACGAACTTCGGCGCCACCAAGGACCAGCGCGAGACCGTAGCGTTTGGGATCGGTGAGGGTGGTGATACCCATTGCTGTCGCCAGTTTAATCGTATCCTCTATACCGGCCAGGGCCAGGGTCTGCACGGCAGGCACATTGAGTGACATAGAGAGTGCCTGGCGCATGGTGAGACGACCATGGAATTTCCCGTCGTAGTTCTGAGGGATATAATTTTTTCCGGTACCATCGGGACCAAAGTTGGTGAGTGTATCGTAGAGAGGAGTCTCTGGTTGGAAGCCTTTGCTGAAAGCAGTGGCATAAGCAAAAGGTTTGAAGGCTGACCCGGGCTGACGTTTTTCCATCGTCACGTTGACGTTGCCATCGATGGTGGTATCAAAATAATCACGGGATCCGACCATGGCCAGGATGTTGCCGTTTTTGGCATCGAGTGCGACGAGGGCGGCATTTTCGGCGCCACGCGCTTTGATTTTTTCCGCGCCTTCACGAACGATACGTTCAGCGGATTTCTGTAAATCAAGGTCGAGGGTCGTGATGATGCGCAGTCCCTTGGTCTGGAGGTCGGCTTCACTGTATTTTTCCTTGAGCTCATCCAGGACGGCAAAGACGAAGTGCGGAGCGATGATGTTGTCACGACGAGGGAAAATATGAGTGACTGTCTCAGCAGAAATGGCTGCGGTGTATTCGCTACGGGAAATGTAGCCCAGCGTGTACATACGGAGCAGGATATGCTCCTGACGTTCTTTGAGTCCATCGAGGTTGTTTCTGTAGGGTGAAAAAAATGTCGGAGCGTTCGGGAGAGCGGCGAGCAGGGCGCTTTCATCAATACTGAGATCGATAGCTTTTTTGTTGAAGAAGAGAGAAGCGGCCGATTCGATACCATAGGCATTGGCGCCATAGGGAACGGTATTCAGGTAAAGGTCTAGGATCTCGTCTTTCTCCAGGGCGCGATCAATCTTGAGCGCGAGCAGCGCTTCGCGAACCTTTCGTTCCAGGGTGCGCTCATTGGTAAGAAAGAGGGCGCGTGCTAATTGTTGGGTGATAGTCGAGCCGCCCTGTTCGATACGACCGCTTTGGAGATTGGCGCGGAGGGCACGCATGATCGAAAGCGGATCGACACCGTGGTGGGCATAAAAGTTCTGGTCTTCGGAAGCGATGGTGGCGAGACGAATAGACTCCGGGATAGCATCGTGCGAGATAACGATGCGGTTTTCCTCGTCATAGAGACGGTACAATTCGACGGTGCCAGTGCGATCGTAGAGGATGGAAGGTAGCTTCCACTGGTAGTTGCGAATATGGTCGATACTGGGAGTGGCGTAGTAGTAGATGAGAAAGAGCCCGATGATGATTCCGAGCACGACGAGGCATGAGAAAAAAATTATCTCAGAGAAGAGAGTCAGGAGAGGATTTTTGAGTTTGTAGCGGGAAAAAAAATACATAGACTGAGAGACGCAGTAAGAGCTACAGTATTTAGACGAGAAATAAGGTATTATGTTACAGTAGAGGTATCCGTGTTATCTGTCAATCAAGCGTAAATATATGAAAATACCAGTTTCCAAGTGGCTCTATT
>CAZPXK010000006.1:0-29358 GCA_964590035.1 uncultured Bdellovibrionales bacterium
CACTCAAAACGAGATTGTTCTTTAGTAGAAGCATCAGAGAGTTTTTGCCGAAGCGGAGCATCAGAGAGTAATCGTTCCATACCCGAAGCAAGAGAGTCGGTAATTTCCGCATCGATATATAAAGCGGCATCCCCCGCTACTTCCGCCAAAGAAGAATTGTCCGCTGTCAAAACCGGTGTCTTCATACACAGCGCCTCGAGAATCGGCAGACCAAAGCCCTCATAGAGTGATGGATAGACAAAAAAGAGCGCGTTCTTGTACAGAGCCGGCAGATCTTGTTCCGGGACAAAATCAAGCAAGCGCACCCTCTTTTCCAAACCAAGATCGCGAATGAGTGTGCGTACCGGTGTTGCCAAGGCATTGCTTTCGGCATGAATCTTCCCGGAGATGACAAGCGGCGGAAGCGGCACATTTGCACTGAGCGTACCGGCTGTTTCTTTTTCCACGAGCGACCGATAGGCTCGGAGCAAGCCTTCGGTGTTCTTGCGAATCTCGAGCCCACCACCATGATAGAGGTAGCCCGGTACCAGTCCATAGGTAGCCATGACACGATTGTCCTCTTCTAGAGACAGATTACGTCGAAACAACGGCGAGACATCGGGATAGGCGACCGTGATACGCTCTGATGGAACACCAAACTCAACCAGATCATGCTTGGTTGATGCTGATACCGCCACGAGGACATCGGCACGACAAAGGGCGCGCTCTACCAACCGCCAGTGAAAACGCTGCCGCATATTACCCTGATACTCCGGAAATATCCTCGGTATCACATCATGCACCACCATAAC
The DNA here is from genome assembly GCA_964590035.1 of uncultured Bdellovibrionales bacterium. Taxonomy (GTDB): domain Bacteria; phylum Patescibacteriota; class Minisyncoccia; order Moranbacterales; family UBA1568; genus UBA1568. The sequence continues at coordinate 792 of CAZPXK010000006.1, forward strand.
GTGCTTCATCCCAGATACGACTGTCGAACTCTGGTAAAGACTGATAAAGGCGTCACAGCCGTCTCTTTGCGCTTGGCGTGCCACGCTCTTTTCCCACAACACCTTGCGAATCAAATCATCACGCTTCCAAAACGGCAGAAAGCTTCGCACCTGAAAATTATCCGGCAGCTTCATGTCAATCGGCTCTTCGGTGTAAAGAATGAATTCTATTTTTTCATTTTTTGAATTTGAATCATCGATTGAAAATTGAAAATTAGAAATTGAAAATTCCTGTAATTTCTCTAAGAAATTACAGGTGACCTGGCCGATACCTGTACCAGGTTTACGCAAAAATGAAGCATTGATACCAATACGCATATGTATCTATTGTAGCAGAAAAATGGCTTCTTTTGCCACTGAAGATTAGTTTCTAAGACTTCGGCTAAGAAACTAATTCATATAGTGCTCTAAGATTTGTAAAACTTTTATTGTATCGCCAACCATCAATATACTGACGTTTCCACTTGAAAAACCAAGTTTTATTAAATCATCGCTTGATAACGCCTTAAGCTCATCTTTAATTCTATCTACTTCAACTGTCAGTTCTTTTTCCATCTTGGAACTATTCCGCAACAAAAGTTCTTCCTTTATCAGTTCCCACAGGTTCATTCCAGCCCCCACCTTATATTCAACAACAAAACCCTGCTCATTTCTGTTCACTACTGCGATAGTTCGATTGATAATGGGTATTTCTGTGGGGACCTCTCTATTTGACAAACTCAAATATGAGGAACTCAATTTTAATTTAATATATTCAGGTATATATTTTGTTCTATTGATAAAATATGAAAATCTTGATTTAAAGTCGGTCAATGGTGTACCAATGATAATGCCATAAATATTTGCTGCAGGGATAACGTCACGATAGGTAGAGGTCAACTCACCGTTAGTGATAGCTGTCCGAACCGCATATTGATCATCGTCTAAACTTATTCCTCCATCCTCTACATATTCGCCCGGAAGACCAACAATTTTTCTGGAAACCTGATATTTTTTTCTATCCTTCCAACTAACGTCATTAGCAACTACTATGTCGCCTCTTTCATATGTATCTTTTCTAATCATGTAAACTGTCTCGCCACTTTTAATGAGTTCGTCGCCTTCTTCCACGCCGAAGAATATAGGAAGAGGGGCGCGATAATAATCAAAAACAGTCGTTACAAAAATAACTACAAACAAAACTATTATTACCTGGGATAAAACTTTAATAAACTTTTTCATTTGCATTCTTAAATTTAACTTATCTGTTGAGTATAATATACCTCATAATTTACCTATGCCCTTCTCGCAAGAACGGCTAAATGCTTAGGGCCGCTTTCTTCGATCTTCTCCACAGTAAATCCTGCTTTCTCTAAAACTTTTCTCAAGGGCTCTTCTGTCCAGTAACAATAATACACCAGCAGTCCTTCGATGGAATCTGTAAGACCCTCACCCTCGCCCTTTTTCGTTCGGAAAGCAAGGCGCCCTCCTGAAGCGAGTCCCCGAAACATTTTCTCCAATATCAAAGCGAATTGTTCTCTCGTGAAGTGGTGAAAAACCGAGGCAGCCAAAATGAGATCGTAATACTCTTGTTTCAAGTTATCCTCAAAAAGATTTAGCTTAAAAATATTCTTTCCTTGTTCTTTCTGGTATTTCACAAAGGCATCCACACCATCAGTCCGCTCTACCTGATAGCCCTTAGTTTCTATAGAGTCTGCGAGCCATCCGTTGCCGCTTCCAATTTCTAAGATCTTTGCATCTGGCTCTATCTCTACTAATGCAGCATCAATCCACTCGCTATGAGGATTATTCTCGGAACTTCGGTAGAAATATTCCTCTGCTCCCTTTTCGTAATTTTCCATCATGACCCGCTGCTCTTCGGTCATGGGAATAAAAGTTTTGTCTGATGGATTCATTTTTTATAACTATTACAAAGTATTTCTCTGTTCCCGATTTAAGTAGCTCCCTCATTATTAAATCTCAAGAAACTCAGGGATAAGCTGTTTGTTTGGACTACTGTGCTGTTTTAAAGTCTCTAGGTACTCAACTTTTGTAAAAAAGAGAATCTTCTTAATATCTTGGTCTTGATTACTCTTAAATCTTTCCTCCAACTCTGCAGCAGTCAGTTTCAACAAAACCTCAAAGTAAAATCCCACGTTCGTCTTTTTTTCGATAAGAATAACTTTTAGAAAGCACTCTTGAATATCTTCCTTCATAACTCCAATTTCTTCTTCTAGTTCAACGTAAAAACTCTCAAAAACATCCTCACCTGAGTTCATCGGTATATTAGTTTCCATTATGCCACCTGGCAGATCTATCCTGTTCTTGTTCATAGACTTTCCGGAAAGTTCCACCATTGCATAGCGGTCATCTAAGGTTTTCACTGATCCACCCGTCAAAGCTCCCTTTCGCCAATATGCTTCTGGCAAATCAAAGTATTCTGGTACATCTATGAGTCCATCTCTGACCTTGTATTCAAAGGTGCCGAAATCTATAATGATCTTTCCTTTTTGCTGCGTGAGTGAATTCACTCTATACGAAATGCCGTTATAGCAGTTCTGTCCATTCTCATCGGCCCTTTTCTTTTTCTCTTCCCAAATAGCCTCAAGTTTTGCCTCAATTTCAGGGTTGATTTTTCTGTTTGACTCACTTACTGAAACAATTAAATCCTCTGGCCTAAATTTCCCCTTCAACAAGATTTTTGGAAGTTCCATAGAGTTCCTTATATTCCATATCTTCTGCGGATAATGTGTCCCGACTGAATATTACCCTCTCTCATATGCTTCATCGGGTTTCTCTATGACAGGGACAGTAGCCCGCAGCTCAATCAAGAGCCGGTTCATTTCATCTACCAGTGGATGCTCTAGGTGTTCGCTGATCACACGGGCGGCTTCGGTATAAAACCAAATCATATTTTCGGCATGGCGCTGAAACTTCTCCCATACGGTATCACCATGAAGTGCGTATTCATCGAGGGCATTACGCATATTGTGAATCTTGTCAGCTGTGGCCACGAGTAGCGCTTCTTCACTATCATTGGAAAGATTGAGGAGATACTTTTCCTTACGCGCTCGCCAGTTACTTCCACGAATAGTATGGTCTTCTTTTTCGGCCTGCGTGAAATCTTCGGTCACTTCTTTGACGATAGCGCACACGCGATCGCCAAATTCTTCGCGCAGCATGGCCTCCGTATACTCCGGGATATCCTCGAGCGTATCGTGAAGCAAGCCGGCAATGATAACGTCCTCGTCGTCGACATAATGGGCCAGGAGAAAGGCAACGGAATATGGATGAATGATATACGGCACACCACTCACCTTGCGCTCCTGCAAACGATGCAGTACCGTGGCGCGCACGATAGCACGTTCAATACGTCTGGTTAAAAACATAATAGATACTAAAAATTCTGCTTGTCAGAGGGGGTAATATTTCGTACAATAGAACATATTATCCGTAAACTCAAGTTATGGCTCCAAAGGATCAGAAAACGGTAGCAGTGGTCGGTCTCGGATATGTCGGTTTGCCACTCGCGGTGCGTGCCAGCGAACGTGGGTACCAGGTCATCGGGTATGATACCAACACAGAAAAAATCGCCCTGCTCAAAGCAGGCAAGAGCCCAATCGAAGACAAATTTCTCGAGGAAAATATTTCCCGTTTCCGTTTTGATGCCACAAATGACAGTAAAAAGTTGGCACTCGCCGATATCATCCTCATTTGCGTGCCAACTCCGGTCGACGCATCGTTTTACCCTGATCTCGAACCCGTCATCTCGGCATCAGAACTCATCGCCACACATGTCAAAAAAGGCGCTCTGGTCGTGCTTGAATCAACCGTCAACCCGGGAGTGAGCGAAGAAGTTGTCCGCCCGATATTTGAAAAAGCTGGTTACAAAATTGGCACAGATCTCTTTCTCGCCCACTGTCCAGAACGTATCAACCCAGGCGATACCAAATGGAATGTCACCAATATCCCCCGGGTCGTCGGCTCATTTGACGCCAAAGGACTGGCGCTTGCCCATGACTTTTATACCGCCATCGTCGACGGAGAAATTCGCAAAATGAAATCCATCCGCGAAGCCGAAGCCGTCAAAATCGTGGAAAATTCCTTTCGTGATATCAACATTGCCTTTGTCAACGAACTGGCGCGCTCCTTTGATGTGCTCAATATCGATGTCAAAGATGTGATCCAGGGCGCAGCCACCAAGCCCTTTGCCTTTATGGCGCACTATCCCTCCTGTGGTGTTGGTGGTCACTGCATCCCGGTCGATCCTTACTACCTGATAGAACGCGCCAAACAGTCCGGCTTTGACCACAAGTTTCTCAAAATTGCCCGCGAGATCAACAACAGCATGCCCGCCTACACGGTCGAGCTCCTCCAAGACGCGCTCAATACGGTCAAGCTCCCGCTCAATGGCACAAAAGTAGGCGTGCTTGGCCTCTCCTACAAAGCCAACATTGATGATGTGCGCGAGTCGCCCGCATTCAAAGTCATCAAGCATCTCGAAAAACACGGCGCCAAAGTAGAGACCTTTGACCCGCATGTCAAAAAACGTTCGAGTGCCAAATCTCTCGAGGCCCTCCTCAAAAAATCCACCGCCCTCGTCCTCGTGACGGATCATGCGGAATTCAAAGAGGCTCTCACCCCCGCTCTGCTCAAGAAACACGGCATCAAAGTGATTATTGATGGCAAAAACTGCCTCGATCGGACGGCTTTTTCCAAAGCAGGCATCATCTACAAAGGTATCGGCCGGTAAATTATAGACTCACGGGTATGATTTTTGGACTGCTCAAAATGATTGTTTGGATGGCTGGCGTCGTAACTGTCGCGTATTTTGCCCTGCCTTACTTTGGCTACGAGATCAATCTCAACTACTGGGGCGAGCGCAAACTGGCCTGCCAAGAAAAGCTGAAAGAATGTCAGAAAGATCTGATCAAAAACGGAATCGAAGGCGCCAAAGAAAACTGCAACATCCAGTGTGTCGACCCAAAATTATTAATTAAAAAAACAAAAGAATAGACTCGCTTGCTTTTACCCTTCAACTTTCAACTTTTAACTCTTGCGTATGCGTCTCATCATCAACATCCCGGCCTATAACGAAGAAGCAGTCATCGGTACCACCGTGCGCAACATGCCACGCCACTTTGCCGGTATCGACGAAGTCCTGGTTCAGATTGTTGACGATGGTTCGACCGACCAGACGGTCAAGATTGCTGAAGAAGCCGGCGCTGATTTTGTTTTGAAGCATGGCATCAACCGCAAACTCGGCGTCATGTTTGCCACCGCCAGTGAAAACGCTCTCCTGAAAGGTGCAGACATTATGGTCAACATCGATGCCGATGGCCAGTTTGATTCGAGTGAAATTCAAAAGCTCATTGACCCGATTCTCACGAACCAAGCGGACATGGTAGTCGGTGATCGTTTTTCCGAATCATCCGCCAAAAACATTCCTTGGATCAAAGACTTTTTCAACCGTCTCGGCGCCTCTCTCGTCGGTTCGTTTCTCAATGTCAAAACCGACGACCTGACCTGTGGCTTCCGCGCCCACAGTCGCGAGACGCTCCTCCGACTGAACAACCCGACCGGCTTTACCTATACTCAGGAAACGATCATCGATGCCATCGGTAAGAACCTGCGCGTCCTCTGGATCCCGGTTCAGGTCACCTACTTTGCTGATCGTAAATCCAAAATCGTCAAAAGTGTCTACAGCTTCGTCAACAACAGCGCCCGCATCATCCTCAAAGCCGTACGGGATGTCCGCCCGATGAAATTCTTTGGCTTCCCTGGTCTTACCCTCATTAGTATTGGCATCATCGGATTCGTTGCCTTTCTCGTTCATTACTTTGGCAGTGGTTTCAAAGTCACCCCGTACCTGAACTATCTCCTCTCCTCGAGCGTTCTCTTTATCATCGGCATCCAACTTCTCATCTTTGCCTTTATCGCCGACATGATCAAGTCGAATCGTAAGTTGACGGAGGATTTGATGTACCAGTTGAAGAAAGAAAGATATACCAAGTAGTCTTTAGTGATTAGACATTAGTTGTTAGGAAGGCAAACAAAAAATCCCTTATCGTAAAAGATAGGGATTTTTTGATTCATTCTTGAAAACTTGTTCGAAAACCAGTACTCAAGAGTGCGGAGAAGGTGGTGTGTTGCACCTCCTTCCCCTACCTTCTACAGCTCCACTCGGAAAGGGAGGTCTCCGGCGGCGGAAAGCACCTGGCCTGCCCGAGTCTCTGAACCCTGCGGACCGAAGTCCATTGTCAGCTCGTAGAAACCAGCCCTATACAGAGAGAGGCAAATTTCGGTTCCGGAGTGCGGCGTCGTCAGTTTTACAACAAATGGATGGAACGTCACCGTCGCGAAGTCATCCGTTTCGGCGCCCCAGATTGTCTCGAGGATCCCGGCTGCCGAAGCGCTCTTGGCCATGTAGCCATAGACGCCGAAAAACTCGAAAATCTGTGCCGCAAGCTTCTGACCTTCATCCGAAGTCGTGGTCAACGACGCGAATGGGACAAAAGCGGCACGAAGTGCGCGGATTACGCTCTCGCCATCTTTGACGAAGATTTTCAGCGTCTTGATGTTGATACTTTCCACAGTCACCTCCTCACTTACATCTTTCGTTACCCAAACGCTGGGTCGACCAAGAGTAAGTGCCTAAGTTTTAGGAAGAAGAAAACTTAATGAAACGCTCTTCTTCCTAAAACTTAGAATTTCAATTTTTTTAAATAACAGTATATTATACACCTTTTTAATATAAAAGTCAATAGTGACGAAGTGGTGAAAAAAGGCTAGAATTAGGACATATTTGGAACTAATTTTCAATTCTCAATTTTCAATTTCCAATCAATTTTCAAGGTCTTAATTTTTCAATTTTGAAACTTTGACTTTGTTTAGAAATTACTTGCCTACCGGCAGGCAGGGAAATTGAAAAATAGTAATTTCATGCGCATTCTCTTTATTTCTCGTGCTTTCCCCCCGATTACTGGTGGGATTGAGAACCAAAACGCGGCTTTGGCCGAGTGGCTTCCCAAGCACGCTACAGTCCGGACATTGGCCAATCATGGCGGCAAAGCAGCCCTGCCATTTTTCACTATTCGTACTTTTTTTCAGGGGCTTTTCCTGATTCCCAAATATGATGCCGTACTCCTGGGTGATGGCGTCCTTGCACCCTTGGGTTTTGCTTTTAGAGTATTCTTTTGGAAAAAAACGATTGCGGTCGTACTTCATGGTCTTGACCTTACTTTTGCCACCAAAAAAGGATTGCTACCGACACTCTATGCGTGCATGAATATCCCCTGTTTGAAAACACTCAGTCTTTATATCCCCGTGAGTCAGGAGACAAGAGTGGTTGCTGAGAAGATAGGCCTATCGGCAGACAAATGCATCGTCATCAATAACGGTATCGATCCAAAAACACTCTCCGGAAATTTCGTGAGAAAAGATCTGGAAGATTTTCTTGGTGAGAATCTGGACGACAAAATTGTCATCGTCCGCGTGGCCCGCTATGTGAAACACAAGGGTGTCGAGTGGTTTCTCCAAAATGTCATGCCACTCCTTCCGGAGGATGTCATCTTTGTGGGAGCTGGGGGCCGTGTAAAAAAGAATACCCCTGGTGATGTCGATCTCTATCCGGAGTGCGAAAAAGCCGTAAAGGAGAAGGGACTGGAACATCGTGTAAAACTCCTCACTAATCTCCCATGGGAAAAGATTAAACTTCTCTTCCATACCGCTGATATCGTCGTTTCTCCTAACATCGTGGTACCGGGTACTATGGAAGGATTTGGCATTTCAGTCATCGAAGCAGCGCTCTGTGGCCGCCCCGTCATCACGTCCAATCTCCAGGGTCTGAAAGATGCTATCATACAGGATGAAAACGGCCTCCTCGTTGAACCGGGCAATGCGCTCGCCTGGTCGGGTGCCATCACCACGCTCCTCCACAATGAACACGCTCGTCATGACCTCGGTACTCGTGCTGCGCTCTACACCGAACAGCATTTTCACTGGAAGACTATTTCTCGGCAGTATGTCGACGCGCTGTCATCAGCTTCACCATCTTCACAGCCTGCCTCATGACTTTTCTCACTGAAACATTTCTCTTTCTCTTTGCTACCGGTATCCTCTTTTTTGTACCGGGATGGTTTCTGCTGCGCGTCTTTCTGACAAAGAGCAACTCACTTCCAGCGCTTGAAACCTGGGTGCTGTCGTTTGCTGTCGGTACCGGGTTTCTCAGCTTTCTCATGATAATCATGGGAAAAATCGGCATACTCTTTACCGCTACCAGCCTGGTGGCAGCTCTCGTCATCACGGTAAGCGTGGTATCACTGATTGCTTGGTTGGTACAAAGAAAGACACAGGAAAACACCACTGCTCCGCTGAGCCCCGCTACCCTCCATTCTTTTTCGAAACACCAGATGGGGCTTTTTCTTCTCCTCTTGGTACTGACGGTGCTCCTCAAAACAACGTATCTCTCTCATGCTATATTGCCCACCTCGACTGATTTGGGACACCATATGTACTGGTCCAAACTGGTCACAGAAACCGGTCTCTTGCCTGTCTACGCTAAAAAAGACATCGTCACTCTGCCTGATGGCTCATACCATATTTCCGATCCTGAACCGATTGCGGATTTTATCATCGGTGAACACCTGCCCTTTGCTGCTCTCAGCATTCTCTCTGGTCTCGATTTCCTTTCGGCTTTTCCGATACTCTTCCTTCTCCTCATCAACCTCCTGGCACTCCTAGCACTCGTCATCCTCACCCGGACACTGGCTGAGAGTATTAGTACGCCTCTGCTTTCCAAATCAATCTTCACTCCTCAAAACGTTTCTCTGGTAGCCCTCTTTCTTTTTGGTCCGCTCTATACCCTCGCCTCGCCTCAGGCCAAGTTTGTATCCGGTGGCGTCGTCGGCAACACACTGGGCAATCTTTTTATTCCGCTCATCATCTTGTCCTATCTGCGCGCCTTTCGCGACAAACGCTCGGATTTCCTGGCACTCGGATTTTTTCTTACCTTTGCCCTCGCTTACACTCACCACCTGAGCACGCTCATACTCCTCTTTACACTGGGCGCTTCTCTTGTGGTTTTTCTCGTGTTTCATCACAATACTCTGGGAAAAATTTTGCATGACTGGTGGAAACTCTTTTTTCGACCAGAACCCATCATCATCGCCCTCTCGGCCTGTCTCTTCTTTTTCTTGGTTGCCATGCCGACCTATATCGAAACCCAGGCAATCGGCACGGCACTCGGTACCCCGACCAAAACCACCCGTACCGGTCTCTCGCTCTACCAGGTCAGCTTTTCTTCTGGTGAAGCCCGTGTGGCTCTCGGACTAGCCGGACTCTTTTTTATCGCTCTTCTTGGCACTCGAACACGCTACGCGAGTGCGTTTCTCTTTGGGTGGGGCGCTATCCTCCTCCTCATGACGTTCTACCCGCATCTGTTGTTTATCAATATCCCATCGAACCGTATCGGTGCCTATCTTTCCTTTCCTCTCGGAATACTAGCCGCTTTCGCCTTGGTCGGAACGCTGGCTTTTTTTGCGCAATCAGGAAAAAAGTTCTTTCTCCCCAGCATCCTTGTCCTCTCTATACTCGGCGCCGGACTGGTTTTTTCCTTCGGGAGCGGATCCTATGACAACGGACAGACCCTGCTTCCAGAGAGCAAGGCACTGCCGGCACTCCAGACCTTTGCTGCTTCACGCTACCTGGCCACCCATACCACTGCAGATGACGTCATCCTCAAAGACCACAACTACATCACTGCCGATGCGTGGATGAAACTCTTTTTCCTTCGTGACTACAGCTATCCCCTCTCACGAGGATTCTTCAAGCGCTACGAAGACAATCCCAATCGTGAACAGTGCACCCTCCTCATGATTTCTGTCCCCAACACCGCCCGGGGCGAAAAATGCTACACTGAAACCGGCACCAATTTCGTGGTGGTCAATCCAAAGTTTGATATCACTCCGTTTGAAAAATCCGCTACGTTCTCCCGTATCTACGCCTCTCCTGATATTCATATCTATACCCGCAACCAAACCAAATGAAATACTTGTCCGAATACACCCTGGTTATTGTTTTCGCCCTCCTCTTTACCGCGAGTAGTGCGTTTCTCTTTTGGCAAAACGACCGAGCACTTGACCCTGACCAAGGAAAGTCATGGTGGACACTCTCCTTTGCAACTCCGCAAGACCCCCAGAGTCTCGATTTTACGGTAGAGAATCACAGCGATACAGCCACGTTCACCTACGAAATTCTCTCTGAAAAACGCATGCTTTCAACCGGGATAGCCTCTCCCAAGCGCGGCGAATCAGTGACCATCCGCCCACAAGTCCCATTCCCCTCCGACACCCGAGTCTCTATCGTTGTCTCCGATGGAACAGAAACGAAAGAAATTTACAGATAAAAACTTATGTCTCATAAAAAAGTTCTCCTCGCCACTCGTCCCCTCGTCCCGCCCTGGGACGAAGCCTCCAAAAACTTTGCCTACTTCTTAGCAAAGAATATACGAGACGAACAAACCGAAATGCATATTCTCACCACACCAGAGAAACTGGAAGGACTCGGTGAAAATGTTGTTTCCCATACGCTGTACTCTGCACCGGATAAAGAGAGCAAATCACACTATCCGTTCTTTCAGAAAGCACGTCTACCGCTCTACCTCTTTGCGCAGAGTTTTCGCTATAGTATCGTCCACTATCTCTTTACGCCGACCCTCTTCAACGCCTTTGTCATCAAATACTTCACGCCCTTTCGACCAAAAACTATCCAGACCATCGCTACACTTCGTGAAGATCGTTATCACAAAAAACTTCTCCATCGACTTTTCTTTGCCGACCGGCTCATCACCTACACCGACACGACGAAAAAGAAACTGGAGTTCCTCGGATTTGATAATGTCACGCGTATTTACCCCGGTATCGATCTCGACCGCTACCAACCACGCGCCAAGGATCAGGGAGTCATGGCGACCTACGGACTAACGCCGGAGGATTTCTTGGTCATCTACCCGGGCGAATACACCCGCCTCGGCGCTACCGACATGCTCACGGAAACCTTTCTCCGTTATTTTTCCGAACACCCGGAATCCAACATGAAATTTCTGTTTGCCTGCCGTATCAAAAACGAAGCCGATCGACAGAAGCGCGAAGAAATACGTGCCACTGTTGCAACGGCTGGGTTGGAGAAATCCATCCTCTTTGATGAACAGTCAGCCACTACTGATATGGCCGCCCTCTACAACACGGCTGACGTGGTCATTTTTCCTGTCGAAAACCTCCGAGGAAAGTTTGATGTCCCCCTCATTATTATCGAAGCCTACGCGTGTGCCAAACCTGTCATCCTCTCTGATTTACCCCAGTTCGGAGAGTTTTCAAACCCTGATATCTGTGTTACCATTCCGAAAGATTCAGGTGAAAAACTCATTGAATCATTGGCTTATCTAAAGCAAAATGAAGCAGAAAGGATGCATCTCGGCGAAAATGCCAGACGCTTCGCCAAAGACCATTTTGATCTGAAAAATACCGCCAAACAATACGAGGAAATATACGCCTCGCTATAGCGAGGAATTTCTAATTACCAATTTCTAATTTCTAAACAATGCTGAAATTTCTTAATTGAAGAATTTTGAAATTGATTGATAATTGTGAATTGAAAATTATTCTGAGGTCTATGTACGAACAAAATATTACCAAACTCTCCGAACACAAGAGCGAATTCAAAACTGACAAAATGAAAGTGCCGGTTGTGTTTCATGTGGGAGAAAAACTCATGCCGGGTGAAGAAACCATGAAACAACTGGAGAGCGTCGCCGCAAACGGTTGCATCTTTCATCATGTCGCCGCCATGGCCGACGTCCACAGCAAACCCGGTCGCAAAAACGCCACCGGCACCACGGTTACTTCCGAACAATTCATCCTGCCCCAGGTCAACGATAGTGACCCGGCCTGTGGTATGCGCTTGGTTCGTCTTGATCTCGATGACACCACTGTCACCCCGGAACAGATTGATCAGATATTCCAGAAAGCCACAGAAACCGTCCCTACCAAAAAATACGTCGGTACTATTCTTCCTTTTCGCATCATCGTTGACATCTGTCGTCTCGGTATCCAGCCGCTTATCGAATACCTCGACATCAAGACCAAACACGAAGCGGAGAATAGCATCGATCGTGGCAATTTTTTCAAAGAAGCTCCTACACGCAAAGGTATCTACCATATCATCCCGCCGCTCTTTTTGTTTTTTGCTCAATTTCGCTCTGGCATCATCGGCGCTGCCGGCAATCATTTCCTCGATCTCATGAAAGTAACCGAGGTCGTTGACCCGGAAGTAGCGGCCAAGTTCAACCTGCGCAAAGGCCAGTACATCCTCATGGTGCACTGCGGTTCCGGCATCTTGGGTCAGTACACCATGTACATGTTCACCGCCAAAAAACGTGAGCACCTCTCGACCGCTATCCTCATGAATATCGGCCGTCTCCTCTGGTTCACGCCATTCAAAAAAACGATTGCCGCTATTGCCAAAAAGATCCGCACTTCGGACTTTGGCAAAAAAGAACCACTCATCACATTCAATGGTGATGGTGAGGATGGCCGGCTCTATATGGCTGCTCGCAACGCCTGCTCCAACTTTGCCCATGCCAATCGCGCTACTATCACTCATAACTTTCTTCAAACCGCCAAAAAAGTCCTGGGTCGCCCTATCGAAGCTGATTTGCTCTACGACATGCCACATATTCTCGTGTCCCAAGAAGAACACTACGAAAAAAACCTCTGGGTACACAGAAATGGCACCACGCGCGCCTATGGTCCGAGTCGCATGGCGAGCCACCCCACGTTCAAAGACACCGGCGAACCCGCTTTTATTCCCACCTCTATGTCGACCGAAGCCTACCTCTGTGTCGGACAAGATGGGAATGATTCGAGTTTTTACTCATGCAATCACGGAGCCGGTAAGGCCGCCAAAAAGACTGAGGCTGTGGTACCCGAGAATACCACTGCGCTTCGTGAAAAATTGGCTACCCGTGGCGTAAAACTCTACAACGGTCGTTCATCCAAAGTGATCGAGCAGGATTCATCGCACTATAAACAAGCTGAAGACGTCATCGAAAGTGTCGTTGCAAACAACGTTGTGAAGCCCGTCGTCAAGCTCCAGCCAATATCGGTAATCATGTACTAAAGAAGCCTTTAGTTGCTAGTAGATTAGATATTAGAAGATTTATCTAGCCTCTCTCGACGTGTCGCGAGGCCGAGAAGCAAGAAGAAAAACAGTAGACCAAAGTGGGAAGTATAGAGCCAATGATCTAGGAGAAGACTTGGAACAAGAGCGAGAAGCGCGATAAAAAGTGCGGATTTATGATTTAATATTTTTGATTTAAGAATGGGGAGTAAAGAAAATACAAGAAAACAGAAAAATAATGAAAGCCCTACCACGCCGAGCTCTGACCAAACAAGCACGAACACATTGTGTGCAGGCTGAATACTCCAGACTGGTCGCTCTGATTGTAACTGCATGATTTCCGCCGTAAAGTTGCCTGCTCCGACACCAATGATCGGTTGCTCAACAATCAGCACCTCGACATCCCGTAATGATGCAACCCGCTCCGACACTGAGCCCTCACGCTCGATAGTGACTGTATCAAAACGAGGGGAAATCTGATTATACAAAACTGAGCCAAAGACCAAAGATGCCAATCCAAATGCCAAGAAAATTTTGAGAAATCTCCCACGTATCCAACTGTCCTCCTGTCGAAAAGCATATAATCCAATTACTACAATCCCAAGCCCTGCTCCCAGCCACGCCGTTCGGGAAAATGTCAAAATAAGTCCAAGGGAGACAACAAGTAATCCAGAAAGCGTAAAAACTATTTCCCCAAGACATTTCCATGATTTCTCATAGCGTATACTCGATACATAGTACATACTCCCCAACATCAAAACGGCCCCCAAGAACCCCCCAAGCAAATTCGGGTGAGGAAATGTACCATACGCACGTAGAAACCGACCTCCATCAATTTTCAGCACCGAAGAACCAGCCTGCGAGGCCTCGTGTGCACTCATGCCGAGCCAGGTACTCGCTGGAGAATACTGATACAGGAACTGTCCAATACCGATACTACTTTGGATGATCCCGGCCAAAAGGAGTACAAAAATAACTTTTTTGAAGAGGGAGGCATCAAGCGAACGCACTACAAAAAATAATCCAGCTCCCAGCAATATCTTCACAAAAAAATGCAGAGAGAGCACTTGATCATTCGCCCAGAAGATAGAGAGTCCCGACCACAGAATCAGCGCTATAAGCAGCGCTGATGATTTATGATGTATGATTTTAGATTTTAGAATAGAAACCCATCGAAATCCCCATTCATCAATCATAAATCGTAAATCAAGATTCTTTTTCCAATAAGCAATAACTGAAAAAATAACGAAACAAAGAAAAAGAATATCCGTCCCATATATCGCAATGGTCCCATACTGCCATTTTTCACCGTCGATAAACGGATCACGCAACAAAAACACCGTCTGGAGCGGCAGGAGAAATAGAAAACCCAGGAAAAGATACTCTGATATTTTTTTGAGGCTCATACAGAACTAGGATAGCATAAAAATGGACAAAAAATGCTATAATAGCCACAAGTGCTAGTAACGATTTTGACTAGAAATCCCATGAAATTCATCACCTTTTCCGGTGTTGACGGCTCTGGAAAATCCACCCAATTAGAGCTTCTGCAGGAAAAACTCCTCAAGCAGAGCAAGAAAGTGGCCTATTTTCACGCTGTCGAATTTTCGCTGGCCAATCGCATAGCCCGCACTTTTAAAGGCGATAACACTTTTCAACCCGGTCAGGAAAAATCCGTGACAACCGCCTCGTGGTTTTCCATTATGCTGCGAATCAAATTTCTCTTTCTTGATATGGTACGATTTTACTTTTTTCGTCGCGCCCTCATAGCACGGCAGTATGACTATCTTCTTTCAGACCGTTCATTCTTTGATTCCATCATCAACCTTTCTTATCTCGCCCACCGCATCCCCGGATATATCTGGCCGCTCCATCAGATGATAGAGCTCCTCGCACGCTACACACCAAAAAGCGATGTGCAATTTTACTTTGATATCAGCCCCGAGGCCATCATGGCGCGCGAACGCGTCCCTGAACAAGGTATCGACTACCTTCGTGACAAGATGAAACTGTTCAAAGAAAAAATCGCTCAGTGGAACATGATTGTCATCGATGCCGAAAATGACACGGAAAGTATATCTCAAAACATTGACAATAAGCTCCAGGAAATTTACAGCGAGTAGTCTATGAAAAAATTCTCACAAGCGCTTCTCTGGCTCACGGTATCAGAGATAATCTTCAACATCGCCGCCTATGTCGTGCACTCAGTGGCCGGCCGTGTCCTCGGCCCAGCTGATTATGGTCGCTACGGACTCGTGGTGACCCTGACCACTATGGTCATCGTTCTTATCGGCAACGGTATTCCGACGGCCATGTCCAAGTATCTCAGTGAGGTACTGGAACAAAATCCCAAGAACATCCGCGCCATCAAGCGCAAAGCCGCCGTGCTCCAGGCTATCCTTATCGGGAGCGTCACAGTACTGTTCTTCTTTTTCGCACCCGTTCTCTCGTGGGCACTGCGCGACCCCTCGCTCACACCGCTCTTCCAGCTTTCGGCCGCTATCATCCCTGCTTTTGCTGCTGCCTCGTTCTATCATCACTACCTGACCGGACTCCATCTCTTCAAGCTCCAGGCTATCGTCAAAATCGTCCGCTCCTTCGCTCGCATTGGTTTCATCGCCCTTTCTGCCATATTTTTCGGATTGGAAGGAGCGGTCGGTGGCTATGTCCTCGCGCCACTCTTTACGTTTGGCGCCGCCATTTTGATCGATATATTCTATATACAGCGCCGCCTGGGCCTCGGTACAAAAACATCTGAGCAAGAGATTTCTTTTCCTACCAAAACCATCTTGGCCTATGCCGGACCGCTGACGCTTTTTCTTGTTTTTTATGAACTCCTTTTGACTCTCGATCTCTACTTTGTCAAAGCCCTCCTCGAAGATGATCACCTGACCGGACTCTACAACGCCGCTATCACGATCGGCCGCATCCCTTACTACCTCTTTGCCGCGCTCGCCATGCTCCTCCTCCCGGCTATTTCCAAGACCACCGCCGAACGCAACACCACAGAGACTACCGCCCTCGTCAACAAAGCGCTGCGCCTGATGACACTCCTCCTCTTTCCGATGATTACGCTTTTGGTACTGTATGCGACACCGATACTCCACTTCTTTTACGGTATGCGCTACAGCGGGGCTGAAAACGCCATGAGCATCTTTGCTATCGGGGTAGGATTCCTGACTGTTTTCTATGTACTGGCTTTTGCATTGAACGGTGCCGGCTTGGTTCGTATCCCGATGCGCCTTTCCTTCTTTGGTTTCCTTGCCATGGTGGTACTCAATTTCCTGCTCATCCCCTCTTACCAAATTGTCGGCGCAGCGCTCGCCGCCACACTGACCGCCCTGGCACTCATGATCGGTATTTTGCTCTACACTGAGACACACTTCAATGTACGAATTGGCTGGAAGACAGTCCTCTTGTGCTCTTTTGGTGCCATGACTATCACACTGCTCAGTCGCTTCCTCCCTGCAGGAAATATCACATTCCTGATCTCTGGAGCTTTCTTGTTTTTCTTCTACTTTGCTTTCCTGCGGTTTTTTGGTGAACTCTCGGATGAGGATATCGCGCCATTCAAAAAACTATTCACACGCTCCTAGACAACTCTTTTCCTTCCCTTGCTTTTTCTACATACGAGGAATACACTGAAGCCAACAACGGGTCACACTCTGAAGATACGAGTATCATCAGACGCGTGGGTTCTTTCATTTTTCGTCAACCGAAAAGGAGCGACCATGCTCAATGTCCCTGTCTATTTCCCACCTTTGTCGCTGTTCGCGATATTCCTTCCGCCGCCAACCTACCTTCGCGACGAGGGTGAAAAAATGCATGAGCTGAAGCAACACTTTGAACTCCTCGGCAGCGACTATGCTGAAAAGGTTCGGAAGCTGATGGAAGCTCTCGCCGCTCCACTCTCGGGCTGAAAGACAGCGTCTCTCAGCCAACCGCCCCACCCGATGCCTCACGGCCTCGGGCTTTTTCTTTAGAAGAAAACTACTACTCCCAACGATAAACATCGATTGGGCCACGTACGGATGGGTTACTCACCCGAATGAGATGACGTTTCATGTAGTCCTCGGCATCACCAGAAAAATAATCGTAGTCATTATCCGAAAGGATGATCCAACCGGTAGCATGTTCACGCATGGCTTGCTCCAACTGCGCCAGTGAAAACTTTTCCCGGTTGATCTCGTCTCCCAGATCGATGACCGGTACTTTGGCGCCGGACCAGTAGTAGTTGCGGACATTGCGGGTGATGAGAACATCACTCTCCTGTTTATTTTTCTTGAAGTATTCAAACACTTTACGATAGTTCGGGTTACCACCCGAAGACGTCTCATGATAGGTATTGTTTTCTTCCAAAAAATATCCCCAATTGGGCAAAAGTATCCCTGCCAAAAGTAGCACTGACAATACTCCTTTTTTTCCAAATTGTGGGAAAGAATCCTTTACGAAATGAATGATTCCGTATATACCCGCTGCCGAGAGCAACAGAACAAACGACTGAATAAAAAAGATATACTGCGAACCGGCATTGCGCCGAAAGAACCAGACAGCCAAAGCCAGCGGTACGATAGCAGAGAGCGTAACAAAGAGCGCTTCTTTTTCTTTTCCTAAACGTCGGAATAAAACAAAACTCCCAAAGCCCGCTATAAGAACACCTAGCAATGGATGTGCAAAGTCACGCAGGACGTAGCCAAAGTATGAGTAGTGATCATCAAACCACACGAGACTGCCAAAACCCAAGCGAACAAGTTTTGGGAAAAATATCACAGCACAGACAACGGACAGTATTCCCAATCCGACCGTGACGCCATACTTGTTCTTGAACGTCCCCTCTCTTTTCCAAAGTATCATCATCATGACAAATACATAGAGGCCAAACACCGGGATAACACTGAGAGAAAGCCCGTGCACCTGCGCGTTCACCCATGCGAGCACCAGGAGCGGCAACAGGTACAAAAAGTTCAGGCCCGTTTTCTCCCACGCCTTTTGTAACCAGAGGATCTTGCCTCGATACTGTGTTTCAAAAAAAGCAAAGAGCATGGTTGCAAACGCCAAGTATACCGGCAAAAACATCGCGTACATACGCAGTCGCCGATCAAACAAAATACCAGCGATACTGACCGCAAACAAAAATGCTGCCAAGAGTCCGATGGACTTCTTGCGGGTATAGAAATAGCTAGCCCAAAATATCACAACAATAGAAAACACTCCCCAGAAAACACTGATCAGCCGAGCCGTACTTTCGGTTGGTGGCAAAACATGAAACAACTGAGCTACCTGCCACTTGTAGATCGAGGCCCGCTCATCTCGTGCCACGTTTTCATTCATATCCGCCGGTTTCCCGAAATTGAAATCCCAAGCCCGCCACTCGCCAGTCTGAAAATACCCATAACTCGAGTTCATATCGAGAAATTCATCAGCTACAAATGAATTATTTCCCAAATCATACAAGCGTAGTCCTGACCCGAGTACTACGATAAGAAGCAGGTACTGCCAGGTTTTGTTCCAAGTAATCTTCATAATGTTACTTCCATTCAATTACGTATTTTAGAGATCTTCATCGACTTCATCGAGAGCATCATCATCACGATCTTGTGCAGATTGTTTCGAGAAAAACTCCCGCCAGGTATAGCGCGGCAAGCCCTGGGAATCATTGGGCTTTTCTTTGGAGAAATCCTGGCGCACACCCTGAACAGCCTCGGGTTTCGGTATCAATTCAATTGCTACAAGTGTCCCGAAAGAAACCGTTTCTCCTATCGTATAACTCGACTCATACTTCTTCAGGGCATCCCCGAGATCCGATTGAGCGCGCAGAATCATGTAGTACACTCCCTGCTCGTATATACCATCAAACCCCAAGACAGCGTTTTCGATACCACGTTTTTCCAAGAGATACTTGAGAGCACGCCGATACTGCGGTTCGCTCCACATATATACCGGATACCCTGTTTCTTGTGAACGCTTTTCGAGAAAATCAACTATAGCGTTCTGCTGTGAAAGCGTCACTCGAATGCGCTCTTTGAGGATGCGATCCGGCGGACTATCTATAGCCTCTGTACCGGCCAGCGACAATTCTCGAAATCGTTCGCCCAAAGAAACGAGGTTACTCCCAACCAAAAAGATAATAATACTCCCCACCATGAAAAATCCAACTGCTTTTATACGTGACTCAGTCAAAACGGTTAGACCAGAAAGAAGCAGTCCGATCAGAATAAAAAATACCGGTCCGGAGATGAGGAAAAAGCGCGGCACCATATCATAGGCCAGTGGCAAGAACAAAACAAACGTTACCCCAATCCAGAGAGACGTCAACAACAAAAAGTCCGAATGCTGCTTTTTCGTTTCTCGAAACAAAGACCAACCGAGCATCAAGAGTCCACTTCCAAATACCAGCACGGAGACCACTCCGTACCACTTTCCTCGATCACATCGATCATCACAGGCCCATCCAATAGCCTCGCCTTCTTCAGTACCAATAACAATTTTTGGAAATGTCGCCCCTTCAAAACCGGTAGTCGCTACTAGTCCATAGAGCGCGTGTTCAGAAAATCCACGCAGTCCCTTTTCGAGAAATGAATAATCATTTTTGGAAGATTTTTCTGTCACCGCCCTAACAAATGCCTTGGCATTAGCAAAATCCGTCTCCGTTTCATTGAGAAACATCGGCAGATACAATACTCCCACTACTATGAGAGCCCCCAGCCAGGCTCGCCACGAAAATCGTGGGCGCTTCAGAGCAAGAAATAGACCAGCTATCACCGGTAGAGAAACAAACGCCAAGAAATGAAACTGCATCGCCAGTGCCAATGCGCCAACAGCAACTATAAACCAACGTCCCGGCCTCTTTTCTTCTTTATCAACCGACCGCAACAATGCAAAAAATCCCAGCAACAAGAAAAACGGGATGAGATTTGGATTCCATGCAAAACGACCATACATAACAAAAAATTCCGAGACTGCAAAAAGAAGTGTCAGACTACTCGCCAGGAACAGAGAAAAATATCGTCTCAAGAGAAAGAAAAAAACTCCAATTGATGCCGTTGATAGAAGCATCCCAAGGGCAGCTATACCAGCAGGTGTCCCACCAAACACTCGGGCACTCCAGTATTCCAGATAATAAAATGCCGGCGGCAAACGAAGTGTCGTACCACCAGCCTTGGGACCAAGGAGTGGTAAATCAAAAAAATCCCCCCGCAAACCATCGTCAACAATCCGTGCATCCCGTGCCTGATCGAGCTCAAAATGGAGCCAATCGGAAAAATGATATGAACGAAGAAAAAACCCAAAGCCAATAATAGCTACCAAAAGAAGGATAACTAGGTTTCGCGAAAAAAAAGAATGCACCCCATTAGAAATCATGAAAAATGTATCAATTTTTTACCAGAACTTACCCAGGAGATTTCTCACGGGGCACGCTTCCATTTTTTTACTTTTTACGCTACCATAAAGGGGAACTTTCCTTCATTCTAGGACACTTTTAATCCTGTTACAAGCCTGTGTGGCAACCCTATGGGCGACTTTTTTACCTCTCCTAAAAATCGAGTTTTTTCAGCGCTTTCAGCCGGTATCGCCATTACAACCCTCTTCTTTATTGCTCCCCAGGTCAAAATACTGACACTGATTGATCTTGGGCTCAAAAATGACGTTTTTTACCTCCTTTTTCCTATCCTCGGTATCCTGTCGGTGGGGGCGATAGCCTACTTTACCAATTCTTTTGATTGGAAGCGCGAGCTTACCAGCCTTCTGCTTATTTTTCTTCCAGGCGCCCTTATCCTCGCCTACGGTCTCAATGCTTCCAAAAATTTCCACTATATCTTCATGCTGGCTCTTGGTGGATACGTTATTCTTTCCGGTATCGTTATCGCCGCTCGTTTTATCGCCCAAGAACGCCTCCTCGGTGAAAAAGACAGCGCGGCACTCTCTACCAGAGAATGGTTCCGTGCCCAAGGGCTACCAGCACTCCTCCTCGTGTTGTTTTCGACAACCCTCTTTTTTTCATTTGCTTTTCATCGAATCACCGAGTATGCCGCTGTCGACGAGCCGCTCTGGTTTGATGGGCGTATCAACAAGTACTGGAAAAACATCGGAGAACGCGACTGGCGCGGCACCAACATAAGCGACAAACCTGGTATTACACTTGCTATCGCCTCCGGTCCCGGACTGTGGTTCAAATCAACCAAGGACTACAAGACCATCCACAAAGAAGGAGAGGTCATCAGCCTAAAAAATGATGTCGAGAGTTTTTATCTGGCCTACCGTCTCCCGCTCCTCATCGTTATCGCCCTCATTCTGCCACTTTTTTATTTCTTTCTCGAACGACTCCTCGGAAGAAGGGATGCCCTCATGAGCTATGTCCTCATCACGACTTCGCCGATACTCATAGGGATGAGCAAAATTATCAACCCAGATTCTCTCTTGTGGCTCTTGGCACCACTCTCGCTCCTCTCCTACCTGGTATTCCTCAAGCGCCGTTCTTTTCGCTATCTCATTTTTTCCGGCATCTTTCTCGGCCTCACACTTCTCACCAAATATGTCGGCAATATTTTGTTTGTCTTTTTTCTCGGCCTTATCTTTCTCGAATACCTCTACCAGCCAAAAAATGCCGTTATCGCCTTTGCCGACTATCTCAAGCGCTCCCTCAAACACATGGCACTCCTCAGCTTTGCCGCACTGACCACTTTCTACCTGCTTTTCCCGGCGGTTTGGGTCAAGCCCTACAAGATACTGACCGGCACCGTTTTCAGTCAGGCCTTTGAAAAGGTAGCACCCCTCTTTTTTGTCCTCATCAGCCTTATTCTCATGGACCAGTGGCTCAATCGCTCCCGTTTCACCACTATATTCCTTGGATTCCTGCATGAACGAACTCGTCAGGGTATCGCACTCATTGTTGGTGGTGGCTTTTTCTTGGCACTCGCCCTCACCGTGTTCAACACGTGGTCCGGCATGAGCCTGTATCAGTTCACCGAACTTCTTGCCTCACCCAAAACCATTGCGGGGAAAAGTGATCTCCTCGGAGCATTCCTCACCAATTTTTACCCCTTTATCTTTGGAGTAACCCCTCTTATTTTTGTCTCTCTTTTTCTCACGCCGTTCTCTTTCTTGAAACGCCGCTTTGTCGAATCAACAGCACTTCGCACATCCCTCTACCTCATTATTTTTATCCTCCTCTACTATATCGGCACTACCGTAAACAACGTAGCTGCTATTGTCCGCTACCAGATCATGCTCTTCCCACTGGCTGCTATCATCGCCGGAATTACGCTCGGACAGGTCATGAGATTCCTCCGCGCCAGGTACCAACTCCATATACCCTCTCCAGTACTAGCAGCATCCATAGCGACGCTCCTCGGCACTCTCACCCTCATCAGTACGCCCTTTCCTCTCTCGTACGCCTCGTCATTTCTCCCTGCCGTGTACCACACGGATGTCAAAGATATGGGCGCCGGGAGCTATGAGGCCGCTCAGTATCTCAACAGCCTCCCTGATGCCAAAAACATGATGATTTGGACCGACAAAGACGGTGTCTGCAAGTTCTTTGTGGGCAACTGTTCGCGTGGTCGCAATTACTCCATGCTCCGCGAACGCGGTCTCGACTATATCGTCGTTTCTGCCGGACGCGAAAGCCGCACGACCAAAATGATGGGTGGCGACATCGCCAATCAAAAACCAGGAATCATCCGTTTTGACCAGTACTATCAAAAAAGCAATCCTGCCCACGAAATACACATCAACGAACGCCCCACTCACTTCGTCAAGATCTTCAAATTCTCCGAATAACATTCTTTTTTCATGCTCAAAACGCTTCTCCCTCTCATACGCACACAGGTCTACAACATTGCTCTCGCCCTGGTCATCGGTACCTATTTTTTCTTCGGAATGCAACACATAGGGCAGTTTGTCACGGCCGATGAACACTACTGGGTCTACGAACGGATTCCTCAATACTGGGAAGCATGGACTGACGGCGAATGGAAAAAGACCCTGATCAACGACAAACCCGGGGTCACACTCGCGCTCCTTTCCGGCGTTTCGCTTCTCTTTGAACCAGAACCACAGACGCACCGTTCGGAAAACAAAGACCGCACCCTTGTCTACGATGTAAATAGGAGTGAGCAACTCTATACTGCTTTTCGTCTCCCTTTGCTCATCACAAACGGCCTTATTATCGTGTTTCTTTTTTATGTCATTAGTCGTCTCACGACTCATTTTATCGCGCTCCTCTCCACCACACTGATAGCGCTTTCCCCTATCCTCCTTGGCATCTCACAGATCGTCAATCCCGACACGCTCCTGTGGTCACTGGGTGGAGCGGCACTCTTTTCTTATTTTGCCTTTCTCACCCTCAAAGAACGCAAGTTTTTTTGGCTCACCATTTTCTTTACCAGCTTCGCCCTCCTCACGAAATACGTGGCTTTTATCCTCATTCCCCTCTATCTCGCTCTCATTGTCTTGCGATTTTTTAATCTCCAGAAAGGAGAAACCGACACTCTAACGAGCGACCTTTTCTCCTGGGGAAAAATCAGTCTGGGCTCAGCACTCGTTCTCGTCGCATTTCTCCCAGCTCTTCTCGTTGATGCCAAGTACATAGGTGAAATCGTCGAAACCATACCGGACAAAGCTGAACTCTCACTCTTTGCTGGGTCTTTCTTTACTCTCTTTTTGTTTGATGTTTTTGTTCTGAAGAAAAAACTCCTCCTCTCAATCAAAAACTCTCCTCTCCGTAAGCTTTCTTGGACTCATGTTCTTTCATTGTTATTTCTCAGTGTTTTTATCGGAATTATCATCGTCCGCATGTTCTTTCCAGAAACTACTCTGTTTACCAGTATTCCTTTTGACATCAAAGACCTGAGTGACGCCCGCTACCATGCTAGTGTCCCCAATTTTTTTGAATCATTCATCCTCGAATGGAATCCCCTTGTTTTTTCTCTGACGCCCGTGGTGCTGTTTGGTTTTTTTCTCCTCACACTACTCCACATACTCTCCCAAAAAAAATCTCACTCATTTCTGGTTGGAACACTCTTGTTCTTTTTTCTGACCTACAGCATTCTCCTCATTGTTTCCAATACCCTCACCACGCCCCGTTACAGCATTCTCCTTTACCCATTCTTCTCTTTTCTGGCTGCCCTCGGATTTTCCTCGCTCTTTAGCCTGTCTTCCCGTGCCAAATACGCCTTCTTTTTCTTGATCTTTATCGGCTCGGTCATCAGTCTGGCACAGAGTGCCCCGTTTTACTTCAACTACACCAACGCTTTTCTACCAAAATCTGCCCTTATTCACGATGCCTGGGGCTATGGTGGGTACGAAGCCGCCCAGTACCTGAACAGCCTCCCTGACGCCAAAAATCTCACTGTTTGGATCGATTATTACGGCGTCTGTGAGTTTTTTGTCGGTCGTTGCCTCAATGCCTATACTTTTGACGGAAACGTCGTACAGCCGGATTATTATGTCCTTACACGGCGTGGCCAGATGCGCTACATGTCACGTGCCGATCGCTGGGAACGCCTCTCCGGACTGACCGCCCACAAATACTACGGGGTTACCAATCCTGCCTGGCAACTCAATATCGGCGGACGCCCCGGTAACTTCATCAAAGTCGTCAAAGTACAAGAAGCACTGAGCGTGGCTATCATCACAGATATCGATCACTGCCCATCACGTGAAGCAGCTTCCGAAAAAAATCTGCAGGACTTTATAGCGTTCAGCCAGACAAAACAAGCTGATTTTATTGTTAGTCTCGGTGACAATGCCAGCCATCGACTTCGTGATTGTTCAAACACCGGTGACCAAGACGCGCGCTACATCGCAGACAAACTTCGTTCTTCGGAGCTACCGACACATCTCGTACTCGGAGACCACGACATAGCAAGTTCCATTGCCTCGTATCATGCCTGGCTACAAACAATCGGTCGCGAAAAAACATACTACTCATTTGATATCGATGATGTCCATGTGGTTATACTTGATACAGTTTTAGGAGGCACGCCTATGCGCCTTTCCTGCCAAGACAGTCCTCTTTGCGCTGCTTTGGAAGTACGTCTCGCAGATATCAAAACCCTCTCAACCAATGCCTATCGGACTAAATATGCCGATGCAGTGCCAACGAAATCCGAAGAGCTCGCTCTCATACAAAAGAAAGTACAGGATGAACTGACACGTATTTCTCTGACACGCTCCTTTGGTAACCGTGACCGAGGTCGCATTGATGCCGAACAACTCGACTGGCTCAAAGTCGACATCGAAAAAACACCTTCAACCAAGATACTTCTTTTTTCTGACCATCCCCTGTTTCCGTTTGAATCCGATCGTAAACGGTATGATATATTGAACGGCGATGTCGTTCGAAGTATTCTTGAAAACAGTCCCAAAGAAATCGTCTCTATCTCCGGCGAAGCTCACGTGTGGCATGAAGAAACATTGAACGACATCCACTACTACATCATTGATGAGTTCCGAAAAGCTAATGGCTCCTGGGGACAATTCTCATGGGGAAAAAATGGGTTTCAACTCGAACGAGTCACACACGAATAACCCCAAAAAGATTAGCTCTCCTTTTCTTCACGAGAGCTAGTAACTATCTCAAATCTCATGTCTTGAGAAAACATTCAGATTTCGAGATGAAAATCTTGAAAAGTGAGTGAGGGCTATCATGATAACCCGACGAGCTTTGAGAGGTTTTCAGCCGAAATCTGGAGGTTTTATGAGACAAGCTTAGTTTTCTTTTTATTGTAAGCGTTGAGATTTGAGATAGTTACTGAAATACTGTGGCAAAGCCACAAAAGAGATAAGCATCTGAATGAAACGCGAGAGGAGCGCCACAGTCACGGCCGTTTCGACGCTCACCCCGATCAATCCAAAAAATACCACGTACGCCCATTCTTTGATCCCGATATTGCCGATAGAAATAGGGATACTCGATACTATCACCACCAAAAAAATAACTGCCAGAAATGACAGAAAGGGGATATCGTTTCCGAGCGCCTGAAACAGCGTATAGTTCGTCAAACCGACACCAACAAAGGCAAACAGCGCTGCTCGTATACTTGTCTCTGTCCAGATTTTTTTTGTGGTGTAAAAAACAATTTCTTGTGAAAGACGTCTCACTTTCTGAAAAGGGATTTTTTCTACCAAACCCTGAAACCACGACTGGCCATGAAGAACAGTCAGCATGAGATCAAGCACCAGAAAGACAAAGAGCACGAGTAGCGTTACCAAAAGAGGCATAC
Organism: uncultured Bdellovibrionales bacterium; assembly: GCA_964590035.1. Taxonomy (GTDB): domain Bacteria; phylum Patescibacteriota; class Minisyncoccia; order Moranbacterales; family UBA1568; genus UBA1568. The sequence continues at coordinate 27,212 of CAZPXK010000006.1, forward strand.
TCGTGAAGACGTGTTCCCACAACACAAAACTGAGCACGAGCGCTAAGAGAGCGGTCGTAAAGAGGCCAATAAACCGATGAAAAACAACCGTCGAAAGCGACGCCGCCCGAGCGCCGGTCTTTCGTGCCAGCCACAGTCCCCGATAGGCATCTCCACCAATAGTTGAAGGCAAAAAGTTGTTGATAAACGCCCCGGTCATAAAAGCAAAAAAGCCCTCTTTCAATCCAAAAGAAAGCCCCTTATACCGAGCGATGTTCTGCCAATTACTGACTGAGATAATATTTCCCAGTACTTGCAGCAGCACATACAAAAAGAGGAGTGCCCACGACACTTCTACCAACTCTGTTTTGACTACTGACCATTCCACTCGCTCAATCAGCCAAAAAACTAAGGCGAGCGTCACGGCCACCTTCCCAATGGTGATAAGATTCTTTTTCATGTCTAGAAAGGCTATTTTTTCAGACTTTGCTCCAGTATACGCTCAAAGTTTTGTGCCACCTTCCCCCAGCTCCGTTCTTCTGCGCGACGCCGACTTTCTCGACCAAAGGTAATGAGACTCCCCTGGTTCTGTGCCAGGCTAACCAAGGCTTCAGCAAAAGGTGCCGTCAATTCCGGATCGATAAAGAGTCCGTTTTTGCCATCCGTCACCAACTCCTGCATACCACCGGTTCCCGAAACAACAAGCGGCAATCCAGAGGCCAACGCCTCGAGTGCCGCATTGCTCATCCCTTCGTTTTTTGAAGGAAGAACAAACACATGTGCTTCTTGATAAAACCGCGACAACGCATCATGCTCAATACGACCAAGAAATTTCACTTGATTCTCCACGCCCAATTCTTTCACTCTCGCTTCGAGCGATTCTCGTTGCTCTCCCTCACCAATAAGACGGAGTTCGAGAGGTACCCGAGCATACTTGACTGCCACAGCAAACGCCTCAACCAAATGATGGATGCCCTTGCGTGGTGTGAGACGAGATGTCGAAAGAAACACGACTGGCGAAAAAGACTTCCCTTGCCGTTGTGGCAGAAACGTCTGTGTATCAACACCATTTTCGATAATATGCATCTCTTGTTTCGGATCAGTCCGCTTGGCCAATTCAGTGATACCGACACTATTCGGGATCACCCTTTCCGCTCGTCTCCACAAAAATCGAACCAACGGTCGGGCAAAGATATAGAACGTATCATATTTCTCGCTAAATCCCGGCACATCGGCGCCACGCAGTGATACCACGTACGGGATACCATAAAACAACTTGACCAGATACGCTATGAAGCCACAGGGCACTGTGAAAAACGCCAACGTCACATCAAATCTTTTCTTCTTGTTTTCCTCTCGAATAAATGACTGGAGAAAAAACCACGATTTGATGGTGTAGACAAAAATATCACGCAGTGACTGAGAGTGCAGCCTCTTTGGATTTTTGCCAATCGGTAGACGATGGACATACACATTTCCACCCACAACACTCTCCTCAAGCGTATTCCCAATAGCTGCGGTCACGAGATGAACCTCGATATCAGGAGTAGTCGCCCACTCTTTCAAAAGAGCCTCGGTCGCCACGCTCGCCCCCCCACCCAAAGGTGGGTATTCGTAGTTGAGGAAGAGAACTTTCATAAACTAAACTCCGATACCATAGTAGGTAAAGCCATGCGCTTCGGCTTCGGAACGCTCGAGGACGTTACGGCCATCATAGATAGTATCGCCCTTCATGAGCTTCTTCAAATCTTTATAGTCCACCACACGAAATTCGTCCCATTCGGTCGCGATAACCAGCGCATCAACACCCTTCAAAGCATCGAGGGCTTTCTTCGTATAGGTCAGATTCTTGTGCGTCAGAATCTTTTTGGTATTGGGCATGGCCACTGGATCAAACGCGCGCACCTTGCAGCCTGCTTCCAAAAACAACTTGATATTCTCGATGCCAGGAGCTTCCCTAATATCATCAGTCCGTGGCTTGAACGCCAGTCCCCATACAGCGATGGTCTTGTCTTTCAATTTGCTTCCAAATACTTCTTTCAATTTTACAAACGGCTTGATGCGCTGTGCTTCGTTCACCTCACTCACTGTTTCAATAATCTGAAAGTGAGTGTCATACTGACGACCCGTCTCGATGAACGCCTTCACATCCTTGGGAAAACACGATC
>CAZPXK010000007.1:0-27230 GCA_964590035.1 uncultured Bdellovibrionales bacterium
GTATGCATACGATTATCGCGTAGCGAACAAGAACGACTCGAGTCATGTATCCAATATACATGTAATGATGGTGGACCGTACAGGACGCGAATACTCGGCCTCTGGCCTGCGCTCTATAGGGCTTCCGCCCTCTAGTCCCGCAAGCGGGTCACCCCAAACGGGAAACTCCCGTTTCCCGACCCCTTCCCGTTCGAATCATGTACGGAAAATAAAATATCCGCATCATACGATACGGATATTTTATACAGTGGACCGTACAGGACTCGAACCTGCCACCCCCGCATTGCAAATGCGGTGCTCTACCAGATGAGCTAACGGCCCAATTCTCTTATATTCTACTTAAAATAACTATCGCCATGTATCGACACACCGCGCGGTGCTCCCAGATGATAAGCTTCCGCCTCGTTCCAAAGGCAGATCCGTCCTTTGGCGGAAGAGGACGGATCAGCCTTTGGCTGAAACGGCCCAATTTTACTTTAATTTTTCATCAAGAAACTTTCTTCCTTGTCCTGATTTCAAAAACTTTTCTCTTCTCGCGGCATCAATCTTTTCTTCATATTGTTCTATATATATTAGTATGAAAGGACTATTATGTCTCGTATACTTATTTGAACCAGTATTATGTTCTCTCAATCTAGCATTTGCTTCCTTTCCGGTGTACCCAATATAACGCTTACCGTTTTTTTTACTTTTTAGTACATACACCGTAAACATAGTATATACACTAGATGATGAGCTCCAGCCAGAGGCTGGTCCGCCTTTGGCGGAAACGGCCCCAGCCCAGAAATACAATACTGAGTGTAGCCGAAAAAAGAAATATTGTCTACTATATATGATATATGGGAACAACATACAATACTTATCTCCATGCTTTCCGCTTTATTGAAGGCGTCGGTAGTAGCACACTCGAAAAACTCTTCTCTCACTTTGGCAGCAGTGAGCAGGCATGGCGTGCTTCTGAAACAGAGCTCGCTCTGGTTCCCAAAATGAGCCGTGACAAAATTGCCCTCATCGTTGCGGGTCGCAAACACCTTGATCCACAAAAACTTTGGGAGAACCTGCTCGAGCTCAATATCACGCTCCATGGAAAACAAGATCCTACCTATCCCGCACTCCTCCGAGAGATTCCCGATGCACCCCAAGCACTCTATACCCGAGGTTCCTTTGACTGGAATAAGCAGCCGCCAATGATTGCTATCGTAGGATCGCGCAAACACTCTGCCTATGGCGTACAGGTAGCCACTCGTTTGGCAGAAGACCTAGCTCGCGCCGGCTGTATCGTTGTTTCCGGTATGGCATTTGGTATTGACTCGGTAGCGCATACGGGCGCCCTAGCGGCCGGCAGCGAAACGATTGCTGTACTGGGAAGCGGGATCGATGATCGTATGATTAGCCCGGTTTCGCATTTTCAATTGGCTCAGAAAATCATGCAGCACGGCGCCCTCGTCTCCGAATATCCTCCAGGTACAGAGGCAAATCAGGGTTCCTTTCCACAGCGCGATCGCATCATCGCCGGACTCTGTCTCGGAACCATCGTCATCGAAGCTGCTGAAAAAAGCGGTAGCCTGATCACAGCGCAGTGTGCGCTCGATTACAACCGCGAAGTCTTTGCTGTCCCCGGCTCTATCCTCTCGCCCTACTCCGTCGGCACCAACCTACTTCTCAAACACGGCGCCAAACTGGTCACGGGCGTCTCAGATATCCTGGAAGAACTGCAGCTCGATACGCTGTTTCCTGACGCAGAAAAAAAGAGTACCACTACCGACGTATCCGGACTTTCTCCAGAGGAACAAAAGATACTAGCTGTTCTCACGCATGAACCACTCCACGTTGACAAGATTATCAAACAGACTATACTCGGAACGGCGCAGGTATCATCCATCCTCTCTCTTCTCGAAATCAAAGGTCTTGCCAAAAATGTCGGCGGCATGCACTATGTAAGAGCACTATGAAATTACTCATCGTCGAATCTCCATCAAAAGCCAAGACCATCGAAAAGTATTTGAAGGGCACGTACAAAGTCGTGGCCTCGGTTGGTCATGTCCGCGATCTCCCCAAAAATAATAAAAAGGCCATCGACATCCCTGGTGGCTTTGTTCCTCATTATGAAATTTCACCAGGCAAGGAAAAGGTAGTAAGTGAACTGAAATCACTAGCCAAGAAAGCAACCGAAGTCCTCCTCGCAACCGACCCCGACCGAGAGGGAGAAGCTATCGCGTGGCACGTGGCCGAGACCTGTGGATTGAAGAAACCGCAGCGTGTCCTCTTCTACGAAATCACAGAAAAGGCCGTTATCGAGGCTGTCGCTCATCCACGAGCTCTCGATACCAACCTCCGTCGCGCTCAGGAAGCGCGCCGCGTCCTCGACCGCCTCGTAGGGTACGATCTCTCCGGATTGGTCTGGAAAAAAGTGCGCTATGGTCTGTCCGCTGGTCGCGTCCAGTCCCCCGCTCTTCATATTTTGGTTGAGCGAGAAAAAGAAATCCGCGCATTTATTCCGGAAACCTATTTCGTCATTACCGCCCTGTGCCTCACCAACAAAAAAGAAGCCCTGCTCTTTACCTGCGTCAAGCAACCGCAAACTGAGACCGAGATGAAAGAGATCATCTCTCTCGCAGAAAAAAAACCATGGGAAATCATCGAAGTTACCACGACCGAGGCGCTGCGTCGTCCTTACGCTCCGTTTACTACCTCGACCCTGCAACAGGCCGGATCATCTCGTCTCGGTCTCTCACCTTCACGCACCATGCGTGCCGCCCAAAAACTCTATGAAAAAGGAGCTATCACCTACATGCGCACCGACAGTACTTCTCTTTCGGAAACAGCCATGCCAGATATCGTTGCCGCCATCACCAAAGAGTTTGGCGAAAAATACTTGATGGTTCGTTACTACAAGACCAAGAGCAAAAACGCCCAGGAAGCCCATGAAGCTATCCGCCCAACCGACCCAGCCAAAAAAACTGCGGGCTTTACTGACGATGAGAAACGTCTCTACACACTCATCCGTACCCGCACCCTGGCATCACAAATGACCGATGCTGAAATCCTGCGCACAAAAATCATTGCCAACACGACTGATCGTGCCCTGCCAAACTTTTCGCTCAGTGGCTCACGATTGCTTTTTGATGGCTGGCTCAAACTCGATACGGCCGCTCGCGGGGATGATGTCGAGGTACCATCAGTCATTGCTTCTGATCCACTCTCTTTGAAAGAAATCCTCTCCGAAGAAAAGCAGACCGAACCACCACACCGCTATACCGAGGCAGGGCTAGTGAAAGAATTGGAAAAACGAGGCATTGGTCGTCCGAGTACCTACGCCTCGATTGTCAAAACGATTCAGGATCGTGGCTATGTCGAAAAAGACGGCAAAGCGCTCATGGTCACAGATACCGGTATCGTCGTAGATGACTTTCTGTTTGAACACTTCAGTGCTATCCTCGCCGAAAGCTTCACGGCCGAAATGGAAGACAAGCTCGATGATATCGCCAATGGTGATCGCGAATATGAAAAAACTCTCAAAGAATTCTATACTCCCTTTGCCAAACAAGTGAAGAGTAAAGACAAGATAGATAAGGTCACCAACATGGGCGATGCCCCAGAGGGTACGGTCTGTCCCAAGTGCGGTAAAGACATGGTGGTCAAACTCGCTAAAAATGGAAAATTTCTTTCATGTTCCACATTCCCGGAATGTACCGGTGCTCGCACCATCGATGGCGTGGAACTCGAAGGACCAAAAGAAACCGGCGAAGCCTGTCCGGAGTGTAAGGATGGAAAACTCCTCGAACGTGATGGTCGCTATGGCCGCTTCATCGCCTGTTCCAACTATCCCAAGTGCAAACACATCAAACAAGACGCTTCACTCAATCCGACCACTGGCGTCAAATGTCCTACCTGCAAAGACGGTGAGATGACGGAACGCCGAGGACGCTTCGGAATTTTCTATAGCTGCACCAACTACCCCAAATGTAAAAACGCCATCAAAGCTAAACCTACCGGCAACCTCTGTCCGCTTTGCCAATCACTCATGATGGAGGGCACAAAAACAATCCCCGAGAGATGTAGTAGTAAAATCTGTCCCAATCATCGACCGGACAAACTGGAAAATAAGTAAGAAGAAAAGAAAAAGGGCGTCCCGTCACTGCGGGACGCCTTTGGGTTTTTCAGTCCAACACCTTGTCTACCACGCCGAAGTAGAGCTTAAGGGCGTCAACATCTTGCGGAAAACGCCCAGAGAGCTTTACGTGATTACCGATTTGCACAGTCAGTCTCTCCATACGACCGTTCTCAACGGTGAGTTCGATACTCACTGGAAGCGCCTGGGGCAAATAATCGAGGAAACCACCCTCAAACAGATGTACACCATTAAGCTTTCTCCAACGCCCGAAATAGTCCCGATAAGCAGGTATCTCAGAAAGTTGAAAACCGGCTGTATGCACTTGAATAACTGGGGTAGTCGGCGAAAAATCCCCAAACGTCACCAAAGCAAACACGGCCGACTCCAGACTCGCCCCCTGATTGAGAGATCGTAGCTCCAATCGGGTGATGACACAATCATGCATTCGATACTCGCCTCCTTGGACGGAGATATCGTAATGTTCAACCAGCATCCTGTCCTCCGCTTAGATGTTACGAAAAAATGGCTCATCAGAGCCCTGGATGACACCAGTATAGCACGTGATAATTCCCAGTCAACCCCGCGCTCTTCCTAAAAAATCAGAAAACTTATTCAAACAAGGTCAGTGCTGCCATCGCGAGTACACCACCAATAACGGCGGCCAGTTGATATAGGGAATCCCTGAAGCGCTTGGTCTTTTGTAATTCAGGAATGAGGTCAGCCACCGCGATATAGATAAAGCCACCGGCTGTCAAAGGAACAAAGTAAGCCGTGAGCGGTGTCGCATATTCACCAATCGCCAAAAAGAGGGCGGCACCAAAAAATGCAGAAAGGGCAGTGAGAAAGTTCAAAAAAATCGCACGTCTCTTGGTATAGCCAGCATGCAAGAGCACAGCAAAGTCACCAACTTCTTGGGGTATTTCATGAAGGACAACCGCCAATGTCGTAGCCAGACCGACCGGCACACTCACCATAAAACTGGCAGCGATAATAACACCATCGAGAAAATTGTGAATAATATCCGAGACCAGTACCAGTCTCCCGACCGGGTGAATATGGGACGTTTCAGTGTCTTCACCGTGATGATGCCAATGAAGAAAGTTTTCCAAAACAAAGAACAACAAAATACCCGCGATAATGAGCAAGCTCATGCCCGTGGTATTGTCGTTCGCCAAGGCTTCAGGAATCAAATGAATAAATGCATCACCGAGCAGGGCACCGACAGCGATACTGATAAACAATGGAATATATTTGCGGAAAAATACTTCCCGAAAAGAGAGGAGGAGAATACCGGTGAGCGAGAGGACACTCACCACGGCGATACTTCCAAAGGTATACAGGTACACAGTTGTCATATGCTTTTTCTTTAACTACACATTCTGCACAGACCAAAAAACTCCAGTGAATGACGAAAAACTGAGAAGCCTTTTTTCTGAACGAGTAACGATTCCTGTCTCAAAAGATCGGATTCATCAAAAAGGACATCCTCCACTTCGTCACATTCGATACAGACAAAATGATGGTGATGGTCACGGGTCGCAAGCTCAAAGTACTGCTTGCGGTCTTGCAGAGAAAGACTCTTTACTATATCAACCTTTTCGAGCTGTTCGAGCTCGCGATACACTGTCGTCTTGTTCACCGAGAGCCCGCGGCACGCTAGCTCATCCAAAATACGTGGCACCGACAGGGGAGTGTGCGTTGCAACGAGCAGCTCCAACACAGCTCGTCGTGTCTTGGTGAGACGTAAACCCTTGTGTTTGATAGTCTCAAAAAGTATTTCCATATTCATATTTCTATATTAACGCAACTCAGTTGCGTTTGTCAATCCCGCACCTTTTTGCCACAAGCGCAAAAGCGCTAAGTAGGTATTTTTTACATTTCTTAGAAGCGTACTGAAAGAGTACAGATATCACTGAACTTACAGACATTTATAGTGGCAAAAAGGTGCGGGATTGCTCTCCTCCCTTTCAATCACTATACTGAAGACAGTGTGACTCTATATACTCTATGACCCCTATCGCCCTCAAAGATGTCTTCTCGGCTGCGCCGCGTCCCCTATCAGGGGAGGCGGAAAAATTTGTGACCTCTGCCTATACGTTTGCCGAGATGGCTCATCGTGGCCAAAAACGAAAATCCGGCGAAGACTACATCATCCACTCTCTCCACGTCGCCAAAAACCTGGCTGAAATCGGCATGGATGAAAAAACCATCGCCGCCGGACTCTTGCATGATGTTCCAGAGGATACCACCTCCACCATCAAAGAAGTTGAGGAAAAGTTTGGAAACGAAGTCGCTCTCCTGGTCGATGGCATCACCAAACTGGGCAAGATCAAACTGCGCGGCTCTCAAGAAGAATTCTATCTCGAGAATCTGCGCAAGATGTTTCTGGCCATGGCCCAGGATATTAGAGTCGTCATCATCAAACTGGCCGACCGACTGCACAACATGCGCACCCTCGAACACCTCGCCCCGGAAAAACAAGCACGCATCGCCCGTGAAACCCTAGAAATCTATGCCCCCATCGCCAATCGACTCGGTATCGGAGAAATCAAAGGAGAACTTGAAGACCTCTCTTTCAAATATCTTGATCCGGAGCATTACGAAGAAACTCAAAAACTTGAAGAAACCTATCTTCATAAAGGTAAGGCCTACATGGAAAAAACTATCGACCTCTTTCGCGATGCGCTCACCAGCCAAAAAGTCCGAGTCACTGATATCTCCGGTCGCACCAAATATCTCTACCGACTCTACCAGAAACTCAAGCGTCACGACATGGACATCACTCGGATTTATGATCTGGTAGCGATCCGTATCATCGTCCCGGAAATTGCCGATTGCTATGAGGCACTCGGTATTATTCATCGCGAATACCGGCCAATGGTTGGACGCATCAAAGACTATATCTCTCTTCCCAAGCCCAACGGCTACCAGTCCCTGCATACCACCATCTTTGGCCCTGACGGTCGCATCCTCGAAGTACAAATTCGCACCCAAAAAATGCATGACGAAGCAGAGTACGGGATCGCGGCACACTGGCTCTATACGGAAAAATCACGTTCTCTCTGGCGCCATATTTTTTCCAGACAGAAAAATATCGACGCTCCGGTTCCCAAAGAACTGACCTGGGTCAACCAACTCAAAGAATGGCAGAAAGAAATCGGCCGTGATGACCAAGAATTTGTCGAAGGACTCAAAATTGAATTTTTCAAGAATCACATTTTTGCCTTTACTCCCAAAGGAGATATTATCGAACTGCCTGAGGAGGCTACTCCTGTCGATTTCGCCTATGCTATTCATAGCGAAATCGGCCACCGCACGACTGGCGCCAAGGCCAACGGAAAAATAGTACCACTCGATTATCATATCCAAAATGCTCAAGTCATCGAAATCCTCACGGTAAAAGATAAGAAAAAGCCCAGCCGTGATTGGCTCGACTTTATCAAAACATCCAACGCCAAGTACCACATTCGCCGCGAACTTCGTCACAAAGAGTTCAGCAAAGAATAGAAATTTACTCCTTGGTGGCGCGCATGACTTCTTCAAGAGACGTCGTCCCCTGCACTATTTTTGCAAACCCATCTTCCACCATAGTTGCCATACCGGTCTTTCTGGCTTCTGTTTCAATTTCTTCCGTCGTGGCGGCCTGTGTCACTAACTTCCTGATATTGGTATCCATGGCGAGCACTTCATAGATACCGTTTCGTCCCCGGTACCCCTCACCACCACACTGGTCACAGCCCACTGCTTTGTAAAAAGGCACTTCCTCCCAGGTCTTCACACCATCGACAAACTTCTTGCTCTCGGGAGCTCTCTTCAAATAAGCAAGAACGCTTTCAATATCATATGACTTGGCCAGTGAATCCACTTCTTTCTTTTCCAATTTGTATTCCTGACGACATTCCGGACAGAGGCGTCGTACCAGACGCTGTGCAATGATGACGTTCACTGTCGAAGCAATAAGGAACGGCTCGGCCCCCATATCAAGCATACGTGGCAGCGTGGCAGCGGCCGAGTTGGTGTGGAGCGTCGAGAGCACTAAGTGACCAGTCATAGCAGCATGCATAGCAATCTCGAGCGTCTCCTGATCGCGAATTTCACCCACCATGATGATATCCGGATCCTGACGGAGGAGAGCTCGCAGCGCTGCCGCAAACGTCATGCCCACCTTGGGAGAAATCTGCGTCTGATTGACGCGGGGCATCCGGTATTCCACTGGATCTTCAACGGTTGAAATATTGACCTCGGGAGTATTCAAAATATCCATCACGGTATACAGCGTGGTCGTTTTTCCGGATCCCGTCGGCCCCGTCACGAGGATCATACCGTTCGGCTTGTTGATCTCTCGGTGCACTGCCTCAAGTGCCTGGCCATTGAGACCCATTTTTTCAAGTGTCAGACCCTTACTCGATTCATCGAGCAAACGCATAACGATTTTTTCTCCATCGAATACCGGAAGAATACTGACTCGAAAAGAAATCTTGTAGTCATCCTTTTCAATCTTGAATCGTCCATCCTGCGGCAAGCGATGTTCATCGAGTTTCAAATTAGAAAGCACTTTGATACGCGCCACGAGCCCGAGCGCCACATCCTTGGGAAGTGTCATAGCATCATGCAGTACACCGTCGATACGGTAACGCACATGCACTTCTTTTTCTTCGGGTTCAATATGAATATCACTAGCCGACTGCAAGATAGCATGCTTGAGGAGCGTATCAACGACCCGGATAACCGGCAGTCCGGCCGCCACCTGCTCCAAATTCTGATCATCATCGCCGTTTTCCGGTTTGACATCGGCCGTGAGGATATCGCCGAACTCGGCCTCGAGACTCTTGCCGTACTGACGGAGCATGCTCTGGATGCTCTCGCGACTGGTGAGACAGGGCACGATCTTGAGACCCGTTTTTTTCTTGATGAAATCAATCGTCTGCAAATCATCCGGGTTCAACATGGCTACTTTCAAATTTGTCCCACTCTTTTCAAACGATACGATGTTGTATTTCTTGGCAATGAGCTCAGGAACGATCTGGAGAATTTCTATCGGTACGGCCTCATGAGAAAGATCGACAAAGGGAAAACCAAGAATATAAGCGTAAGTCTTTTGTAGCTCGATCTCTTTAATGAGATTTTTTTCAAGCAAAAGCACTCCCAAATCCTTTCCTTCCTTTCTGGCCAACTCCACCGTCTCTGCCAATTTATCAGGAGGCACCAAATTGGAATCGATAAGAAACTGCTCCAGTTGTTTCAATTCAATACGCATAGACTTCTCTTTTGTTTGCTTTCAGTATACCACAGTGAGCATGCCAGAAAAAGAAAAAGCTCTCGAGTCCACGATGGGCGAGAGCAAAAAACATAGAACTGGAAAATAGTCGTTACCTCGCTGAAAGAATAGGGCGGCATCTTTGCTGATGAATCAACTTCCACCCCGCCCTTACGTTGAGATAGAACTCGACCAGAAACACCGGGAGCGGATCCTCCTCAGAAGATTTCAACTGAACCAAGACCTCGCGTAGAGCTCCCTGTGGGATGTTCTTGTCAAACTTCCACCAGTACGCAGTCTCAACGAACAGCGTGACATCCATCTTGCAAGACGGATCTTGCAGAAATTCCAGTATCGCCTGGCGCATTTAGCCTCCCATGCGGTTGGAGTTACTTCTCGGGGCTTCGGGAATGAATACACTATACTCCCAATATTTTCTTTTTACCAGTTTTTGTCAAGGTATTTTACTAACGAAAAAGAGGCTTTTTCAAGCCTCTTTTTAAGTACGACGCCACCCTTCAACGAGCTCAGGATAGATTTTTGAAATCTCAAAAATCTATATCATCCCAGGCATTCCCATACCTGGCATGCCGGCGCCACTGGCTGATTCGGCCTTTTCTTCTTCGACGATAGCTGCCTCGGTCGTGAGGAGGAGGGCTGCCACAGACACCGCATTCTCAAGCGCCGAACGCGTCACTTTGAGCGGATCAATGATACCAGCCTTGACCATATCATCTTCATACGTCGCTGTGAGCACATTGTACCCACTATACGCTGCTTTGCTCACGGAGACTTTTTCAAAGACTACCTGTTCCATGACCCCAGCGTTCTTGGTCATCTGAAGGAGCGGCTCGTTGACAGCCGAGAGCACTGCCATATAGCCAGCTTTGTAGTCAGCAAACTGCGGATCGGAAAATTCTTTTTTCTTTTTGAATGCCTCCCGCACCTTTACCGATGCCTTGACCAGGGCCGTCCCACCACCCGCCACGATCCCCTCTTCGATAGCAGCTTTGGTGGCGGCTACCGCATCTTCCATCTTGTGCTTCATGTAGGTCAGTTCCGTTTCCGTGGCAGCGCCTACCCGGATGACGGCCACACCGCCGGACAGTTTAGCCAAACGCTTTTGCAGCTTCTCGCGCTCATAATCATTCTTGGCTTTTCCAATCAGAGCCTTGAGTTCAGCCACGCGCTTTTCAATAGCCTTCTTGCCACCCTTGCCACCGACAATGGTTGTGTCATCTTTGGTTGCAACCACTTTTTGGGCCGATCCCAACATGGCAAGCGTCGTCGCCTCGAGCTTCATAGCCTTATCACCGGAAACCACCTGCGCCCCGGTCAACACAGCGATATCCTCGAGCATCGCTTTCCTGGTATCACCAAATTCCGGTGCCTTAAGAGCCAAGACATTGAGTACCCCACGAATCTTGTTGACGACCAGAGTAGCGAGCGCCTCACCGTCGATATCTTCTGCGATGATAACGATATCTTTTTTTCCGGTCTTGGCCAGTTCGTTGAGCACCGGGACGATTTCTGCAATAGCCGAAATCTTCTTGTCTGTAATGAGAATGGCCGGATTCGATAGTTCTGCTACTTGATCCTCAGTATTGGTCATGAAGTACGGCGAGATGTAGCCTTTGTCAAAATTCATCCCCTCGACAATTTCCTTGGACAAACCAAAAGTCTGCGACTCTTCGGTGGTCACCACACCATCCTTGCCCACCGTATCCATGACATCAGCAATGAGATTGCCCATCTCGGCTGATTCGGCAGAAATAGTCGCTACCTGCGCAATTTCTTTTTTACTGTTGATTTGCTTGCGAGCCGCCTTCAAGGCCACCACCAAATCATCCTTGGCCTGTTCCATACCATGACGAGCACTAACCGGATTGGCACCGGCCTCTATAGCGCGCAACCCATCGCGCACGAGCGCCTGAGTAATGACAGTGGCAGTCGTCGTTCCGTCCCCTGCCACATCATTGGTCTTTTCAGCCACCTGTTTCACCAAGCTCGCTCCCAGATTTTCTAGCTTGTCAGCCAGTTCAATTTCCTTGGCAATAGAAACCCCATCATTGGTAATAGTCGGACCACCATAGTTCTTACCCAAAATGACATTGCGTCCCTTTGGTCCGAGGGTCACCTTGACAGCATCAGCTACTTGATCAATCCCCGCCTTGATTTTTTTACGAGCATCCACACCATAGGCTATCTGTTTGGACATATGTTTCATGTTACCGTATTAGCACTCTTCATTCTAGATTGCTAGAAAAAAATCGTCAAGCAGCAGCATTCTAACACTGAGTAGGACGCTCGGTACCAATAAAGTAAAGTACCCGTTTTTTATCATCAAGCACCGGCGTCACACGAATATTTGCCTGATATATTTCTCCGTTCTTATGACGATTGGTTACGGTTCCTTCAAAAACCTTTTTCTTCAAGCGAATCGTTTCCCAGAATGTCGTGTAGAACTCCTTGGGCATCTGCTGACCCCAAAGTGAGGGTGTTTTCCCCTGCATCTCAACACGTGAATACCCGGTCATTTTTTCTGCAGCCAGGTTGGAATACAATATCTTTCCCTCGTTGTCGGTAATAATCACACAATCAAAACTCTGATCGAGCGCCAGTCGAAATTTGGCAATTTCATCCCATGTCACATCACTCAAATCATCTGACTGTTTTATTTTTTCTACTGCACCGGTCATCACGCCAGTCAAATAAGAGAAATCATCCAAATCACTTTCTTCTGATCCTCCCAAATGAAGTGAATTCACCTGACGAACAACCTGACGAATTTTTTCAATCGGCCGTACCAAAAATACTTCGATACACAAAAATGAAATACCGAGATAGAAAAGGAATCCGGGGAAAATTTTTCCCAACATCTGACTGATAGAAGAACGGTTCTTTTCCACGATTGCAGCCGGGTAGTCGATCCCAAGAGCAAGCGACGGATTGCCAAAAATATTATCTACGAGCAATCTTCCTCGCACCACATCATCCTGTACAACAATCATCGGTACGTTCCGACTGAGTGTCCCACTCTCCATCACCGATCCCGCAAACCCATATGGAGACAGTGTCACCTTCATACCCGACAGACGACTCAATGTATCTACGTATTGCTCGTCAGCATACCGAGCAAAAATGAGAGTTCCACGCCGGGCCCCCTTACCATCGCTCGTGGTTATAGGCTGAGCCGTCACCAAGAGCGTGTGTTCGGGCGTTACTAATACTCCTTTTTTTACAGATGTCAGTTCATCAAAATCCAAAAGGACACTCCTGTCGATAAACGAATCGAGAAATTCTTCCGGGATGGACCGCTCACCAAGCACCTGATCATAGACTTGTTTTCCATACACGAGCTCACCGGCATTATTGACAAAGGCCATTATATCAATTTCGATCGATTCGAACGATTCGTCATTCAGATTCGAAAGGATAAACGCATCATTTCGATCGGAAACAAATTGGTATGTATCATCCCAACGAGCCCAATCAGCCTGCTTGATCACCTGATTTTCCAGCTCATTCTCCAAAAGACGCTCAAGCAAAGTCAGTTTCTCTTGCGCATTTTCATACTGAAACTCAACTGCTGTCCGATTTTCGACGTACCACAAATAAGAACACAGCGTAATAAAAAAAAGAAAAGACAGTGCCAGAATACTCCCGTACGTTTTTGTTCGAAAAGATACTTTCATAAAAACAACATGTTACATTAATATATTTTTATTACCAAACGAAGTGAGTGAAACGAAAACTTGTTTACGTTTCCGAGCGAGTGCCAGTAAAATCGGGGTTCATACCTGTTATTATGAACGAGTCGCAAGTAAAGATTTTAAAATATCGTGAGCCGTCACAATACCCACCAAAGTTTTGCCTTCATCGACAACCGGCAACGTATTGAAGCTGTTATCGACACACAATTTCCCGGCTTCTTCAACAGACATACTCGGGAGCACCGACAAACAGGGGCTGGTCATGATTTCTCCAATCGTAATTTCTGAAAGTGTTTTTCCCTCGACGGCGCTCTTTTTTGCAAGATGATTGACCAAATACGATGCCATAGAAACCGGGCCCGAGTGCCCATAAAAAAAGTCTCCCTCGGCCACGATACCCTGCAGCTCAAACAATTCATTGACAATAGGCACAGCATGAATCTGATGCTGTGTGATGAGATCCACTACCGCCTGTGCTGAACTCTCAGGCTTCACGGAGATGACGTTGGTCGACATAATATCGCGCACAGTTGCTGACATACGATTGCTGTTTAATAAAATTACATTGTTATTCATAACGCAGCGCATTGAGCGCTGAAATACTGGTGGCACGACGCGCCGGATAAATCCCTGTCACAATACCCACTATTAAGGAGAAAACCAGAATGGCCACAATAAACGCAGGGGGAATGTATGATACATCAATCGCCCCCGCACCCTTGAACAGAGAGAGGAGTGACAGCCCAGCCCCCAAGGCCTTACCACCAATCAACCCTACCAAGAGCCCCAAAATACCTCCAAAAAATGCCATGACCATCGACTCAGTCAAAAACAGCTCCTGCACTTCTACTGATTTCATACCAATAGCCTTCATGAGACCCACCTCACGTGTCCGCTCCAACAGTGACACCGTCAATGTATTGAACATCCCGAGAGCTGCTACACCGAGCGCCACCATACCAAGCAATCCCAAAATAATCCGGGCACTCGCAAAAAAAGAATTGATCTGGGTTACCGTATCTGCGACGGACGTGGTCACATACCCCATGCCCTCAACCTGTTTGCGAACATCCGACAACACCTCCTGATTGTTTGCGGTTATCTTAACCTGCGAATAATACTCGATACCCAGTCCTCGTAAATCAATAAACGGCACATAAAATATCGGGCTTTTATCTTCCGGTATCACCGCTACTATAGTATAGTCAGCAGCGACAGATTCTACTTTTTTCTGAGAATCCGAAAGAAGACTACTCGTAATAACAAAGCTTGTATTGAACGTCTTTCCAATAGCCGTAGCCTCATCGATAGCGAGTACCCGTAGCATCGCTCGACTGACGACTGCTTCTCGGGTCGCACTCGCTATCAATGCTACTCGCTCAATATTTTCAGTAGTAGTCACATCCCCTTCTCCCTCCACTTCCACCCAGCCATCGCCCGAATCCTTGATACTGAGCGTTGGGAGGGCGCCACCACCCTGGGAAAGCTCCGCCAATTCCTTTGCCGTGAGATCGCGGAGTATGAGCCAGTCATCCGTCACAGCAAAATACGCTTGTTTTGTGATTGGTTCATTTGCTTCATCACGCAACAACAGGTACTTCCCACCAACACAATCTGTTTCCGCCGTCGAACAGGTAGTCTCTTCGAAAACAGAGAAATTGGCCCGTATCCACTTGCCAAGCATTTTTCCGCTAGCATCCGTAGCGGCACTCCCGAATTCATCTGCCGCGTCATAACTCCCCCCCCAAACAATTGTTCCGAACTGCTCAGTGGATTCAATTTTTCCAAATCCTACCAATGGCGAACCGGAATCAGGAGATTCTCTCAAACGAACCCACTTGAGACCATCACTCAAGAAGGCCGTCTCCTCAACCGTATCACCCAGTTTTTTTGGTATTTCTTTTACTGCCGCCGTTTCTCCATTTTCACTTGACTGTATCGTTCGGTCATTACTCGTGAAGAATTCGCCTTGCACAGGACGAACCGCTGATTGCCTCAGGTACTCATACGTCACACCATACACTGCCATATCAGATACCGAATTTTGATAATTTACTCTCCCAACCACGGCAATGAGCGGTGCCACTGACTGTACATTGGGAATCTGCTCAAAATCACTAATAGTGTCATCACTAATTTTGATCTTTCCACCAGGCTGCAAGGACACATCGGCCTGCTGCATTTCTTCCAATTTTGCCACCTGCGAAATAACCAATCGTTGCAAGCCATATCCTATAGAAACCAAAAAAACGATTGACCCAATACCGATAGCCATACCACCGATAGTAACAGCCGTACGGGTCTTTTTTCCCTTCATGTTACGAATAGCTATTTCAATCAAGCTAATTTTGTCGATACTTTCACCACTCGAGGTATGAAAAAGCTTGAACAGACGACTGGCATAACGAGAGAAAAGAATTTCTGACGGAGTATTGGCAGCCAGAGCTTCTTCTGAACCATGTTTTTCTCGCCACAAGACACGCCAGTACCAAATATGAAAGGTAATCTTTGCCAAAAGATAGGCCAGAATAAGGAGGATAAACATGGCAATCCGAACGAAACTGTAGCGAAAAAAATTTCCTACTGATCGAAACCACCCTCCAATACCCCAGTGTTTGGGAATAGCCACACCCTCCAGCTGACCAGATGGATCGCTTGGCAAGACAGCTTCTTTTTTTCGAATATTCCAAAAGGCCATATTTTTATTTTTTTTCCAATGCGCCCAAATCGGCCTTCTTGTAGGTCAACTTTGATTCCAAAATCGCTTTGTCCCCGTCACGATAGATACCTTCAATTCTACCATCCTTCATATTGAGCGCCGTTTTGGAATAGCGAATATACTCGAGGTCGTGCGTTACCATAATAATGGTCTTTCCCATATGATTCAAATCATTCAAGAGGTACATGAGGTTTTGACCGGCTTCATAGTCGAGGTTTCCCGTCGGCTCATCAGCCACCAGCACTTCCGGATCGGTAATAATAGCGCGAGCAACCGACACGCGTTGCTGTTGTCCTCCGGAAAGTTCCATCGGATGATAGTGTGCCCAATTTTCCATTTTCATAAGCTTAAGCGTCTCGTACGCTTTTTCCAAACACTCCGTCTTTTCCTTGCCTAACAACATCAGTGGGAACGCCACGTTTTCAAGCACGGAAAGCGACTTTACCCAGTTTGACTGCTGATACACCATACCGATATGAAGCTTGCGAAACTGCGCACGATCATCTTCGCTGCGCCCCGCATACATATCTTCTCCCAGAAAAGTAATCGTGCCCTTGGTCGGCGGTTCCAGTCCCAAAAGAATATGGAGGAGCGTTGATTTTCCGCAACCGGACGACCCGAACAATACAGCAAAATCTCCTCGAGTAACCGAAAAAGTGACTCCTTTCAAAACCAGCACCATCTGTGTTCCGATATCAAAGGCCTTGATAACTCCCTCGGCCCGAATAATTTCTTCGCCGATTGGTGCCGACGATGCCGGGATTACACTCTGAAGCGCAGCGGCCACGGATTCAACCGGCGGATCCACAGGAGGAGTCGGAGAAGCGGCGGAAGAAGGAGATTCAACCACCGGTTCCGATGTCTTTTTTTTGGTACGCACTGTGCGCGCAATGGGAGCTGCCATGTGATGTGTATTTTATTGACCGAGAATTGAACGGAGACTGGTGATAACGAGATCGAGAGCGTTGGCTGTAGCCTTGGGAGTGATAGCAACCGTATCAATCGAGTTTCCTACATTGCTTGCTTTATCGCGAGAGATAATCCGGAGATGATATACCTTGGAAGGTGTCAGTCCGGAGATAATGACTGTGTGATTGGTCACGAGTCCTGTGTCTTCCTGAGTCTTCTGCGAATACGATGTCCCTGTCCCCTCTCCGTATTCTACCTGAGAAGTGGATTGTTCGTCAGTAGTCCACGAAACCACCAGCTGCGCTTCTGCCTCCCCCTCACCACCATCTCCGCCTCGCGTGGCAACCGTCCCCTCCACATTGACTTCTGAAACCTGAGGCGCTCGCGTATCAGTGGCTGTTGTAAAGCGTTGCGGATCTGACTCTGCTTCATTTCCGGCCTTATCACGACCCTTTACGATGAGCATATATGGCGTCTGCGGCAACAGATTCCTTACCAGCACCTTGTGCTCCCCTTTCTGCAGCTTCACATTTACTTCATCGAGTAACTCCTCTGGCTTTCCTTCCGGATAATAACTCACGATAGATGATGTCTCGGTATTGGTAGACCAGGTAACAAGCATGACCGTCTGCGCTGATCCGCGTACCTGCTGAATACGAACATTGGAAATTTTTGGCCGCGGCAGCGTTTCAAAAGACAAAATACTTCCGTCGTATTCCTCTTCCTCAGTATCAAGCGTATTGATCTTGTAAAAATACTTGGTTCCGTCGAGAAGGTTATCGAGTGTCACATTATACGTCGTCTTGGTCGTCGAAGTCGCTATCTCCTTGATACTTCCGAACGCCGCGGTCGTTCCATAATAAATCTTTACAGAGCTCGCGGCTTCCACAGTAAATTCAAGTACAGTATTGGAAAGGCCAACACTTTTTGCTGTGGGATCCGTGACCGTTGGTGCGGGTGCCGTTTCAAAACTGTCTTCCGTTGAAATACCGGTATTACCATCCTCGTCTGTCCACTTGGTCTTGAAGTAATATCTGGTGCCAGGAGAAAGATTGGACAGCTTGATTTCATGGTCAGTCAGTTGATCAGAGTTACTAGGCTCTTCACTAAAGTACGAACGAGCACTCTTGCCATACTGTACTTTACTATCAGAAGTACGATCGGTACTCCACGTGATCGTGGCAGAGCGTGTCGTTATGGCAGAAACCTTGGGTTCAGAAGAAAGCTCGGCAGCAGAAGTAAATCGTCCCGATGGCAGCAACTCAACGGCGGTACTGAATGATCCACAGTTATGCACGTTGTCACAGGCACGCACCTTATAGTAGTACGTCGTTTGCGCCAGTCCGGTGTCGACAAAGGCAATACCAGTCGTAGCAGCTGAATAGGTATAGGTCGAACCATCCGTAGAACGATAAATTTCATACTCTTCTACTGTCCCCGAGGCTGGCGGCTCCCAAGAGAGAGCAATCTTCCAGGAATTCGTGCTCTTTACCGAAACATCGGCGATCTCCGTATTGAGCGGAATGCCTGGTGCACTTGTGTTGGCCGTAAAGGTGACACTGTCGTACGCACCATAGTTGATGGCACCACCGACACCAGCATCATTCTTGGCAACCACATAAAAAGTGTTGGAGCCGACCTGGGTCGCAAAAGCAGAAGCAGCGAGTGAAGTGGCTCCGGCCGAAGTGAAGCTACAGGTAATTTCTGATGGGAGCGTATTGATGGTATAGCAGTACGTCAACGTCGATGCTAATCCCGAATAACTCGATGGGGCATCCCAAGAAAAAGCGAAGGAGTTGACGCTATTGGTGGCCGGCGCGACATCGACATTTTGCGGTGCGGTCGGTCCACTTCCGGCATAGTAAAACGCTACCTGCACATTGACACTCGACACATTGCCGGCATTGTCGAGCGTCCGCAGATGGAAAAAGTTTTCGCCGGTCTGATAAGCCGCACCCGGCAAATTCACGCTCGTACTTCCAGTCGTCACCGACCAGCTCCCCGGATTGACCGCTGCTCCGACCTGATACTGATAGCCGGCCACTCCCGAGGCTGCATCACTGGCGGTATTGGTCCAAAAGAACGTAAAGTCATTGGTCGGTGAATATCCCGTCGGTGCCACGGTCACACCCGTTGGATTCTGTGGTCCCGTACTATCAAGTTTGTAAATAAATGCCGCATAAATCGCGCTGACATTTTGCGCATTATCTCGCGCTCGCACACGGAGATAGTATGTCTGACCACTCGTCATACTAGAGGGCTCGTAGGTACTTCCCACCTGGAACACACCAGCGGTCTGCGGATCCGCCGTATTATCAGTCCCAAAATAAACGTAGTACCCGCCCACACCTGATCCTCCGACATCGCTCGCGCCACTCCAACTAAAATAGGGTGTCGTGTAGGTATACCAGGTATTGGTCACGAGTGACGTCAGTCCGCCATTTTGATTGAGTGCAGTAAGCGTGTCCGGTGCCACTGGTGCCACCAAATCCGATGTAGACTCCATCACTACTTCGTTGAGCGTCACGAGCTGATTCCCGTTTCCCAAAAATATTGCTTGCCAGAGAAACCCATCATCTGTCACGGGAAAGGTTGGGATATTGGTATTGATATCAGCCTTGGTATTGGCCTCGGTAAAACCCGATGATGTTGCCCAAGCACCACCATCCCAGTACTTCCAGGTCGTACCACCATCATCCGAAAGACGATAGGTAATCGCGCCTCCATTGACGGTCTCAGTAGCAGCAAAAGTATCCCATGACTTGATACCAGACAAACGAACAGCAGCCGATGGCCGGAGCGCCACACGGGTATTGGTATACGGTGTCGTATTGAATGAAGAACGCGCGATATTGCTGATACGAACTTCATCGATCATGCCAGTAAATGCAGAGGGAGCACGACCAGTGGCGGACGCACCAACCTGCGTACCCAGTAACAACGGGTGTATCGTATCAGACATTGTGGTTGTCGTGGCAACACTCGTGTCTTCTACTCCATCAATAAAAAGTGTTAGGTCACTTCCGTCATAGGTCACGGCGATATGATGCCAGTTGGTGTCCTGACTCGTGGCCGTTGACTCGAGCACTATATTTCCTCCATATGCCCAAATAGTAGCATCGCTATTAGCCGTGAGGCCGGTACCGGCATACAATTTTCCATCATACACAGATAAGCTACTGATACGCTCAATGATGTTGGTCCAACCAGAATTGGCGGCATCACCACCGATACGAGTCCACGCGCTGGTGTTGTAGCGCCATACCTCACCCTCTCCTACTCCATCACCGAGACTCACGATGAGATCACCATTATAGGTAATCAATGACTTAACGCGTTCGTACAAAGTATCCGTCCAACTCCCATTTAACCCATCACCAGCAATCGCAACAGTTCCCCAGTTGGTGCCATTCCATTTCCAGAGCTCTGCATCACCAGTGCTAGCACCGAGACCAGCATAAAGCTCCCCACGATACCACGTCAGAGCCGTCACTTCTTCGTAGGTCGCATTAGCCCAACTCGAGTTGACCGCGTCCCCTCCGAGCTTGGTCCAACCGACAGTCTGCGTACAGGTTGCTGCCGTATCACAGGTCCAGACTTCGGCATCACCGGCACTCGTACCGAGACCGATGTAGAGATTGGTACCTCGCACCGCCATGCTCCATACCGCTTCAAAAGTCGTATTATTCCAAGATTGTCCACCAGCACCAGTGGCATCACCCCCCCGAAACGTCCAACCAGCAGTCGTTGTACAAGAAACAGCCAAATCGCACGTCCAGAGTTCGCCATCACCAGCAGCTGTACCCTGGAGTCCCACATACAGTGTTGATCCGATAACCGTCATAGAAGGCACAGAACGTTTGGTTCCAACAGCCCACGATTGACCACCTGACCCCGTCCCATCGCCACCAATTTTCGTCCAAGCACTTCCGTTCCAACTCCAGACTTCGGCATCACCAGCTGTTCCGCCACCGAGTCCCACTATAAGTGTTCCATTGTAACCAGTCATCGACGTCACCGATCGATACGTAACCGTAGAAAGTGTTGGATGACCATACGCCCAAGAACTATTTTTTCCCTGACCACCAATCCTCGTCCAACTCGTACCATCATATTCCCAAACCATAGCATTCCCGTTTGAGGTAACCGCTGCCAAATCATCCCCTGTACCAGCATAGAGCTTACCACCAGTAGTAGTCATCGATTGGATACCATTCAAACCATACACTCCCCAACTATCGTTGAGGTAGTCACCCGCAAGGCGCGTCCAACCAACTGTAGTACTACAAGTACCACTGACATCACACGTCCAGAGTTCTGCTCCCGAAGTACCTGCACTCGAGCTTGCTCCAACAAAAAGGTCGTCTCCAATCAGCGACAAACTGGAAGCGTACAGAAAAGACGCCCCTGCTACGTTTCCCCATGACTGGCCACTGATACCTGTTCCGTCGCCACCAATTTTTGACCAAGATGGAGATGTATCACAACTCGTACATTTCCACACTTCGGCATCAGCCGCCGTATCGCCCAAACCCGCATACACCGTCGTACCACTAGCCAAAAGCGACCAAACACGTTCATAGGTAGAGGCTGCCCAACTAGTATTCAAAGTATCACCACCAACCTGGGTCCAACCAGAGGTAGTCGTACAGGTACCACCCAGGTCACAACGCCACACATCAGCCTCTCCAGCGGTTACACCGGTACCGACATAGATAACTGTCCCACTCGAAGTGAGACTACGAACCTCTTCTATAACATTAGACCAAGACTGCCCCGCCGAGCCACTCGCATCACCACCACGCTTAGTCCAACCGGACGTGACCGTACATGATGAGGTCGCACATGTCCAGAGTTCACCGTCATTCCCCGTCGTACCTAGACCAACAGCCAATGTCGTACCATTCACGATAATCATGGCAGAAACTTCTTCATAGCCGGCCGGCCACGATTGACCACCTGACCCTGTCCCATCGCCACCAATTTTCGTCCAAGCTGGAGATGAATCGCAATCGGTACAGCGCCAAACTTCCGCGTCGCTCGCTGTTGTTCCTAGACCGGCATAGATAGTGGTGCCATCAGCCACCATACTCGTCACACGCTCATACGGACCAGGAGCCACAATGAGCCAACTCGAATTAACCGTATCGCCACCCACTTTGGTCCAGCTAGCACCATCGTAGCGCCAAACTTCCGCTTCACCGGAACTATTTCCGATACCGGTGTAAATATTTGTCCCATCCGTTACGATAGAGGAAGCATCCTCATAAAATCCATCTGCCCAACTCGAGTTCAGTCCATCACCACCAATCTTGGACCACACTGGCGCGGTCGCACATGCCGTACACTTCCACACTTCGGCATCACCAGTCACTGTCGTCCCCGTAGTGATACTTCCGAGCGCTACATAAATATCGCTCCCCACTACCACTTGATTCCACAGAAAGTTCTTGCTGTTAGCATCCCAACTCTGATTGGTTTCAGTATTGATCGAAACACCATTATTATTGAGCATGTCAGGACCAGCTACCTGTGACCACTGATTGGCCGACGAAGGTGCCATCTCAAAGACTACCTTGCCTGTTTCATTGTCGTAGTACATTTGGTACGGTCCCTTGTCGAGAACACCCTGACGATTCCGGTTGGATGTTGCACTGAATGATGCATCAAATTTTGTCCATGCCTCTACCGTAAAATCACCCGTCAAAGAAAGCGAGCTCGAATCCGCCGCAGTCAGCGAAGCGGTCGAGCCGTTAAATCCAAGACCGTTATTGAGACTGCCCGATGAATACGTTCCATTGGCCATCGTGCCGGTATTTCCATTGGCCGAGCTATCTGTTGCATTGCCACTCGATTCATCGAGATGCCACAGGGCAGCGGTATTGGCATCCGTCACATAGTTCTGCACCTTGAGTCGCGCGGTTCCGCCAGTTACCTCGACCAGATTGGCATCGGATGGCGTATAATCCCCAGAAACAGAAAAATCCCATGTATCAGTCGTGTCAGCAGCAAAAATTTTCGGAATAACTCCAGAAAGCGTCAGATAAAACCCCACGAGGCTGCCAGTAAACAAAAAGATGAGACTAAGAAGATTGAAATGCCAACGCAAAACAAGGATTTTTTTGGTAAAAAACCCCCGCATCCACGACCGCTGAAACCACTTGTGTTTTTGTTGTACCAGTGACATGCTCTTCCCCTAAAAAGACCGAGGACATGGATAAAATATCCGCCTTGCAGACAAATTTATTATACCACAAAAAGAAAAATTACTCTCTATACTTTAAAGATGATGACATCGCCATCTTGCACGATATAATCACGACCCTCGAGACGAAGCGTCCCCAGGTCACGCGCAGCACTCCACGCGCCAGCTTCTAAGAGCTTGGTGTAATGAATAATTTCGGCTCGGATAAATTTTTCCTCAAAATCACCATGGATAGCAGCACCCGCCTGTGGAGCGGTCGAGCCAATTCGCACCGTCCAGGCACGTGTCTCCATTTCACCAGTAGTAAAATAGGTCATCAGCCCCAAGAGCGCGTAAGCTCGCTTGGCCAGGTCTCCCAAGTGCGACTGGAGTCCCATCTCGGTGATTTCTTCGGCAGTCATCTCGATCAGTTCCTCTTCAATTTTAATATCGAGCTTGACGTGCGGTCGTGCCTCGAGTTCCGGTGCTAGTGTCGCTTCGACATCGGAAACGTTGTAAACATACAAAAACGGCTTGGTGGTAAGGAGCTGCAGTTCTCGTACTATTTTCTGTTCCTCTTCTGAAAATGCCGCTACCAGGGCATGCGGCAACCGACCGGCCTGAAATTCTCCCTCCAATTTTTCCAGCACAGTCATTTCTGCCACGGCTTCTTTCTTGCCGGCTCGTGCTTCTTTGACCGTCTTCAATTTTCGTTTGGCGACTGTTTCCATGTCAGCCAAGATAAGCTCGGTATTGATAATCTCAATATCTTCTGTGGGCTCGACACGGTTGTGGACATGGATGATGTCAGGATTCTGGAACACTCGCACCACCTCGACGATCGCATCCACCTCACGGATATTCTGGAGAAACTTGTTGCCCAGGCCCTCGCCCTCGCTCGCCCCCTTCACCAGACCGGCAATATCGACAAACTCGATAACGGCCGGAATAATTTTCTTGCTCCCGGACAACTGAGACAGTTTGGCCAGACGTTCATCTGGCACTTCGACAATCCCGATATTGGGTTCAATCGTACAAAACGGATAGTTGTTGATATCCACCGGCTTGCGGGTAAGCGCTTTGAACAACGTGGACTTCCCCACGTTTGGCAACCCGACGATACCGACTTTTAGAGACATAGTCGTTAAACTTTAGTCCGCCAGCTGGCGGATTAGTTGTTAGCAAGACCCTGGGCCATTACCAAAAAAGCAATACTTCATTCTTCCAGAAAAAGACCATTTGGTCAATTCACCCTGTGTAATACTGGCAGACCAGTCCGCCTCTGGCGGAATTACACAGGGTAAAGAAAAAGCGCCTCGATCGCTGTGAAGCAAAAGAGGCGCGAATTGGCACGTTGGCCGTTGGCGTCGACTGTGACTAGCAGCCAGGCAACCGGTAGGAGAACCCTACCAGTGGTAACTGTACCACTGGAGTCACTCCGGGGCCGAAACCCCAGATGAGATCCGCTGGATTCGGCGGCGTCGCTACCGACAACCAACCGGCGATGTCACCATAGTGCACCTGATCCGGCGGGTACCCGAGCACCTGACGGTGCACGGTGATGTTGCCGGTATCGGCGCACTTGAGCGTCGCTCCCTGGAATACCACTTGGAACTCCTTGGTAGCGTCATTCCAAGTGTGGTTTGCCACTGTCGGCGCATTCGTCGTCGATCGGAACACAAACTGAAAATGTTCCCCAGTGAAGTCCGTCGGTGCGCCGTCAAGACCAAAGCCCGCCAGCTGGTTCCGACCCAAGGACAGGACGAGCTTGCCGGCCTCCACGCTGATACGCGGCTTCCGGTAACCCACCCCACCTTCCGAGTACTCGACAAACCCGGGGTTGGCCGGACCGGCGTACTTGCAACCAAGACCCTCGCACTGCCAGTAGGTGAGTTCGCTTGGATCAAGCCCAAGCCACACATACTGGCCAGGAGTGGTCGTCCGTAGCGTGTACTGCACCCGGTCGTTGTTGGTGACATTGCCAATGACGGCTTTGCCATTCACAAACGAACCGCAGGCACGAGTATTACCGTCAAACCCGAGCACGAGACTCTCAGCGCAAATCGCCGTGACTTGCGATGTGTCAATCGTACCCGTAGACACGCCGGTAATCTTACCGCCCACCAAATTCGGTGTGACCGTATGAGTGGTCACTTCGATTTTGATAGTGCCGGCAATGGTCGGTGCTGCACCACATGCTGTCGGCTTCACCTGGCAGGTGTAGTCCGAAAGCTTGCCGTACCCGGTCAACTTACCGTCGGGAGTGAGGACATAAACCCCACCGCTATCGGTCACGCCGATGTAGAACTTCGTGGTATAGCCACGATAGTTGTAATGCGCGCCCAAATAGTCAGTGGCACCGTCGAGCGCCCCTTGCAACGGAAATGTCGCCGGGAGCAACGCCTGTGCCCAAACGAAGAGCTCTGCCCGGGTAACAACAACCGGCGGTGCCGCTTGCTGATTGGCCGAAAGCGCATGGCTGCGCCCTTCGCGAAGCACCCGACCGTCGATGGTCGTGCCACTCTGCTCCGCGCGGCTGAGGTCGCCAAGTGGACTGACAGCTGGCGCCGCTTGTGCGACCACCGGCTCCTGTCCACCGCCCCCACCGCACGCGGTGAGGAACGGAAGTATCCCCAGGAGCAACGCTCCCAGGATCGTACGCCAGTTTTTCATGGCAAATCTCCTACAAAAACAGCTCGAACCCCGAGCCAGGGCGTCAGCGAGAACACAAAAAATGACAAAGAACTGACCTATTATTATACTCTCTTTTTTGAATTTTGTCAATGCCACATCTGGATGGTATACTGGAGCCAATAATCCCTCTCTACATCCTATGAAACCAGAGATTTTCAAGGCCTACGATATCCGCGGCATCTACCCAACCGATTTGAATGAAGACGATGCCTACCATATCGGGCGCGCCGTGGTCTTGCACCTGCAGCCCAAGGTATTGGGCGTTGGTCGTGATATTCGTGCATCAAGCCCGAGCCTCTTTGAAAGTTTTGCCCGTGGTGTCATGGATGGTGGAGCGGATGTCGTCGATCTGGGAGTTATTACCACCCCCATGGTCTATTTCGCAGCTGGTCGCCTCGATATCGATGCTGCCATATCACTGACCGCCTCACACAACCCTCCGGAGTACAACGGGATGAAGATTGCTCTGCGCGGTGCCGTGCCAGTAGGTGAAAACACCGGCCTACGAGAAATCCGCGATCTCGCTCTGCGCCAAGAATGGCCGGCCGTGACTGAGCGTGGCACGATGACAAGCGAAGACATCAAGGCGGCGTACTATGGATACTTCGCCTCCTTTGCCGAGCTCCATGACAAACGCTTCACACTGGTCATCGACACCGCCAACGCCATGGGTGTGCTCGAACTCCCTATCTACGAGCAATTCGCTGGAAACCTTTCTGTCGTCAACCTTTACAATGATCTTGATCATCCTTTTTCCTGTCACGAAGCCAATCCTCTCAAAACCGAAACCCTCGATGAACTGCGTGCCAAAGTAACCGAAGTCCATGCCGATCTCGGTATTGCCTATGATGGTGATGCTGATCGGATCGGATTTGTCGATGAACAGGGTACGATTATCCCGATGGACCTCATCACGGGTCTGGTGGCTGAAATTATCCTCAAAAAGAGGCCTGGTGCCACCATCCTCTATGACCTCCGATCTTCACGAGCCGTCAAAGAAATCATCGAAGAAAATGGCGGTACTGCCAAAGAATGTAAAGTCGGCCATGCCAATATCAAGAGGCAGATGCGTGAAGACGGCGCTATTTTTGCGGGTGAACTCTCTGGTCACTACTACTTTGAAGAAAACTCGTTTGCTGAGGCTGGCACCCTCCCTGCCCTCCTCCTCCTCAATCTCATGGCCGAAACCGGCAAGCCAATTTCTGAACTTGTGGCTACTCTCCGTCGCTATGCGCACTCAGGCGAAATCAACAGCGAAGTCCATGATAAGGACGCAGTACTCGCGACCTTAAAAGAAAAGTATGCGGATGGCAAACAACATGAGCTTGATGGCCTAAAAGTCGAATACCCAGACTGGTGGTTCAACGTCCGCCCATCCAATACCGAGCCTCTGCTTCGTCTCAACCTGGAGGCCACTACCTCAGAACTCATGGAAGAAAAGAAAACTGAGCTCCTCGCGCTCATACGGGGGTAAATCTTCAATAAAACAGTTTCTCCTATCAACGTAGAAACTTCCCAAGCGAACCTCTTTATCTTGTGTTTCTCCAAAAACACTTTCTTTTATAAAGCAGAGAAACTTCACAACCAAGCAACCTTCCAAAGTACCATAGAGCCACCCCAGCGTGGTGTCTCTACTGCTT
>CAZPXK010000008.1:0-27067 GCA_964590035.1 uncultured Bdellovibrionales bacterium
ACGTGTTTAATCATATTTTAAAGTCAGTAACCTCCCGACGCTTTGTTTTTTGTGCTACAAAAAGAAGAAAAGAAAAAACCAACCCTAAAACAAGGAGGAGGGCAAAAAACTTCCCCAGCGCCTGGGTAGAAAGAGCAATAACCGCAATGGTGCCCGTGAGCAAAGAAAAGAACCAGGTAATCTGACTCTCTCTCCAGCCCAGATTTCGTAAACGGTAGTGGAGATGGCGCTGATCGGCCTGAAAAATAGATACTCCCGCTCGCAAACGTTCTCCGATTACCCACAGAGCATCAGCAATCGGCAGTGCCAAAACCAATAACGACGTCGCGATCTTAGTACCGGCGATCACGGAAAGTGCCGCTATCAAAAACCCCAGAAACAGCGCTCCGGACGTGCCCGCCAAGATCCGAGCAGGATGAAGATTAAAAAAAAGAAACCCCGCTGTCACGCCAGCGCCAATAAGCGCCAAGAGAGCCACTGGCGGCTGATTGACCTCCGGTTTGAGGCTGAGAAAAAATATCGTCAAGAACGTGATAATAGTCACACTGCCCAGGAGTCCATCCAGTCCATCAAGCCAGTTCACGGCATTCAACACCAGGGACATCCAGAGGAGGAGGAGAACAAAGCCTGTCAAAAGAGGCAACATACCCTGCTCCGGTAGCACAATAACTTCTCCAAAAGGATTCTTGATAGTCGTAATACGAATACCAAATACAAACAAGAGCACCGTGAGGATAACCTGAAAAAAACCCTGCGTCTTGAAAGAGAGTTCCTGAAAATCATCCCAAATCCCCACCAGTCCCACGACCGCACCCCCAAACAACAGTGCCATAATCTCCCGACTCACCACCAAATGTCTATCAAACAACACAGCGAGAAAAAACCCGACGAGGAGAGCAACTCCTCCCAAACGAGAAATCTGCTTGCCACTATGTCGCTCGCCCTGTCGCCATATACGCTCGCGAAAAAAAGGCAACGACAAAAGAATCAAACACACGCTCACAGTGAGAGCAAAGGATATAAGGAGTGGCTGAACAAACAAATTGTACTGCATACTCCCACTAGTAATTGATAAAGGCGATACTGACACTGGCTATCAGCACCCCAAAAGAAAGCATCCCCGCAGAAAGCAACATCAGATACGAGGCAATACGTTCAGACTTCATATAAAAACGTCGCGCCAAAAAGAAATGCCCCAGAAGCAAGGTTCCCCCTAAGAATGGCAGCGCATACGCCTGCCACCACACCCCCAACAGATCAACTCCAAAATACACATTGTAGTGCAGGATAATCAGGCCCTTGCTCGGCCGAATAAAATACACGAGAAGAGGGAGAGACACCAAAAGCCCCACTAGCGCCCCGATAGAGAGCACGCGCACCAGTGTATTATTAAAAAAGCTTACGCCTCCGGTTTGCGCCAATGAATGTTCCCAATTATTCTCCTTTTGCTCCGGCATAAACGCTCTCTGTTTTTTTTGATTACTTCAGATTGTTTTCTCATCGTCAGGCGGCAACGCGCTCATATGCTCTCCGATGCGAGTATGCTCCAGCTGATCCCCCACCTTGCCCAAATACCGTTCCGCATCCTCAAACTTCTTGTAGGCATTGCCGATATGGCTTCCCAGGACATCAAATTCCTTTTCAAATCGCCCATGGGCTCGGGCCAATTTTTCCAGCTGACCCATGATTTCCTTGGCTCGTTTTTCTATTTGAAAGCCCTGCAGACCAAACAAAATCGTCCTCATGTAGGCATAGAAAGAATTGGGTGACACAGGAATAACCCGCCTGGTTCCCAGATAGTCGAGGAGTCCCTGTTCATCATCGTCTTTGATAATAATTTCGTAATAGACATTTTCTGCCGGAATATACATCAGAGCAAAATCAAGTGTCCCCTCCTCAGGAACGATATATTTCCCAGCAATAGCATCAATATGCTTTTTCACATCACTATAAAACTGTCGTCTAGCCACTTTGCGTTCTTCTTCTGTCTGCGCCGAAAGAACGCGCTTGAAATTCTCGAGCGGAAACTTGGAATCAACACTGATCATACCACCCTGAAGACGGATGATAGCATCTACCGATTCGCCACTTTTAAATCCATACTGCAGGGAAAAATTCTCCTTGGGAAGCATCTGCGTCAACAGATCCTTGAGCATCAGCTCACCAAAGCCACCACGGATTTTTGGGGCTTTCAAAATTTCTTGGAGCGAAGCCACTTCTTTTCCTACTTCCAGTATCTTGTCGCTCGACTGCCGCATCTGCTCGATACCTTTCTGGACATCGGAATAGGAGCGTGCCGCCACATCCAAACGCTGATCCAGACGTTTGGTATTGTCATCGAGTCGTCGATCAAGCGTGTGCTGAAAATTTCCCAACTGCTGATTGAGCGTCTGGGAAATAAAGTGCATGCGCTCGTCAAAACGCTTCTCCAGCCCCATCATTTGCACCGAAAGTTCCCCCGCTCCCGCATCTTTCTGCCCAAGATAACGATAGACAAAAAAGGCTAGTCCAAAAATAAGGCTAGCCAAAGAGACAAAAATAAGAAAGAGAGCCCACAGTGGCATAGTATTTTTTGTTTATTCGATCTTCGACTACTTTCCTGAACTATTTTTTCAAACCCGCGATAAAACGCTTGAGTTCCGGTACTTTATTGGCCACTTCTTCATACGGCGCCTCCAGAAATTCTATAAAAAACCGGTCCAGCATATTGAGACGATACTGCAGTTCCTCCATGTTCATGAGCACAAACCGAATCTCCTTCCCCACTTCCGCCTCCAAATGAGCTATGGCATGCTTCAACTTGGTCCGATTCACGTTGTTCACCACGAGAATCATATCCACTTTGCTCTTGGGATAATTGAGGAACAATCCGCTAATCAGGATCAATTTGACTTCACCGACGATCTTGAGCTTGCGAAACACCTGGGACTGCGCATGGACATTGAGTTTCGAGACGAGACTCTTCAATTCGGTATAAAAAGGAAAATCTTCATTGACAGAAAAAGTCTTTTTTCCCTTGCGAGTATGTTCGATCACCATCTTCATTTTGCTGAGCCGCGAGAGCTCCCGCGAAGTCTCGGGGCGTGCCACCAGGGTCTTTTCTGAAACTTCCGCGGTGCTGAACTCCGCTCCTGGGTTGAGGAGAAAAAAACGGATGAGTCGGGAACGAGCCTTGGATCCAAACAAACTATCAAAAAGTGCCAGTGACATAAGTAAATACGGAACGTTAACTTTCAAAAAAATCCTCCAGCTCTATCCCCTCCAGTATAAAGAAAACCAAGGAAAAGTCAAAACACGAGGAAAGAGCGGATAGAAACGGAAAAAGCTTCGGATAAGAGCTTTTTATGGTATACTACCAAAGTATATGTCTCTGCGAAAACATCCCGAAAAAAATAAAATGCTTCCGGAACTGCACACGTCAGTGACCGAGGTTTTGGTTGCCAATGGACGGGTTTTTCAGCCTTTTATCCGAACGTTTCGCTATTCCGGTGAAAATATCTCCAAACAAAGCCTCGGCACCCTGATCGGTGTATTTGAAATCGATGACCAAAGCGAAGATTCTGCCTACATCGTCAATTTCCTGGCCTCTGTCGCCAAAAAAGAATACTTGAGCAATCCACGCCGAGGGGCGATTGAAAGCTTTGAGGCTGCCCTCCACAAGATCAATCTGGCTCTCGCCGAGCTGGTCAAACACGGCAATGTCGCCTGGCTGGGAAAATTCCATGGCGCTCTAGGGGTTTTGGAAAAAAACAACCTCCACTTTTCTGTTTCCGGACAGGCTACCATTCTTTTGCTGCGCAACGAAACCATCATTGATCTGAGTGAAGATCTCGCTTCCGATGAATCCCATATTCACCCTCTCAAGACCTTTGTCGAAGTCTCAAGCGGTCGCTTGAACGCCCACGACCAAATACTGTTTGCCTCTCCAGAATTGACCGCCCTTTTTTCACCCGAGGAACTGAGTAAACAGGCCTCGCGCATGGGTCACGAGCGCTTCACACAGTTCCTCAAAACTGCCCTGGTCAATGAACTCGACATGGCTGGCCTCATGGTCATCGATGTTTCCGAAAGTCCCGCGCTCGTTCCAAAGAAAGAAACTCAAAAGAAAGAGGGTACTCCGGAGCCAGAGGTGGACAACGTCTTCAGTCAATCAGCCTTTACCTCACGAAAACAACAGACTCCCACTTCTATACATGAGGTGCTGGTAGAAAAACAAAAGGAAAAGGAAGAAGAGTACATCGATACCAAAACGGGTCATATCTATGTCCAAGGCGAGACACCCCAGGTATCTGATGCCCATCCATTTTTTGATATGCTCAAACAGGCAGGCGAAGAAATCCCTCGTCACTTTACTACTCTCTTTGAATCCCTCGGGAGATATTTCCGGAAGCAAAAGAAACAAACCGCTCTTTTTTTCTTGGCAGTCGGTGAAAAAGGCCAGGTCTACGGAAGAAAAGCCACGCGCGCCGTCCGACGACAGATACGAAAACAGCAAGAAGCACAGGCCCTTCGAAAAAAACAAAAGGAGCAAGAAGAACAGAACCAGCAAGAAGCCCTGCGCGCGCAACTGGCGCAAGAAGAGCGCCTGGCTGCTCTCCAAAAACCAGCTACTCCCGCGGCAGTACCCACTGTTTCGGATATCCCCCGACCCACTACCCCCAGTCCCGTACCATCACTCCCCAAGCCCCAGCCACTCACTCCCCCTCAATCAACCGAGCCCGAGCTACCACAATTTTTAAGAGACAAATTGGCCCAATTCTACAAAACTGATAAACAAACCGCTCTTCCTCGAGAAAAAGACCCGACACCTATCGAAATTTCTGCTACTGCCTCTTTCTCTCAGAAACTAGCGCCATTGCTCTCTCGGGGTAAACAGGTGTTCCGCACTGTTCTCGATCAGTTACTCCTCGTAGTTCGGAAAGGCACGTCCTTGTTCACCCGTATTGCCACACGGGTGCCAGCAGTTCTCCCTGTGACACAGAAGTTTTTTTCCCGACCCTCTCTCATTTTTGGGGTATTTGGACTCTTTATCCTCATTGGCCTGGGATTATTTTTCTTTGGAAACACTCCTACTGATTCAACAGAACAAGCAACCGTTCCCACTGAAAACACTGATGCCCAAAGTATCGAAGCGATACAAAACACCAACGCCAACGTCATCAGCGACATCACCGTTCTCTTTGACGGTTCCGAAAAAATTATCGCTTCCCTCGTCCTCAATGACGAGAACTACATCGTAACAGAACAAAACATCACCTCCCTGTCTGATAACAAGGCCTTTGCCTTTCCCGGCAATGCACCGGCTCGCTTTGCTACCGCCATGGACGACCTACGCCTCATCTTTATCTACACCGAAAACAACCGCTTGTATGCCTTTAGCCCGATTAGCCGTACCTTTGTCGAAAACTCTCTACCGTTTGATGGCACCCTTGATATTGCCGGTATTGATACGTATCTGACCTACCTCTACGTACTCGACAGCACCAGTGACCAAGTCTATCGCTTTCCCCGTGCGGAGGGCGGCTTTGGTACCAGTACGCCCTGGCTCCGAGAAAGCGTCGCCGTTGAAAAAACCTCAAAATTTTCTGTCAACGAAACCCTCTTCATTGCTCCGGACACCACCACCATCCGAGGCTTCTTCCGCGGAAGAAACAGCAGTACCTTTGAAATTCCCGGCAACAACCTCGCACTCACCGACCTCTACACTCACCCTGGCCTCACCAATGTCTATGGACTCGATGCCACTCATCGACGGATCCTAATTTGGAATCAAGACGGTCGCCTCATCAAAGAAATCGTTCACGACACTTTCTCCACAGGCCAAACCCTCTCCGTCAACGAAAAAGAGGGACAATTCTTCCTCGGAACCGACACCTCTCTCCTTTCTTTCAAGCTGAAGTAGTCTATAACAACGAGTGAATTTTTCTAGCAAGCAACCTTCCAAAGTACCATCCATTCGCCCCGGCGTGGCGACTGGATTGCTTTGAAGCCCTCGCTCTTTTTCTCCGCCCGCTGGCGGAGAAAAAACCTTGCCCCCTCAGTCTTCAAGGCTACTTTGAAAGATTCTTGCTAAAAAATTCTTGTAGCAAACACCCCGCCGCTCTACAGATAATTGCACAAAAAAAAGACCCGCGCCGCAGCAGATGCTACGACACGGGAAACTTCACTTCAATCGACTCACCCTGGCCATGATGACCTAGTAGGCCATGATGACCGACCAAGTGGTCGCGAAATTGGGGGCGGTCACGTCCATCTGGTCGATTCGGCGGGCATGTCCAGTGGCGAAGGTGTCAAGATATGCAAACTGAGCATTACCCAACGGCACCACCGCTTGCCCCAAATATTGACCACGGGATGGTGGTGGGTTCTGGATGAGTGTCTCCAGAACCACACGAGGAACAACCGAATATCCCCACGAAGTGGCCAGGTCAATGACGTCAGCCGGGTGAGCATCATTCGAGAGGCCGACGTCCGTCGGCCTGAGTTGCGTCAGAAAAGATCGATGATGTTTGGTCGGCCCAGATATGACCGCAAATCCAGACTTTACCCTTGGCGGGGTCTCTCTCCAGTCCACAACCATCCAAACGTCACTTTCCAATGGCGGAAGGCTGAGCACTTGGCGCACAGTCTTCAAGCTGAGCCGTTTCGGCTCGGACTGGCAGAGGTACTCGGCCACGATAGCCCCCAAGCCGAAGCCGATACCATTCATCCGGTCGCGCGGGACCTCGGTGTACATGCCGGCAAATTTCAGTACTTGGGGAACAGTTACGAGAGGTGTCGTCATGATGCGGGACTCCTTTGGCCCGATATCATCGCCGTTCCTTGCGGAGGGCTACTCTTGGTTCCGCGAGAATGCGGTTTGCCAGAGCAAGGAAAGCTCTTTGAAATATCAAAAAGACCTCTTCGCTCCGGCAAACACAAAGATTGATGTTAAGATACGATTTTTCATTATACACCTTTTTTCTGTTTTCGTCAATAGTAAACATAATAAAAAGGCTTTAAGAAGCCATTTTATTATGAAGTATCTTCAAAAATACTTTCATTTTCTCTACTCCCGATGTGACGTCGGTAACATTTTTGATGAGTGAGCCGGTAACAGTCGAGCGTGACTGACACCCTGGTACAGGACAGCTCCCTGTTCGGCAGAACGAGTCAAAAATGTTCGACGGACACGTAAGGGTAGGAAAAGGGAAGTATTTTGAAGATACCTCCCGGAAACTACACCTTTACTCCTTCAGCCAGTTGCATGCGGGACATGATTTCACGGTTGACGATGGTAGCGTCACGACCGTAGCGCAAACGCGACAGTTCTTTCAGGGCATTGGCTACCTCCTGGTCACCATGGGTCGGCGGATAGGTCTTCATATTGAACGGCTTGGTCAGCTCATTGTTCATGAGCAATCGGACAAAGCACTGGTAGTTGTCGACATTGACGATATCATTGGCGGTAAAAACCGGAGCAAACTGCTTTTCCAAAAACTCGGCATCCTCCGGCCCGACACGAAACACGGTGAGCGAACCGACGTTACCAAAGACCGCCTTGGAAATCTCTTCTTTGAGCTGAGCGATGAACTGGTGCGCCAGAATCAAAACGAGTTTGTACTTACGCGCTTCAGAAAGAATCTGAGCAATAGACGTCGTGGTGACATTCTGAAACTCATCGAGGTAAAGATAGAAGTCACGCCGCTCAGCCTCGGGGATATCCGTACGAGAGAGTGCTGCCATAAGGATCTTGCCAACAATAACCATCCCGAGCAGGCGGGCATTGATCTCTCCGATCTTGCCCTTAGAGAGATTGATGAGAACAATCTTGCCATTATCCATCAGTTCCCGAAAATTGAGCGTGCTCTTTTGCTGGGCGATGATGGGACGCATCATGTCGTTACTAATAAACGTCGTCAGCTTGGACGTAATATATGGCACCATGTTGGCGAGCGATGCTTCACCCCCGGCCTTTTCCGCTTCTTTCATCCAGAAATCGCGCACGATAGGGTTGGTACACTTGGACAATTTGTAGCGGCGGAATTCTTCGTCGGCCAGTACCTTGGGGATCTCCATGAGTGTCGAGCCACTCTCGGGATGTTCCATGATGAGGAGCATGGCATTTCGGATATACTGTTCAAACATCGGCCCACCAGTGGCTTTCAGGTCGTACAATTGATCAAAAATACCAATCATTTCATTGATAACGAACGTCTTTTGCTCCGGATGGGCTGGGTCGTACTCGAGCATGTTGATACCAATCGGGCGTTCGACATCGGACGGATCGAAAATGATCACATCTTCAGCGCGCTCCTTGGGAATAGACGTCAGGATATCCTCGATAGCATCACCGTGTGGATCAATAAAGCAAAAGCCTTTGCCATTCCGAGCGTCTTTCTTGGCCATTTCCTGCAGATAGTTCGATTTACCCACACCGGTTTGTCCGATGACATACATATGACGGCGTCGGTCCGTATCTGTGATGCGAATTTCCGCCTGAGCGCCACGATACTCGTTGAAACCGAGTAGTATCCCCTCTTTGGGAATATTAACCGGTGGCGGAGCAGCGCCTGCTTTGAGCCACTTGATCTTGGGCGTTTCGGTGGTCGAGATAGGGAAATGGAAAATACTGGCCAACTCTTCGACGTTGAGGGTCATGATACTCTCATCGTCGATGTTGCGAAAAATATAGTCATAGACGGCGTTCTTGCCTCTGACGCGCTTCTTGATCCGAAAACTGTTGACTTCCGGGTTTTCGAACTGCCCAAAAGCATTTTCCAAATGCGCCAAAATCTCCTCGGCCCGTTCCTGAGTGGCGGCCGATGCCAAGAGACGGATATTAGTACGAAAGGCCGTCTTGCTGGTCTTGGTATCGATGGACTTGACCAGCTCCTGTTCTTCCGGTGTCAGTGACACAATCTTTTTTTCTTCCGGAACAGGCGGTTTGTCGTTTTTCGGCACAGTGGTTACCATCGATACGAGCTCCCGTCTCACTCGATGACCAACGTCTTTGGTCAAGGAATCTCCCCGACGGACATCTTTGAGGCGCTGACCCTCCTGCATCTGCTGGGCAATCTTGCGCCCCTCACCCCGCCAGTTATTGCCGGCCGGAGAGAGGAGTATCTGAATAGCCGCTCCCTCGGCCTCGGTTTCAAGCTTGGAGAGGGAATTGGATATCTCGTTGAGTGGATCGACACCCAAATTCTTGTATGTCCGAAGTGGCAGCGCATGACTTTCTTTCAGCTGAAGAATCGATACCGCCGTATAGCTTCCCGGAGAAAAAATAGTGTAGTCCACCACTTTTTCTACCACCGCGTGTGGGAAAAAGCTATGAATCTGCTTTTCAGCGCTTTCACGGTAGCGCTTTGGGACAGAAAGATAGAAAAAAATTTCTTCACTCGAAGAAGGATTAGCAATTTCAAAAACAATATTGGGAGCCTCAAAAAAAAACTTTTTGAAGAATCCACCGAGCGGCTTGAGCGAGGCAAGAGAAGCAAGCAACTGCTCCATAGCGAGAATCTCGTCCTTCCAGGCCTCGGCACCCTGAGCCTGACCTTCCGTTTCTTTTTTCCACATCACCTTGATAACCTCCAGATCCATATTGAGCGACTGGTTGACCTGGTACCGGAAACGAAGAAAACTTCGAACCACCAGAAAAAAACCACTCGAAAGCGAAAAAAAGCCAAATAAGTAGGCCAGCGGAAACAAAACGATATTGAGATCAAACGTCACCTCCATACAAAAATATCTAATATCTAATTACTAATTTCTATACAGCACCAAACATGCATTCCTTCTGATTTAGAAATTAGATATTGGGAATTAGAAATTTCTCGCCTATTCTTTGGTAATCATACCGCGTTCCAGGAGTCCTTGGTAGAGCTTGCCGGCTAGTTCATCGTGCATCCGGTCGAGCGCATAGTAGTCCCGTAGTGAACGCGCCACTTTGACCGCGTGCACTACGCCCTTGGTGGCAGCGAGATCAAGCAACTTCTGCACCTTGCCCTCTTCATCTGTCATCGCGCCAATATGCTTGGCATCGAGCACAACGGTATCCGCGTGATCATCATCGGTGGCCGAAGCAGCCTTGGTCGGCGTCACTCGCGAGAGAATCTCCTGGTACTTCTCGGGCGTCTGCTCAGGAGCGATTTCTCCCGGCACCGCTACCTCCACTGCCGGCAGACTGGCACCGATCTCTGGCGCCTGCTCGGGAGCCGCTTTCGTTTCTGACATATCACCGATATTTTCTTCCAATACAGTAGGCATAGACGCTGATCATTATAGTATTTTACCCTTCATTCTTACTCGAGGCTCTTGGCCATCTCTTCTTTAAACTCAGTCGCCACATCCCGCACAAAGACATCGTACCCTGGAATCTGCTTTTCAAAAAAGGCCTCGATTTCTTCCGCGGGTGCCTGACGTTCCAAAAGCGCCTCATACTCTTTCAATCCTTCATCACCTAATTTTTCCATCGTCGCGAGGAACACTCGCTTGACGAGAGCCTCCCCCATTTTTTCCAACAACTCATCGCGTTTGTCTTCGGGGATACCCTCCAGATGAAACGCCTTGATGAGTTCCTCCCGCAATTGTGCTTGGTCGAGTGCCATAGATTTATGCTGCTATCAAATTATTGTGTTTATAGAACCCACCGATATCTTTGCCCGTTCGAAGTGCGGCCGTAGCCATACGCCCGACATAATAGGTGACGCTTTCACCTGCCTTCGGTGCAGAGAGTTCCGGACCAAAAGCTTTTTGTGCCGCTTTCATAAAATTCATAAACTCCTTCTCTTGCTCAGGATGAAGCGGATTCACTCCAATGTCTCGTGGTCGAACGCTTCCAAAATCCCGCATCACCTGTGTCACTTTGGTATTACCAAGACGCTCGCCATTGGCATTGTAATCATAATTGGTCGGTACGCTCTCTTCTCCCAGATTAAGAGACAATATTTCACTATGGAGCTGCGAAGTGACACGAAACAACTCTACCTTGCGACCCGGATTATCAATGAGGAATTGTTTAGGGTCAGTATATTGCCGTATGGTAGCATCATAATTGGCTACCATAGCTTCCTTAAAGGATGCGTCATTCGCCGCCTCAAGTGTAGCAATGGGCCTCATTGGACTCTCTGCCAATTTTCTCACTGTATCTTCATAGGCCGCATCATTCGCTGCCTTGACATTCAATTCTGCGGTACTCTTATCAAATGCCTCTACCGCATCGGCGAAATCCTTAGGATTATTCAGTAAACCTCTATCCAGGCCCTGTGTCGCTAAATGACCCAAACCGTTCGGTGCTCCGACTGATTTACCGTCAAGCACTGACTGAATTTCCTGTGGAGTGAGTAACTTACTGAAACCAATAGTATCTCCCACCCTAATGAAATCCAGATTGACTTTGCCATTCGGGAGAGACTTCGGAAAACCGAGCTTCATCCGATCTTCCGGTGGCATAACATCCAATTTGGCGCGCATGATGTTTTCGAGGGACTGAATCATCCGATCACGCCCAGGTCCTTTGGGAATACCTTCCAGACGTTTATCAAGTACTCCCCACAAACCACGCCCATCAGGAGTGATTTTATGATCCGCCAATAGAGCACTCACCTCTCTCGATACGGGCACTTCAGATATCACAGTCGGAACATTTAACTGTGCATTGAAATCATAGGGTGTTTCACTCCATTCGTTTGCTCCCAATCCAGCAGTAAGAATTTGCCCAGTTGGAGGAGTTATTTCTGGAACTGATATACCGCTGTCCAGACTACTTCCTACTACCGATGATCCGGGCACACCTGAAGCAGCACCCATCGCACCAGAAGCAGCCGGGACAGGAGCTAATGCTGCTTCTCCTACCGCACTCGCTGCTGGTGCCACCCGTTCTACTACAGCAGCCGGAGCGCTAGCACCAGGAGTAGGAGCTGGTGTCGTTTGATCTACTCCAACGTTCCCAGCCAACTCCTTTATCTTCGCTGCTGACTCTTGCGCTTCAGTCATCCCGCCTCCTCCACTCCCAAAAACACTAACTCCTGCTCGATAAGCAAAGTAAGAAGTCGCTGCAATAGCAGCTCCCCACGTAGCTGCTTTGCGCCAATGAGCATTACGCTTCTGCTTTTGCAGCCTTGTACCAAGCGAATCAATATTACCCGTAAGAAAGGCGTTCAATTTTTCAATCGCTTCAGGAGAAAGTCCTTCTGAACCAAACTTGGTAAACGGTGTGTTGAGAGCTTCCAAATCCTGCAACTGCTCTTTCTGTTTTTTTTGCCCCAACCACTTGGTAACCCATTCCTCGGCCCCATCCAACATCATGTCCGCAGCTACCTTTGCTCCCGCCGTCGTCACCACTCGTTTCAAGAGAAGCCCCGCAGCTGCAGCTGTCCCGACCGCTGTTCCTGCTGTTGCAAATGACACTCCTGCCGTTGCCAAACCAAGCCCTCCAATTACAAGCTTTTGTTTTGTAGATAGCCCGTTATACCATTTCCCCATACTTTCTATCCGTTCTCCCACCTTGCCGGACCACTTTTTATTCTCACCCTCAACCGTTATCCGATTAAGCTTGAGATTCGCTTTCTCTACCAAAGTAAAAGCATCAAGAAGCCGTACCATCTCTTTTTTCAGATCCTCACCGGTCAAACCAGATTGCCTCAATTTCTCTAATTCAGCATCTTTTAAGTGAGTCAGTTGAAGATTGTATTGTTCACTTGCAGCTTTGGTATCTACATCACCTCGCTCTATACCAATATTGAAAAAATGCTTGAGTTTCTTAAACGCTGTGTCTTGCTCATAATCAGTTCTCACATAAGCCAAACGCGTTTCATTTACTAAAGTCGTCAAGCCGATGATGCGTTCATTGAGCTTCTCTGCATCAGTCAACACGAGTTCCTTTTTCTCGAAATCTTCCGGACGCAAACCCTCTGCATAAAATTCCCATCCTTCATACTCTGCAAGAACTTCTATTTCCTCAAGCGAAAGTGGTTTATTTAACTTTCCGTCTGGATGTGAAAACACATATTTACCCTCCGGCGTTCGCTCGACCACGACTGTTTCGCTCCGATTTTTAATCCAATAATGTGCTCGCTCACCTGGTGTCAGTGTTCCAAAATGAGGATCATTCAATACCGGAATCTTATCCGGATTCACCCCGGCTGGCATGCCACC
This sequence comes from uncultured Bdellovibrionales bacterium, assembly GCA_964590035.1. Taxonomy (GTDB): domain Bacteria; phylum Patescibacteriota; class Minisyncoccia; order Moranbacterales; family UBA1568; genus UBA1568. Next base: position 13,138 of record CAZPXK010000008.1, read on the forward strand.
ATCAGCGATTACAGGCGCTAGTGCGTCAGGAACTGTTGCCGCCACTGCAGCCGCAGCCACAGTCGAATCTACAACACGAGGTTTATTTACTCGACGTCTTCTTGGCTGCAGGTCTCCCACGACACCCGTATTAGTTGCAGAAGCATTCATATCCTGAATTTCCTCCTGCAGCGCAGCCAAATCCGCATCCGAAATAACACTGCTCTTCTTCAATGCTTCCAATTTTACTCTTGTTGCATCATCTATCCCAGGCAGATTCAACAATTGATCAATCTGCTTTATTTGCATATCACGAGTCACATCATCAGCAATCTTCACATCGGCTGGTATATCAATTGTAGAAGTAGTAGGATCAACAACAGGATCAGCTACAGGCGGAGTCGGATCAGCTGGAAGTACCGTGGCAGCAGGGGTCGGCTGAGTAGGAGGCGTCACGGGCGTTGGTTGTTGTGCATTTCTCCCCCCTTGTCTCCGTCGAGTAGGCCTTGAAACCTGCATATCAGCAGGCTCAGCGGTAACTCCAGAAACAGGATTAACTGCATCCGGCTTTACCGGATCCGTGGTGGCGGAAGAAGATGAGTCAATCAAAGCATCAGGAGCCGCAGCGGGATCAGCCACGGGTTCGGGCTTGGGTTCCTGACTAGTAGCAGCAAGTCGTGCTGCTCTGTCCTCTTGAAGTATTTGAAGTCGCCTAGCAATACGCTCCCTTACCAAGGCTCCATGTTCTTCTGCAAATTGTTTTGGATCTTTCGTATCTCTTAACATAGGCGCTTCTACTTTAGATTCCTTCGGCGGTTTTTTAGGGAGGCCTTCTTTCATATAAGTGTATTACTTTTTTGTGTTTATCTTTTAGATTTTGCGCTCTTGTTTTGGCGATACTGCCAGTCAGCAGTCATTCGACGTAACAAAGCTTCAAAAATCAATTCTGCTCGAGCCCGATCGAGCCCACATCCTGCTTGCATATCCTCCAATACACTCGTCTCAAGTTCCGAATAAAATTCCTTCTTCCAAAAATCAATTCTCTGTTCCGTATCCAAATCTTTACCAAATACCGTCTTATCTAAATTTTCATTCAGTATTTCCCATTCCTCCATCAGTATCTCTTCATACGCTGCAAGAGCAAGAGATCCTTCAGTGCTCTCAGAAAACAAACGTAATTCCCCCTTTGCAATATCATTCTTCTTCTTTCGAGTAACCATTTCAATATCTCGTTCCAGTTGATTCAACAACTGTACTTCATCTTCTTCGAGCCGACGCCCCAGACGATTCCGAATATCTTGCATACTAATAAAAACTCGCCTTTCTGGCTTGTCATCACGAGCTGGGACAGTAGCCATGCCGTCACGAAACTGCTGGTATTCTTCAATAGTATTAATCTTGGCAATGATTTCCATAACGTGCTGCCGAATATCGCGCAAAACTGCCTCTACTGGCGATTCCGTTCCATCACCACCGTCTCCCCCGTTTGATTTTTTTTGTTCGTGTGGATTCGCCCCATCTCCTATCCCAACACTGGACGCCGAATGCACGCTATTAGCCGAGACACCAGGGCTCGTTTGCACCGTCTTATCCTGAGATTCCAATGACTCCAAAAAATCTTGTACTTTATCCAAGAGCATCTGTGCCTCAATATCAAAAGCCTGAGCGTTAGCTAGTAACCCCTTCTGATTCTTTAGATAGGATTCATCTGGAATAGCGTTGTTTCTTTCCGCTTCAGCAGCGAGAAATCTGTCATACACAATTGTTGCCTCTTCAGTTATTCTCGCAATAGCATCTTCAAAAGCCGCCCGCTGCTCATCTTTTATCAGATCTGCCGCGGACCGCATACCTTCTACGGCTTCCTTTAAATTTTTCATGACTCCTTCTCTTTCTGCTTCCATATCGGCAAGCATCCCTTCTGCTTCAGATACTGCCTTGTTTGCTTCTATTCCTTCAGGGGCAATTCCAAGCTGTCCAGTTTTTTCTCGCGCATCTTCCAGGCTCACGACATTGGAAACAGGAGTCACGGACGACTCTCCAGTACGAGGTACGCCTTGAACACCCTCTGATGAAAGAACAAAACCATGCGCTTTAATCAACTCACGCAAACGTTCATCAGTATACTTCTCATCAGGATTATTTTCTATAATTCCTGCTTTCTTGTCATTCAAAAAAATAAGGTATCGCCCACTTCTTGTTTGTTCAAGAATTTTCATCGTACTTCCGTCTACTGCAGTGTACACCTGACCCGGTCGGCACTCTTCAAAGACAATTAAATTACCCTCTGATAATGGAGGTGATTTTTGTTTTGGTGTATCAAACGAAATATAACCTGGTTTGGCCATACTAAAAATATTTTCTCCTGCCGAAAAAGCTTCTCTCATTTTACCACACTCGTAATGAATGGAGAAAAATCATGACGTTTTACAGCACCGAACGACTCACTTGTGCACTCAAATCCTCCACCACTCTTTTTGCTTGTTCCTCTGGGAGGCCATCGTGTTTCATCAAATCTTCTGTCATCATTGATTCGATTTCGGGCAACATCTCCTCATCCCACAGATTCCGCAAAGCAATCATCTGCTCAGGAGCGAGTTTCTTAGCCGCCACTGCATATGCCTTCTCAAATTCTCGCCATTCTTCAACAATGATTTCTTCGAGAACACTCACTTTTAGAACTGCTTCCGGACCGCCATCTCGGAGAAAGTCTTCGAGACTGTTTATTTCCACCACCGGCTCCCACTGTTCGGCGCGAATCCGCTCTAGCATTTGCACCTTGGTCAATGGTCCCTGCCACTTATCGTCATCCTGCAACTTTGAGTTACGAAACCCTGCAAATACACTCTCATCCCGCACGAGTTGCGGAGTCCAAACTTTATCTTTCTTTATATAATAGCCATCAGTTTTCTTTGCAACTGTATATTGTGCACCGTTTTCAGATGCATCACCAGAAAAAAATTGTCGGGTTTCCCGACCGGCCATGAAATCACTCCCCGGCTCTTCTACAAGCCGCCAGCCGTTATTAAGCCGACGAATTATACCCTGTGTATCGTTACTATTGCTTTGCACATCAACAAAATCATCTCCCCGCCTCACATAGCGTATCGTTCCTCCAGTTTCACTCTCGAGTACAAAAAATTCATCCGGCGCGATTGCATTGAGAAGGCCATCTTTCTTCCAAGTACGTCTGACTTCTTTTTTTTCTTGTATATCAAAAAATTTCGGAGGGGCAAGTACGTTCTCGCGTGCCTCCGGTACTGTATCAGGAAAATCATCGGATACCCATCCTTCGGCCAGCGCTAAATTATCAATAGCGGGTATCGAATAAAACCTTGCGTCTTTTCCCATTTCCGGATCAAGCACTTGATACCCATCTTTAACGCGCGTCACGGTAATAATTACCGAGTCCGGGCCGCCCCCTTCCAACCAGGACTTCTTTCGAATATAGTGAGCTTTATCACCGGGTTTTTCCAAGTGGACAAAAGGTGATTTTCCTACCTCATCTTTCACATAGGCAGTCTCGCTCACTGTGCCCGCGCGCTCCAAAACATATTTATGTGTTATGAGGTATTGTCGCAAATATTCCAGATTCCACTCACCTCCCTTTTCCTTCATCAACACATCAAGACTCCTCGGATCCTCGGGAAGTCTGAGATCTGATTCAAGATAAGTCACAGCAGCCTTCTTTTCGCCTAAAAAGTAAATCGAGCTAATATATAATGCCTCTACGAATTTTCCTTCTGCATCAACACGCTTCCAAATATCACCTTTAGACAGATTCTTATATTTCTCAGATTCTAAATTATGTCCCGCTTCTTTTTGATGAGGCGTCAAAGAAACCCGCGCATTCTCATGCACTGTGTTGTTTTGAAGAAATTTATTCGAACCCTCACTATTCATACAAAATTTTTCCTTGTGTCTATAATTTGCTATAATTGTAGCATAGAAACAAACAAAAAAAATATGTCACATTCTTTTGCTTCTCGAGTGGTTCTCGGTGCGCTTCTCGCTATCCTTCTCCTCGCTTTTGTCGTTCGCTTTGCCAATATCGAAAATATCCCCGTGGGGCTCTATCCCGACGAAGCCGCCAACGGTGTCGATGCCCTCCAGGCACTTGCGAGTGGTGATTTCAAACTCTTCTACCCGGCTAACTTCGGGCGTGAGGGTCTCTTCATCAACATCCAGGCTTTTTTCATTTCCTTCATCGGCAACACTGTCACCGGACTGAAATTTGCCTCCATACTCTTTGGCACCCTCGCGGTCTGGGGCATCTACCTGCTTGGGCGCGAGCTCTTTCAGCGCAAAGGGGCCGGGCTCATCGCGGCCTTCATGCTCGCTACCTCATACTGGGCTATCAACTTTTCCCGCATCGGCTTTCGGGCCATCATGACCACCTTTCTCCTGACATTCTCTTTTTACTTTCTCTTCCGTGGTCTCCGCACCCACAAGTGGCGCGATTTCCTCCTCTCCGGACTCATCTTTGGTCTCGGCCTCCATACCTACATTGCTTTCCGCGTCGCCCCGCTCATCCTCGTGCTCCTCCTCCCGGTACTCATGCTGTCCTACGAAAAATTTCTCAAACGCTTTTGGAAGCATGGCCTGGTGTTTGCGCTCGGCGCCTTTATCACAGCTGCCCCGATGCTCTCGTATTTTTTCATCACCAACCCTGAGGACTTTGCGTCACGCTCTTCACATATCTCTATCTTTGCCCCAGAAATCAACAAGGGTGATATCCTCGGGACACTGAGTAAGACCTTTTCCCTTTCTCTCATCAAATACAATTTCTGGGGTGATCAAAACTGGCGCCACAACTACGCCCCGTATCCGGTGCTCGATCCGTTCGTCGGAACATTTTTTCTCGCTGGTTTTCTCGCGGTACTGTGGCGCACTGTCACACTCATTGGACTCCGTCTTCGTGAAAATGATCGCGATCTGCGACTCGTTCGCTACACCTTTCTCCTTGCCTCTTTTTTTGTCATGCTCATCCCAGAATTCCTGACCGATGAAGGACTACCGCATGCTCTGCGCTCTATTGGTACACAGATGCCGGTTTTTCTCATGGCTACTATCCCCGCTTTCTGGCTCTATGAAAAGGCTCGACGCTCACTCCCGGGTACCAAACTCGCTCTCGTTTCCCTGCTTATCTGTACCCTGGGATTGAGCGCAGTTTTCAACCTCACAAAATATTTTGTCTTTTTCCCAAATAATATCCATGCCTCCCGCGCTTTCAATGAAAATTACCGCAGTATGGCTCGCTATCTATTGCTCCTCCCTGATACCACCCGAAAATATGTTCTCATTGACGAAAAAGGACGCAACAACCTGTCAGACCTCCCTATTTTCGCTCATCCTGTTGTTTTTCTTACTGATCAAAAAGTACAGAACATGGAAATCATTCAGGAAAGTACCACTATTCGTCGTAATTCTATCTTACTCATGCTCAACTGGAACCAAGATCTGGCAGGCAAGATCCTCAAGATGTATCCTGGGTCTACTATTGAGCCCATAGACATGAGTAGCGATCGAGAAGGCGGTGAATTTAAGGTCATTCTGATTCCAGAGTTGACTGCCAAAAAATAACTTCGTAATACTGTAGCTTATGGAGTTTCTCCGAAAAAACGCCGTTTTTGTCGTCATAGGTATTTTGTCGCTTCATTTCATCCTCGGCCTCGTCATATCTTCGCAGGAGTCCATGACCTATGATGAAAAGGCTCATATTCCGGCGGCTTACAGCTACGTCCGTTACGGGGACATGCGTCTCAACCCCGAACATCCACCCCTCATCAAGGACCTCTCCGGACTCCCACTCCTCTTGCTTGATGTGGATTTCCCACTCGAATCCGAAGCCTGGAAAAATGGGTACAACGAACAGTGGTTGGTCGGTGATGCTTTTCTCAATTGCTCGGAGCCCGAGATAGCCTGTAACGATGCCGATACGCTCCTGTTTTTTTCACGGCTCCCTATCACTGTGCTGGCTGTTATCCTCGGAGTCGGCATCTTTCTCTGGACCAGGAAGCTCGGTGGAGCGTTGGCTGGGGTCTTCGCCACTGCCCTCTATGCCTTTGATCCCAATATCATTGCACACAACCATTATGTCACGACCGACATCGGCAGTGCTGCCTTTATTTTCTTTGCCTTTTATTTCTTCATAGAATTCCTCAAAAACCCCACAGGACGAACTGTCCTGCTCTCGGGAATCTTCCTCGGCTTGGCAGAGCTGACCAAGTTTTCTGCCGTGCTTCTCTTTCCGGTTTTTGGACTCTTTGCTCTCCTCTACGCGCTCACTCGTCTCTCCAAACCAGAAACCATTTCCCGGGCACGCTTTATCGCCACCAACCTCTGGCGCTACCTCTTTGGCTACACCAAAATTATCCTGGTCTGCTTCGTTATCATTTGGATTGGCTACCGACTCAACACTCTCGGGATGCCAGCCCAGAAAATCGTCGAACACGCCGATCTGTTTCTCTCTCAGCCCAATGAGCCAGCCCGCATAGCCCATGATCTGATCGTTAGCATGACCGCTTCGCCGCTCCTCTTGCCCTATGCTGAATACTTCGTCGGTCTAGCCAAAGTGTTTTCCCGCGTTGCTGCCGGCAATGTCCACTACTTTCTCGGTACTGTTTCCAATGTCTCTTCGCCCTGGTATTTCCCTGTGGTCTTTCTCCTCAAGGAAACACTCCCTTTTCTTTTCCTTCTCATCACGACCACTGTCTACGGAATCTTTCGCCTGACCCGCTCCATCAAAGAGCAAACATCTGAGAAACTCTGGTTTCTTTTTGCGCGTTCTTTCCAAAACCATATCACAGAATACCTCGCCATTTTCTTTGTTCTCTTTTACAGCTACGTCAGCATCACCGGCAATCTCACCATCGGATTTCGACACCTCTTTCCGATTCTTCCCTTTCTCTACCTGCTCGTCGGTACGACACTGGCGCGCTTTTACAAACGCCATGAAAGCGAACCAGCCACACATCATCTCCTCAGCATCTTCATCGGCATCATCTTCTTCATTATTGTAGCTATCCCGGCTCTCACCTATCCGAGCTACCTCTCGTACTTCAATGCCGCAGCCGGCGGACATGCGGTCGGCTATCGCTACGTCACCGACTCCAACTATGACTGGGGACAAGATTTGAAGTATCTCGAAAAATTTATTTACCGTCACAACCTTTGCGTAAGCCAAGTGGTTGACCTATCAAGATTTGGACGCGATACACTGTGCCCTCCACAACAAGACGCCCTCCCTCCCATCAATCAGATCCGCGTCGACTACTTCGGCGGAAGCTATCCTGGTTACTATTTGGGCGACAAATACATCTCGTGGTGGGGCGCCCGTACCCCCGAGGCCGGCTGGTATGCTATCTCTTCATTTTTTTACCAAGAAAGCCTCTACAAAGAGCTCGCCCCTGGTGAAGAAAACTATGCTTGGTTGAAAGATATCGAGCCACTCGCTCGTGCCGGTGACTCCTTCTTCATCTACTACTTCTCCTCTCCTCCTTCGCGATCGCGATAGCGATAAAAGACTTTGTTCTCGGTTCGTAGGTCGATATATTCCAATTCCGATTGGCGTTCTTTGGGAATTTCTTTTTCCAAAAGGAGCGCCAGTGCACTAAGCGAACTTTCCAGTGGTACTTTTGTGCCAAAAAAAATCTCAAATCCACTCTTGGTCTTTACCCGAATTTCGTTGGCAAAGCGCGATGAAAATGACATTTCTTTTTCTATCTCCAAAGAAAATTGTTCCTGCAAAGAACGTTTGAAGAGTACTGGCATCGTTATCCATTCACTCTCAAAGCGTTTCTCTTCATTCAAAAGCGACTGACCACTCATATCACGAAGTACCAGTGTACGAGACTGATTTTCTTCTGTTTGATACACATCCGTGACCGGAATCCCGCTGCCATCTTCCAAAATATGCACGCAGGTATCATCCGTACACCAGAGGAGGAGTGTCTCTCGCTCCTCTAGGGAGATAAGCACTGTATCCGGAAAAACCTGTCTCACCTCTATGCTCCGAATCAAAGGGTACCGGTTCTGCAAGGTCTGTTCCAGGGCTTTGGATCGGATCAAACCATAGCGGTTGCGAGCAATACTCCTCAGATACTTTTGATCAAGCTCGCTCTCCACTGTTTCTAGAAACGATGCCCGGTCGATATGTTCCAAGCCCGTTATCTCTGGCTCCTTCAAGATCAAATACGGTGAAAAAAGCACTACATACGCCCCTGTACCCAAAAAGAGTAGCCATAGAAAAATAACACCGGCGTATGAACGAGAGGATTGTTCCATACTCGAAACCAACCGCTCTTTTCGATTGGTTTTTTTTTGAGCGCTCGTATTTTTTACGAGAAATTTTCCTCGCTCCTTCTTGAGCTGTGATTTCCAAAGGAATTGCATACGGAAGCATTACACGGAAAGAAGTAATTTTTCGAGTAATAACCGTGTATTACTCTGCGTGGTCTTAAGGAGCCGCAGTGTCACTTCAATTTCTTCAAATAACTCGAAGAAACGCACCATTTGTTTGCGGTCTGTTCTTTGTCGAGACTGTTGGTACAATCCCGGGAGCCACCACTCGAGTAGGCGTACGCTTCGCTCAGTATGCACCGCCATCTTTTCGGCCAGTGCCAATCGTTCCGTGAGTGTGAGGGTAGACAGTCGAAACAATCCTCCCAACAGTTCTCGTTCCACAGAAAATGCCGCAGGATCACGCAAGGCCGAAAGTATCATACCAGGACGACCCAGCGAAAAAAAGAAAGGGGCAATATCGGATGTCTCGTCACTCCCGAACTCCCGAGACAACACTTCCTGAGGGACAAAACTAAACCGTACCTGCTTTATTCGAGACAGAACGGTGGGGAGTATCGAGCCCTTCTCATGCGTCACCAGTATGATAACCGCCGAAGACGCCGGTTCTTCGAGTGTTTTCAAGAGTACGTTTTGTGCTGTTTCGGACAATCGATGAGCATCTTCGATGAGCAGGACGCGAAATTTCCCTCCGGCCGGAAACTGACTGAGAAACGACAGTGCCTCACGAATAGATTCAGAAGGAATACTTTTTACTTTAGTAACGCCCCGCTTGGTTACTTCCAAGGGCCGTATCACCATCACATCAAACGGGTGCGGCTTTTCTTCGCTTGGTTCAAAATCAGGTTCCCCCGCCAGACACGCAGCAAATTCCAGTGCACACAAACTTTTCCCGATGCTCTGTGGCCCGGTAAACAAATATGCCTGAGCAAGGTTACCATGATCAAGCGTGTCCTTGAGTGCTGCCCGTTCTTTTTGATGGCCAATGATATGCATATGAAATTTCTAATACCTACTATCTAATTTCTAACTCAATGATTTCACTCTTTAATTAGAAATTAGGAATTAGATATTAAGCCTATCAAGCACTTTTTTCATTTCCTCCTGAAACCGCTCTTTCGAGAAACGTTTCACGCTCTCTTTCATTATTTCCTCGCTATACTGTCCTTCGTGGGCAAGAAATCGTCGTACACCTTCAGCCACAATCTCCGGAGCAGTCGTATGAAAGAATTCCCCTGTCCCAGGAAGGACGATTTCGCGCAGTCCCCCGTACTCGAGACCAATGACGGGCACTCCAAACGAGAGAGTCTCCACCGCCACCATCCCAAAGTCCTCTTCTGAGGGAAAAATAACCGCCCGCGCGCCCTGGTACCATTTGGCCAGCTCATGGTCTTCGACAAAACCAACAAACCGGATATGTGCACTAGCTCGTTTGCGAAGCGCTGTTTCTTCCGGTCCGGTCCCGACCACTACCAATGGCAACCCCAATTTATTGAAAGCATCGATGACCGTGTCTATCTTCTTCGATTTGGTCAGCCGCGACACGACCAGAAAATGATGACGTTTTTGTGGAGCACTGACGGACCCGCCCGCCACGTTTCGCAAGAGAGTTTGCTCACGAAGCGATACGGGTGGGTAAATCACTTGTGCTTCGCGTCGATAGTATTTCTTGATTCGCCTTGCGGTAAACTGCGAGTTGGCCAACAGCACATCGGGTCGCTCAGCGGCCTGACGATCCCAGATACGCAGGTAGCTCATGAGCATCCGCGTGAGAATACTGCGTCGTCCGCGCGCGCCGAGTTCCTGCATGTAGCTCTCGTGATAGTCCCAGGCATAGCGCATGGGCGAGTGGAGATAGGCTACATGCGTCGTATTGAGCCGCGTGATGATACCTTTGCTCCAAGCCCCCGATGACGAGATGACCAGATCAAACTCACGCAGGTCGAGACTCTCCACAGCCGCAGGAAAAAATGGCAGAAACAATCGGTAGCGCTTTTGGATAAAGCGGGGCAATTTCCCCAGCCACGAGGTTCTAATGTCTCTATTTTTAAAGTGCCCTTCGACAAGCTCAGGGTTAACCAAGAGCGTATAGATCGGCGCTTCAGGATACATCTCACACAGTTCTTGAAACACCCGTTCCGCTCCCCCGTAGGAAACCAAAAAATCATGCACCAGTGCTACTTTTTTCGGCTTGTTTTCAGTCATAATAAAACTATTGACTTTGTGGTATGTTTATGTCAGTCTTGGAAGTCTACAATGTAGACCAATGAAGTTCCCTGGAGAAATTGATGCCCACCCCTTTTGAAATCAGCATGTCCATTTTCGCGGTCTGCGAGATGACGACCTTCGCTATGGTTCTTGCCATGGCATTTCCCAACTCGCGGCTCTACCACTATCTCTACGATGGTGATGAGCTCTTCAGCGTCAAGAGCAACTGAGCTACCTCCCCGGCGCAGCGCGCCCAACTATAGCGACCCACGTTCCGGGTCGCTTTTTCTATTATACCACTTCGCAGTCCCTGGTCAGAAAGCACCTGGTAGATACCCTGGGCGATACTCTCTGTACTAAAAGGATCGACAAATATTGCTCCATCTCCAGCCACCTCAGGCAAAGATGATATATTGGACGTCACCACCGACACCCCGACACTCTGGGCCTCAAGCACTGGTAGACCAAACCCCTCATAAAGCGTCGGGAAAAGAAACGCCTCAGCATTTTGGAGTAGTTCCCACTTCTCTGCTTCTGTCACATACCCTTTTTCAATTATGACCTCCTGATATTTGCTGTTTGCTATTTGCTGTTTGATTCTTGCGTATCCATACCCGGGCTTACCTACCAGCACTAGCTCATGAAGAATTTTGTACTTTTCTTTCAATATCTCAAAAGCTTCAATTATCCGTACGACATTCTTCCGTTCTTCCAGTCTCCCAATAAAAAGTAAGTACGAATTCTCTTTCGTTAATTGTTGATTGTTGATTGTTGATTGTTTTTCGTAGCCCTCTGATACAACCTCTATCTTCTCCTCCCCCACCCCATAAAGCTTCATGACATCTTTCTTGGTATTCTCGGATACACAGATGACGGTACTCGCCACCTTGCATGACCACATGATGGAATAGTGCATGTAGATGCGTTCCCAAAACGAATACGCTTCTTTGCAGTATTCGTACTCCAATCCATGAATAGTCACCACTGTTTTCTTGGGATGGATGAGCGGCACCGTATGGGCCGGCACAAACAAAACATCTGGGCTCTGAAAAAGCATCTCGAGTGACAGTCCTATCTGGGTCCAAAATCTCGGCGCCCAAATTGCACGCACCCGCCAGTTTTTTGGCAATGCAAAATCAATCTCAGGAGTGCTTTTTTGTATACGGCCGTGAATAAAAGATACTTTCTTACGAACATACAAAACAACCTCCGCATCAGCAGGCAACACGTCTCGCAGGTGCTTGATCACCTGGTAGCTATATTCCTCTATCCCCGTGCGCCGTTTCAAAAACGCTCGTGATGCATCGATGCCAATAACCATAGAACTGAAAGAAATGCGAATCGAAAGATTTCTTTTTTCTTCATTTCGTATAGACCGGTCACATTTGTGATGAGTGAGCCGGTAACAGTCGAGCGTGACTGACACCCTGGTACAGGACAGCTCCCTGTTCGGCAGAACGAGTCAGAAATGTTCGGGATATACGAAGAATGAAAAAAGGAATCTTTTGATTTAGAATTTCCCGTTTATATAACAGGTATTCACCCTGATTTTACCGTCACTCGCTCAGAAACGAAAGTAAACTTTCGTTTCACTCACTTCGTTTGGTAATAACTACTCCAACACTATTTAGCAAGCATGATACTCCTTTTGTACAGTTCCAGATTTTCGAGTACAATCCCCGTCCCTTTGACCACACAAAACGCCGGGTTATCCGCCACATAGCATGGCACATTGATGGTCTTGGAAATAAGCTGGTCGAGATAACGCAGTTGGGCCGTTCCACCCGAGAGCACCATCCCCTTGTCCATGATATCCGCCGCCAATTCCGGTGGTGTTTCCTGAAGCACCTGTTTGATGACATTGATAATCTCACGCAGTTCATCCTGGATAGCCTCGGTCACTTCGTTGGACGAAACATTGACCGTCTTGGGGAGACCGCCCATCAGGTCACGACCGCGCACCTCCATATGATCTTCTTTGACCTGAGCAATCGCCGATCCAATTTTCATTTTGATTTCTTCTGCTGTCCGATCCCCGATCGCCAGACTGTACTTGCGTTTGATGTAGTCCGAGATAGCCTGATCAATTTTGTTCCCACCCACACGTGCGCTGTGAGAGGCCACCACGCCACCGAGAGAGATGATGGCGATTTCCGAAGTGCCCCCACCGATGTTGATGATCATATTGCCCTGGGCTGTGTGGATAGGAATGCCGGCTCCGATAGCGGCGAGAATCGGTTCCTTGACTACGTAGGCCGCCTTGGCACCCGCTTTGAGTGCGGCATCGATGACAGCGCGACGTTCGGTCGAGGTTATGCCGGCCGGAATAGACAGTACCACTTCCGGGCGAAACAACCGAATACGGCCAGCTACCTTGCCCAAAAAATATTTGAGCATAGCCTCGGTGATACGGTAGTCAGCGATAGCGCCATCACGAAGCGGCTGGGAGGCCACGATAGTATCCGGGGTGCGGCCGAGCATATCCTTGGCTTCGTTACCAACGGCCAGCACTTTGTTCTCGGTCAGCGAAATAGCCACCACGGATGGTTCATTGATGACCACGCCCTTCCCCGGCACGAACACCAGGGTATTGGCCGTACCGAGGTCAATACCAATTTTGCGAACAAACATGGAGTTCATATCCCACTTCATGCGATTTCTTTCCTTACGATATTGGCACCAATTTTTTGTAACCGTTCCTCAATGCGTTCATACCCACGATCGACTTGGTAGATCTCTTCGATGATGGTCGTCCCCTCGGCTGCCAGTGCCGCTATAATCAGCGCTACTCCTGCGCGCAAATCAAAACTTTTAATTGTTGTACCATGAAGCACAGTCTTGCCATGGATCACCACTTGGTGCGGATTCAAAATGTCTGCTTGTGCTCCCATCTTAATCAATTCAGAGATATACGAAAAACGACCCTCATACAGGGTTTCAAAAATAAGTGTGTCGCCCTCAGCCTGCGTCGCCAGCACACCAAAAATCGATTGGTCATCGGATGGTAAACCTGGATAAGTTCGCGTATCCACTTGTGCTACAGCTCGCAATTTCTCAGGCGGATGAACCGTGATCGTATTTTCTTCTATCGTAAACGATACACCGAACTCTTTCAGTTTTTCAAGTACGATATCGAGGTCATCTTCACGGGCATTCTCAACTGTCAGCTCGCTTCCTGTTACGGCACCCAACACCAAAAAAGTAGCTGCCTCATTGTGGTCCGGCATGATGGTATGGATAGCGCCTCCCAAACTCTCTTTTCCAACAATAGTCATGGTGTGTGTACCCAGTCCAGAAATTTCTACTCCCATAGCCTGGAGAAATTTTCCTAAGTCTGCTACGTGCGGCTCACAGGCCGCTACCTTGATCACTGTTTTTCCAGGAAGTGTAGCAGCAAGCAGCATCGCATTTTCCGTCGCCGTGACCGACAGTCCCTGGAGAACGA
>CAZPXK010000009.1:0-2557 GCA_964590035.1 uncultured Bdellovibrionales bacterium
ATCTAGGTGGACATCCCGACCATGCAATTTATCATTCAATTCTTCGAGAGCCATAACGGACTAGCTTTTACCTGCCCGAATCGCTACGCTTCGCTTGCGAATCGTTGCGGGCGGGGCTTCATTAGCTTCCTAGCTTCTTAGAAAAAAAGCTAACAAAAAAACGCAGTATTTTAAACACTCGGAATAATTCCTTGCTACTCCTAGTATAGCAAAAAGAGCGATCCTCTTCTAGGCAGCAATCCATTGAAAAAATCTCTTGGCAACCTGACGTACTTCTCTCACGTCTTTTTCAGCAACGGTTACTTTTGATAAGGATCCCAGAGGATTGGAGAGAAACAACCGAATGAGTTTGATAACGCTCTCGCTCACCGGAAGCGCACCCGATGTCTCTTGGGCATGCTCACTTCGTACTATGCCCCCAGCACTCGGACTGAAAAAATGACGCTCCCCCGCAGCTAGTCGTTTTCCTGAAACAACACACGCTCCCGTTTCTATCTCATATCCCAAATAAGAAAAAAGCTGAAAGAGAAAGCCTTCTGTCACCAGAAAAACTTTCTCTTTTTTCCTTTCACGAGCCAAATCGTCTACCACTGTCAGATATTCACCCAAAAGAGCAAAGAGTTTCTGGTCTTTTTCCTCCCATCCCACAAGGCGTTCGAAAACATGAACCGCTTCGAGCACTCGTCTCAAAATATCCAAATCTTCCCGAATAAAGATAAAATTTTTCTCCGCGACGGCGCCAGTAATTTTTCCGGAACCGCGACCCTTGGCCACAATAACCAGACCAAGCATGAGGGTTTCTAGTTGACCGGCCAGTTTGGCCTCCGATTTTCGCACCCCTTTGGCCACAAACTGAACCTTCCCGATAGTATCGGTATAAAACGTGTAGAGACGGTCGGTTTCTCCAATCTCTTTTTTCTTCAGCACAATCGCCGTAAATCTGTTTTCACCAGTTACCATCCTGCTGTAATTTGAAAATCATTGTACTTTGCGCAGTATCTGCTCCTCGGACTGCAACCCTGAAAGAATTTCTACTTGGCCATTTTTTACTATTCCCGATTCTATCACTCGAATCTCTGTCTTGCCATCCTTGACCACAGTCACCAGACGCCTTCCGTTCGCCACACGAACCATTTCCTCCGGAACACGCAGGGTTGTACTCATGATAGTAGTCTCGACAATGACTTCCCCTGTCATTCCAGTCCGAATTTTTTCTGAAATATTTTTCAATGAGGCCCGCACCCGAAAATACATACCGCCATCTTTTTCAATTTCCTGCGATTTTATCTCAGTAATGACCCCAAGCATATCTTCATATGGATACGCATTGAGACGGATAATCACCTGATTGCCCACCTGTATACCCGCTATTTTTTCCTCAGGAATATCCAATTCCATTTCCAAAGCCGGCTTTACCAAAAGAGCGACCGGTCTCCCTGCCTCGACATACTCGCCCTGTTTTACAAAAAGCTTCTTCAACACCAAGTCTTTGAGGGGCGTTGTAAGTGTGGTTTGTTTCAGTTTTTCAGAGATGATGTCCGTCTGACTCCGCGCTGCCAGGGCTGCACTGAGAGCCGCCTCAATATCTTGCCTCTGTGTTCCTGCCAGCTTGAGACCAAGTTCACTCTGTGCTACCGCTGCGTCTCTATTCACTACCTTGTAGTTTGACTCAGCTGCTCCGATCAATACCGTCGCTTCAGTCACTGCACTCCTTGCTGCCGAAACAGCCTCTCTCCAAGTATCAATGGTATCCTGTGGAATAGCTCCAGCCGTCAGCGCATTGACCGCTGCAGCGACCGCATCTAAATACTCACGCGTATCTTTCAGTTTATTCCTGCTTCCGTCGATATATTTTGATACATTTCCCGATGTTTTCATCCCTTCTACATCGTCTTCCCAATTATCGAGCATACGCTTCATGGCCACCCGTCCTGCCTCTATCTCTGCTTCCAGAGCAGCATCACTCGGTGTAAAAGAAAGTTGGGGATTACTTTCTGGATTGGTAAAAATATCATCCGTCTTGTTACGCACGGCATCGTCAGCCTGTACAAACGCATGGGCAATAGCATCCATCACCTCTCGTTTACTCCCCTTGAGACTACTTTCTCCAGTTTGCTTTTTTTGCTGTGCAATGAGTAATTCCTCAAATCGTGCTCCCTCCTGTAGCTTATTCACTACAGCCTGTTCGGCGGCATACTCCGCCTCTGCTTTCTTGAGCTCCAAAAGCCACTCGGTTTTTTCCAGCTGGATAAGTGGTTGTCCTCCCTCAGAAAAAGTCTGCCCCTCAGAAGCGAGAATTGATTCTGTTTTTCCAGAAAAAGGAAAGGAGAGTTCGTATTGTTCTTGTGGAACTATTCTTCCATTGCCGACTCGAATAGACGGATTTCCTTCCTGGTACTTCACAACAAAAACATCCTCTGTATTCTCGGTATCATGCCATCCTAGCCATGAAAAACTCTGCGGCCGAACATAAAACACAGTCGCCAAAGCAACAACAAAAACCACTATGATTCCACCGATTATAGATATCAGCCTCATACTCTCCAGTATACACTAT
>CAZPXK010000009.1:2657-26219 GCA_964590035.1 uncultured Bdellovibrionales bacterium
CACTATGATTCCACCGATTATAGATATCAGCCTCATACTCTCCAGTATACACTATTTATTCCGTGAGTGGTGCGCGACGCTGCATCCGGATAATCCTGCCATCCTCAATAGAAACCTGCCGAGTGGCCTGCGCCGCTTCACCGGGCTCATGGGTCACCAATACAATTGTTTTTCCAAATTCCTGATTAACCCGATACAAGAGTTCCATAACTTTCCGTGAATTTTCTGTATCCAGGTGTGCGGTCGGCTCGTCAGCCAAAATAATTACCGAGTCCTTAGCAACCGCTCTTCCAATAGCAATACGCTGCTGTTCACCACCCGAGAGTTGCCGTGGCAACAGATGTGCCCGATCCCGAAGATCAAGAAACGTAAATATTTCTGCTGCTCTCTTTCTTGCTATTATTTGACTGTGACCCTGGAGACGAAGCTGAAATATGATATTTTCTTCAGCCGTATAGCTCTCGATAAGATTGAAAAACTGAAAAATAAACCCAAAGGATCGCAGACGGAGCTCGGTACGTTCACGTTCACGAAGCAAAGACACATCCTTTCCATCGAATAAGATGGTTCCACGACTCGGTTCATCCAAGAGTCCCATCATATTGAGAAGCGTGCTTTTCCCCGACCCAGAATGTCCTGTGATGGCGACAAATTCTCCATGATAAATATCCAAATCCACACCATTCAAAGCGGCTACTGGCACATGACCCGCAAACTGATACTCTCTAACGAGTCCACGGATCCCCAGGAGTACTTTTTGAGTAGGTTCACCCAGTAATTTTTCTTCTGTGTTTTGAGGAATATCCATACGTATACTCTATACATTACCCCGCATGTCATCGATAATTTTTGATTTAGCAGCCATCCAAGCCGGAAAAAACGCCCCGATCAAGGCAGAGAGAAATACGGCCGTCACCGTCTGCACAAAAATACCCGGCGTTTCAAGCAATTGAAAGTCACCAATGATAAGCGGGATAGGGTTATAACTCGACCACAGCCCCGCCATCAGGAAAAGGGCCGACCCGAGTGATGTCCCTACGATAGCGTAGATAAATGCCTGAGAAACATAGGCCATAACAACAAAGGTATTCGGTGCTCCCATAGATTTGAGAATTCCAATTTGCCGACGCTTTTGATTGACATCTATATAGATAACAATACTGATTACCAAAAAGATGGTGGCAATGAGTAGATCCCGGATAGACAGGGTAATAAATCCGACAGCCTGAATAATGTCGCGTACATACTGGGACTCTCCCTCCCAGGTGCGCACCACTGCCGTGGGAAACTGGCTCTGTAGTTCCGAGCGGATATGTTCCGAATCAACACCAGGCTTCAGTTTGATAACTATCTGTGCATTGCGACCACTGGCATCGATACGTTCCAAGTCCTCCTTTTGTAAGAAGAGAACCGTGTTCGGAGAAAAATTTTTGGCATCCAAGATACCACGAACACGCATAACCCGCTGCCCGCCCTCGGTTGTCAATACGGTGACCATATCGCCGACATGAACAGAACGGCCATCGTCCTCTATTCCTATCAAATCGTCTGCCAGTGTCTTTCCAAGCAAGACTTCATCTGTACTGTGACTGTCAGAAAAAAATTCTCCTTCTATCACCTTTGTCCCGAGCCATGTCACCTCTTTGTCATCTGCCGGCACAATGCCCAGAGTACGAAAAGGCACCGAGATCTTTTCTTTGTACCGTACCCCAGTCAAAGCGTGACTGCGCGTAGCAACAGCTGCAACCTCCGGCATGATAGCCAATTTCTTTTCTATCTCGTCGGAGAGTTTGATACTGGTATCGCCATCACGGGGCGACACGATAACATCACCCAACCAGCCACGTTCACCATCGGCGAGCATCGTGCGGAAACCCTCGAGCACACCGAGCGTCAACAGTATGGCAGCCGAAGCAGCCGCAAGCACCGTCAAAATAAGAGTAAGCAGCGTTTTGCTTCTCACTGTGTCACGAAACACATATGAAATAAATGGCGCAAAAAGACCCATATGGAAAGCGGTTTTGTTTCTTTATTATACCTGTTTCTCGAAAATTAGTGAACGTGAATCCGTCGACATACCAAGATCTATCAACACTACACACAGTGTCATGACGGTCGCAAAAAAAACTGGTATACTCTCGATAGACTTCTGTTTTGATCAACGAATAGATATATCACCACCGAAATACACTCATGAAACAAAATTTCTTTGTGACACTTAGTGAAACGTTTACTGCTCTCCCTCGCGATAACTCCGAGGAAACGGCACTCGATAGATACCTCCATGATTTTCCACATGCACTCATCAAGGAGCATCTCACTCACGTTCCCATACTCTTTCAACGTTGGTGGATCATCACCTGCATCAATGGCCACCTTGGGCGAGTCAAAAAACTGCGCAAACTCATCCGGATGAAACGTGATAAACAGCTTCAGGATCAAGCCCGTCTCACTGCGCTCCTCTGGCTCGGACACGCCGAACGCCTCTTTGAAGCGGTGAAGTTTCTTCAGACACATTTCGGTGGACATTCTCTCAAGGCACACACACTCTCGCCACAAGATCTGCAGATGGGTGACATCGTACTTTCATACAAAACGGGATACTATCTCAAACATTCACCTCTATCACTCTTTATTAAAACAGCCACTAATAGTTCTATTACCCATGTCATGATCGCCTGCCATGAACTCTCCAGTACCCCACAGCTGCTCATGTCCGATGACACGACTGAGGGTCTAGGGTTTTTGGACGGCCACACCGATCAAGGAGAGTTATTCCTGGTCCTCGAGCCATTGCCCGATCCCAAACTCTCCGATGTTTTTTCTGAAATTCGACGCTACCGCAGCATCGCTGAAGCCAAGACAAGCAGCAAGGTACTCCAGAAACAATATGGATTTCCAGAAATGAAATGTGAAGCTGCCTGTCTCATCGGGGTGTTCTATATTCTCTCCGGCTTACTTTCACGACGCCCCATTTCCATCGCCAACCCACTCAAAAGGAAAAGTGGGATGTTTTGTAGCGAATTTGTCGACGACCTCTTCCAAACAGCAGGAATACAACTCATGCCCCGTTCCGAACACTGCGCCATTGTCGGCCCGATCGAATTCCTCTACTCTCCTAAGCTACGTCTCAAGGGCATCATCGGTGATGAACGCACCATTGCCCAAGCTGAACTGGAAGTTGAAAAACAATTTGGCGTACTTGAAAAATTCCACCCCACACGCCACGAGACCAATTTTCACTAGACTCCTCGCGCGTGTTATTCGTGCACAACCTATTGCTAAACAAACGTCTCAGTGCTACCATAGGATCGCTTTTTTCTACCGCCCTTTACCAACCTTTACCAAAATTCCTAAGGAGAAGACATGAGGGACGTCGTCATTACCGGCATGGGTGCCGTGTCGGGCAGCGGCTATTCTCCAGAAACAATCTGGGGAACTCTGTTCCAAGGAAAGACTTCGGGATTGATGCCTATCCATCCCGAATACCACTTCGATCCCGATATCCTGCGGGCGAATTCGTCCAAACACAGAGGACGCAATATCCCACGACTCGTCTCCGGAGTACCAGCCAACAATGTACAGTTGGGCAAACTGCTCGGTGATCGAGAGGCGCGACGCTACAGTCGCACCCAATTGCTGGCCGGCCTCGCCGCCAAGCAGGCCATTGAAGCTGCCCATTTAGATATGCATGATATAGCCGAACGCTTTGGCTATGCCGGAGCTATTACGGGTGGTGATACCGCCGAGGCTTTTGCTATTACCCAAGCTGCATTAGCCACGACTGTCATATTACCTACCGAGGCCATGCAGTACATGTCTGGCATATTACCTAATGCGATCAAAAACCGTTATCGCCTCCATGGGCCATACCAAACGGAAATTGGCCTGTGCGGCGCGTCCATGAATGCCATCATAAGTGCTCTACGCATCATCCGCAATAACGAGGCTGATGCCATGTTGTGTGTGGGCAGTAGTGCCACTATCACACCGGCTTTCATGACGGCTCTAGCCCAAATAGGTCTCATCACAGATGAGACCAAAACCTACCAACAGGGGCGAGTTGGGTTCCATGTAGGAGAAGGGGCGGCAGCGCTCATCCTGGAGGCAAAGTCGCATGCCGAAGATCGAAGAGCCAAAATATATGCGCATATCGCCGGATATGGCATCGCTGGGGATGGTGAACCTGGTAGCGCTCTCACTCAACCCTCTCAGATTTGGGGCAATATGCGAGCGGCCAAGCGAGCCCTGGGGATGGCTGGTATCCAAGCTAGGAAGATTGGCTATGTCAATAGCCATGGTACTGGGACACCCACTGGTGACGTAGCCGAACTTGCCAGCATCAATGATTGGACTGATCGGCAGCATCCCCCGTATGTGTCGTCGACCAAACCACTCACGGGGCATCTGTTTGGCGCTGCTGGAATCTTTGAGTCCATGTTGACAGTACAAATGCTCAACCACAAAATTTGGCTCCCTACACATGGAATCAGTGGCACCAGCTTTGATAGCCGGTGTGAATTTCCGGGAGTCAGACACCTCCTCCAGGCAACACCTCATGATTCTCGAGCTGCCATGAAAATCACCAGTGGATTTGGTGGCATCCACGCAGCACTCATCTTCACGAAGTGAAGCCAGACTCTCGTCAGTGTACGAGGGTCTTTTTTTATAGCTCTTGACTGACCCGATGCTACACTTTGTGATATATTATTCTTTATAGTACATATTCCCACTGACTATACTTCAAAGAAAACTCGAGTATACTATAGATAGAGTATTCTCTTTAATGCTTGTATTTATGAATAGTTTTATTTTTGATGCCGCTGAAATCCTCCTTGCGGCCTTTGCTCTCTACCAACTACGAAGCATGCTCTCATCTGCCTTGCGCTTCTCGCCAAGAGCTATGCGCCTCGCTCTCTTGTACGGAATCGGGTACGGCATCGCCCTCTTCGGTCTCGGCTATACCACCATCGGCCAATCTTCCTTCACGCTCTTCATACAATCCAATCTCATGATTGGCAGCGTCTGGCTCTTGATTGGATATGCTCTCGTCATGATTCTTTCCGAAGAACTGTTCTTTCGTGTCTATTTGCTCCACACCAAAATTCCATCCTTTATCGCTGCGACACTCTTTGCAGCCGTTCACTGGCGCCCAGGTCATGCTTTCCCTATCCTCATGTTTTTCCTGTTGACTCTCTTTGCTCTCATACAATGGAACCTCTTCAAAAAAACAAATAATTTTTGGGCGCTTTGCCTGGCACATCTGATGGCCCTCGCCACGCTTGTGATACTCTATGGATAAGCCTATTCAAACTGCACTTCCTTTTCAGACATAACTTTTTCTCTTTACCTCTATGCGCCTTCGCCTCAATATAGAAACACAGACGGCTCTGTTTGAATTCTATGTCCGCCACATCTGGCCCATCCATCGTATCTTTGCCAAAAAATACTATTCGCTCCGTTGTAATCGCTGTGGTATTGCAACAGAATGCAGTCCGCTCGATGACCATGGTATATGTGCATTGTGTAAGGATTATGAACACCTTTCATCAGTCACTGACCAGGAAGATGATACTCCTTTACAAAATGAGCTCGAGCAATTTCTCACCTCATTTGAAGCCAAAGGCACGCTCCACTACGATGCCCTGGTCCTATTTAGCGGAGGCAAGGACAGTAGTTACCTCCTCTACAGGCTCAAAGAGACCCACCCTCATCTGCGTCTACTCGCTCTCACAATCAACAACTCTTTCATGAGCGCGATCGCTATGGACAATGCCGCGAGTGTCACCAAAAAACTCGGCATCGACCACATGATCATGGCACCCAAAGCACGCGTGTTTAAAAACATGTTCCGTCACTCCTTTATGCATTTACAGGGCCTCGGATGCTCAGCCACCATCGATATGCTCGATGGTGAACTCCTCATCGATCAGGGACGGGTCACGGCTGCTACCATGAATATCCCCCTCCTCATCATCGGTTATTCCCACGAGCAGGTTAAGATTGAATCCCTCGAAGTACCTACAAAATATGAGGATCCGGCCAAGCGTACATCGGCTGCCGTCTATACTATTGAAGATCTCTCTCTCGAGGAAGATCGTCACTACTGGTGGGACGGGAGCAGATATACGCCTGAAGATATCCCTCGGGTCGTGTTTCCCTATTATGCTTGGAACCTTTCTGAAGAGTTCATCAAGTCGGAAGTCAATCGTTTGGAGCTCATCGATGGGCACAAAAACAGCCCACTTATCACCAATAACGTGCTTATCCCACTCCAGGGATTGGTCGACGTCGCTACGATCGGCTATTCCAGCTGGGAGCCGGAATTCACACAAATGGTGCGCGAAGGCAAGGCCGACAAAAAATACTGGCAGTATACATTCGAGATGCTCCAATATTCGGCCCGTACTGGGCATTTTCTGGATCAAGCGATTTTTACATCACTGGAACAACTCGACCTCGCTCCAAAAGATATCGCCGGATTAGACACTTTGATAGATACCTGGTAACACCTGAAATTACCATCAGTGCCCCACACTATGAGTTCATTTCGCTCCTCTTTTTTCCTGGTGCTCCATATCCTGTTACTTACCCTCTGGTACACATCGCCATTCTACCTGGATTGGCGCATCGTGATTGGTACCGTATTGGCCTATTACTTGCAACTGTGGCTCGCCAAAGGCTGTCTCCTCACTATGGGTCAATTCGGAAAAAAGAACGAGGGGTTTTATTACCACTACCTCAGAAAATGTGGCTTTTCTCCAAACCAAAAAATGCTCAATTTCACTTTGGATTACATCATCCCCGGATTCATAATTACACTTGCCATCACTCTCCAAGTCGTACTGCCTTGGCTTCAACGACTCCAGTAACTACTCCAGACTCTGTTTATCGGCAACGCGTAAAACGCTAAAATCAAGAATAGAGGAACTTCAAGACTTCATTAACCAACTCCTCGATGGATTTACCGGTATCCAGAAACAATTTCTTGTCCGGGATATGATCGTACGTACAAGACTCCACCAGCGTACTGTCCGTCCTTCGTAGGCGATCAACATCATGATGGGCACGGTGGCGCTCTCGTGTGACAAATCTGCGTTGCCGCTCCTCGTGGTCAACTTGAAGAATAACAGCAAAAAAATCCAGGTCATATTTTTTCTTCCAATCTTCAAACAGTTTTCCTTCTTCTGGAAAATTGAATGGGGATTCCAGAATCACATCGACTCCGTTAGCAGTATTTTCCTCCGCTAGATCAAGGACTACCTTGACAGAGGGGTAGCCGATTTTTTTACTATCCTCAAGCGTAGACAACTTGAGCGACTCAAATAACGATTCTTTGACAGAATCTTTGTGGACACAAAAAATTTTCAACCTTCGTGACAATTCATTAGCCAGCGTTGTTTTGCCAGTACCTGGTAATCCGCAAATGACAATCAGCTTGCTCATACCCGTTTTAGCGTGAATGAAAATTCTGTACCATCAAGGTTGACGGTTTCGGTGTATTCAGTATTCGGTAGTTCACCTTTTTCAACTTTCGTAGCGAGAACTTCTTTGGCGATTTCGGTTTCGAATGTGGCGAAAACTTCGTCTTTGCCGACATAGCCGAGCATGATACGATCTTCGACGTTGAACTTGGCTTTCTTGCGCCCTTCCTGAATCGCCCTCACCACTTCGCGCATTTCTCCTTCGAGTTTCAGCTCAGGGGTGATTTCGAGATCAAGACCGATACCTATTTCCCCTGTTGTTTCCCACACTATTTTTGCGTCAATCTTTTCAAGCTTTTCTATGACTTCAAGCGCCTTCACATTGAGTTCGTCCTTGATCATTTCGTCAATTTCTTTTTCAGTTTTCAAATTTCGAATATAGACCGTAGCAAGCGGCTGACGCACCTTAATTTTATTATTGGCTCGTATCTGCAAACCAAGCGTGACCGCTGTCCGAACCAAGGACATAGTGGTGTGCAGTTTTTCATCGACTACGCTTGAATCGACTGTCGGGTAATCAGCCAAGTGCACCGATTCCTTACCTGTGAGATTTTTGTAAATTTCTTCTGACAAAAACGGCGTGAACGGTGCCATCAGTTTCGAGAGTGTCACAAGGACCATGTAGAGCGTCTGGTAGGCCTGTTCCTTATCGTTGTCATCCTCACTTTTCCAGAAACGCTTGCGGCCGCGACGAATGTACCAATTGGAGAGATTGTCGACAAAGGGCGCAAAGGCGCGAGTGGCTTTGTTCAGCTCATACTGCCCCATAGCACCATCTACTTCTTGAATAAGAAGCTGCAGTTCAGAGAGGATCCAGCGATCCATCAAATTTGTTGAGGTTCCCTGGCCTTCCGTAGCCTTGGCGGAGGGGGTCCAATTATCAATCGCAGCATACGTCGTGAAAAACGAATACGAATTCCAAAGCATACGAAAGACATTGCGTACGATATCAGAGAGGTCACGTTCGGAAAAATTGAGATTCTCCGCTGCCACCACCGGAGAGGAGAGGAGATAGTAGCGCAGGGCATCAGCTCCATACTTATTGAGGATGCCCATCGGATCCGGATAGTTCTTCAACCGCTTGGACATTTTCTTGCCGTCTTCAGCCAGGACGATGCCGTTCACGATGACATTCTGAAAGGCGTTGCTTTTCTTGATACCTGTTCCGATAACATGTTGGTAGTAGAACCAGGCGCGTGTCTGATCAACACCTTCGGCGATGAAATCAGCCGGGAACGTTTGTTCAAATTGTTCCTTATTCTCAAAGGGATAATGGTTCTGGGCATAGGGCATCGATCCACTATCAAACCACGTATCGAGCACATCCGGGATACGCTTCATAACTTCTCCGCATTTCTCGCACGGAAACGTCACTGCATCGACAATATGTTTGTGGAGATCATCCACTTTCACTCCGCTCACCTCTTCCAGTTCTGTCGCCGAACCAAAGACTCGCAGCTCCCCACAGACACACTTCCAAATCGGCATGACACTCGCCCAGTACCGCTGCCGACTGATTGACCAGTCTCGTGCACCCTCGAGCCACTTGCCCCAGCGCCCTTCTTTGATATGTTCTGGTGACCAGTGAATGCCCTTGGCTAGTTCGAGCATCTCGGGCTTGATATCTGTCACCTTCACAAACCACGAGCTCGTCGCGTAGTTGAGAAGCGGTGTATCACAGCGCCAGCAGTGCGGATAGCTGTGTTCATATTTCTCCTTGGCAAAGAGCGTCCCCTGTTTCGCTAGGTACTTGATAATCTCCACATCCATCGCACTCGGATCCTCTTTGTTTTTCACTGGACGCCCCGCAAAGTCCGTCACTTCGGCCTTCATAGTGCCATCCATATGCACATGCTGCACCCATGGCAAGTTGTTGGCCTTGCCCAACTGCATGTCATCCTCACCAAAGGCTGGTGCTTCATGTGCGATACCTGTCCCCATATCGGTCGTGACAAAATCGGCATGGTAGATTTTCCAGCCATTTTCTCTGTGCTTCAATGTTTCGTCGTTGGCGTAATAATCAAACAGCGGCTTGTACGATTTCCCGACAAGCTTGGCGCCTTTGTATTCTTCCACGACTTCATACCCTTCTTCACCAAAAATATTCTTGAACAGTTCCTTGGCTACGATAAAACGAACTACCTCACCCGCTCCTTCATCCTTTTTCTCGATAGTGACGTAATCAATATTTTCATTTACAGCCAGCGCTACATTCCCCGGGAGCGTCCAGGGAGTGGTCGTCCACGCCAAAACCGAAGTCTTGACTGGTTCGTCGACGAGTTCAAACTTTGCTGTCACTGATAAATCCTTCACATCTTTGTAGCCTTCCGCTACTTCGGACTGTGACAGAGTCGTCTCACAACGCGGACAGATATGCATGGTGCGATAGCTCTCGTAGATCAACCCCTTATCCCAGAGTTCCTTGAAGACCCACCAGACACTCTCCATAAAGTCGCGGTCCATGGTCTTGTACGGATGTTCCATATCAGCCCAGCGCCCAAAACGTCCGATCACTTTCTTCCATTCCGCTACGTACTCCAGCACTTTGGAACGGCAAATCTCGTTAAACTTGGCCACACCGAGTTCTTCGATTTGTTTCTTGTGCGTAATCCCCAGTTCCTTCTCGGCGATGTTCTCGATCGGCAGGCCATGACAGTCCCAACCCCACTTGCGTTCCACTCGATAACCCTTCATGGTGAAATAGCGCGGCACGGTGTCCTTGATAGCACTCGCCACGATGTGCCCATAGTGCGGTGTCCCCGTGGCAAACGGCGGACCATCATAGAAGCTGTAGAGCTTGTCCGCTGGCCGCTCCGAGATCGATTTCTCAAAAATCTTTTCCGCCTCCCAAAACTTGAGGATTTCCTCCTCCATCTTCGGAAAACTCACTTGTGATTCGACTTTCTTGAACATAATATCAAATACTTACTGATTGATCTTTTGAATTATTTTCTTCGGATTTTTCACTTCTTTAATATTTTCTGTCAAAAACTTTGGGCCCTTCGTATCGCCTTTATATCTTGGTATCAAATGAAAATGGACATGCCCTACTTCTTCAGCAAGCAATAAAATATAGATTTTTTCAGGGCTGAATGCATCAGTAAGCTTTTTATTATACTTTTTTACGATTTTCTGGAGAGAAATATAATCTTTTTCCGAGATTTGATCGATAGATTCATAATGCTTCTTGAAAGTCACGATACTGTGTCCTTTGCTTGTTTGAAATTTCGAAAGTAACACCACTACTTTCTTGTCCTCATAGACAAACTCCTCCAGGTGTCCGGTTATGATTTTGCAAAAAATGCATTTTTTGGTGAATTCCTTCTTCGAATCAATTTTTCGAGATGTCATATTTTCCAGTTCCTAAAAACAAAAAATCCCTAACACAAAAATCGTGCTAAGGGCGTGAGCGACTATAGGAGTCGAACGCGGTACCACCTTGGCTGCAGCAATTATCAATAATCAAATTCCAATTTCCAAAGGAATTTCACAACCGATAACTACCCTTCATGACAGCTATTACGGGCTTACCCGGTGAGTTCTACTCGCCGTTCCGAAGCCATTAGGCACAGGACGGTTTCTTCTCACAGCTTGCCCCGAGGCCATCAGGCTTTTCGGGGCTCCAGGGTGATTACCCCTTCATCGCTTGTAAAGCCAATCTACCACGAAAAAAAGTGTAAATCAACCCCGCACCTTTTCCGAGGAAGATCCTGCCAACATGGATAGTTAAGGCGTAACCGCCTATCGGCTTGGACAACATACTATAACTACTCCTTCTGAGAAAAGGTGCGGGGTCAAGACTCTACCCTGACGTCGACATGCTTGGCGAGAACGCGGAAACGTTCGGCCAAACTCTCCATTTCATCTCGCGAAAAGGGATGATAGGTCGCGAAAAGCGGGTGGAGCGTGTGGCCGGGACGAAATACCTGGAGATAGTAACGCTCGGCTCCTCGAACGAGGTCTTCGAGCTCTCGCAGCACTGCTTCCGGATGCAGTTCTTTAATGAGGGTGGTACGGAACTCATAGGGAATACCGGATGCTTTGAGCATTTCGATACTCTGCGCGATATGTTCCGGTTTGGCTCCTCCGCCCACGAGCTTCCGATACTCGGCAAGCGATGTTTTGACATCCATAGCGACATAGTCGAGCAGTTTCTCATCGAGCAGTTTCCGAAGCATGACCGGATTGTTACCATTGGTATCGAGCTTGGCGGCAAAGCCCTTGGCTTTTATCTTGCGAATAAAGTCCGGCAGATCCTGCCATATGGTCGGCTCGCCGCCCGAGACCACCACTCCCTCCAGTCGCCCCCGACGCTTATCGAGAAAATTGAAAAACGTCTCCTCCGCAATGAAATCCCCCTGTATCTCTTTCATGAGTTCCGGCAGGACAAACTCAGGATTGTGACAAAAACCACAGCGCATGTTGCATCCGGGCGTAAACGCGATACACGCTACCTTGTCCGGGTAGTCGAGCATCGTAAAACGCTGAATGGCGGAGAGTTTCATTCAATCGGACTATGCGGTCTCCGTACCATAGCGCGCTTCGAACGAAGCGTTGTCAGCGACGCACTCTTCGAAATGCTTGCGAGAATAATGCTCAGCTTTCTTGCCAACATTGAAGTGAGAAACGGGGCGATGATACCCCATCACGCGAGTCCAGACTTCACAGCGGGTGCGGCTCTTCTCCATTGGTTCTTGCGTCATATGTTTGTTGGTTAGAGATGTTATTTTTGTATTATACTACTTTTCGGCCACAGCACTCACGTACGTCTTGCGATAGGCTTCATCGTACCGCTCTCCCGCCATTCCCAGCTCCACATCACACTTGGGACAGAAATCATGCTCCCCCGAGAGATAGCCGTGCTTGGGACAAATCGAGAACGTAGGCGTAATCGTGATGTATGGCAGCCGGTAATTGGTCAAAATCTTTTTCACCAGATTGCGACAGGCTGCCGCCGAAGAAATCTTTTCGCTCATATAGCAGTGAAGCACCGTCCCACCCGTATATTTGGTCTGCAGATCATCCTGAAGATCGAGTACCTCGAACACGTCATCGGTATAGCCGACCGGTACTTGGGATGAGTTGGTATAGTAAGGAGCGTCCTTGGTACCAGCCTGGAGAATTTCCGGGAAGCGTTTCTTGTCTTCTTTGGCAAAACGATAGGTCGTACCCTCGGCTGGCGTCGCTTCCAGGTTGTAGAAATTCCTGGTCTCTTCCTGAAACGACTTGATGGTTTCCTGCATATGACCGAGCACTTCTTCAGCAAAGGCATGCCCCCACTTGGTGGTGATGTTTTCTTTGTCGTCAGTGAAGTTGCGGATGGCCTCGTTCAAACCGTTGATACCGATTGTTGAAAAATGATTCTTGAGGTATCCCAGGTAGCGCTTGGTGTAGGGAAACAATCCCCGATCGATCCATTCCTGAATAACCTTGCGCTTGATTTCAAGCGAGGTCTTGGCTAACTGCATGAGGTGGTCGATCTGTGCCAGGAACTTTTCCTTGTCCCCCTTGCACAGGTAACCGATACGGGCGGCATTGAGAGTCACCACCCCGATCGATCCCGTCATCTCAGCGGAACCGAAGAGTCCCCCACCGCGCTTACGCAGCTCCCGCAAATCAAGCTGCAGCCGACAGCACATGGAGCGCACATCACCGGGATTGAGATGGGAATTGATAAAGTTCTGGAAATACGGGGTACCGTACTTGGCGGTCATCTCAAAGAGCGGCAGATTTTTGTCACTCTCCCAGTCGAAGTCTTTGCCCACATTGTAGGTCGGAATCGGAAAAGTAAAGGTGCGACCCTTAGCATCGCCGGCTGTCATGATCTCGATGAACGCCTTGTTCACGATATCCATCTCTTTCCCAAGCTCACCGAACGTATAGGCGAATGGCTTGCCACCAAGGATAAGACGCTTATCCTTCAGATCCTCCGGGCAGTCCCAATCCAGCGTGATATTAGTAAACGGCGTCTGTGTTCCCCAGCGTGACGGAATGTTCAGATTGAACACGAATGACTGCAGATTCTGATAGACATACGAGTAGACCGAATCGGCGATATATGTTTTCTTGGCCTTGGCAGAGGTGAACTTCATCCCGTACTTCTCAATCTGCTTCCGAATTTCCAACTCTTTTTTCTTTACGAACGGTGCCATGTACGTATCGAAGCTTGAAAATGCCTGCGCTCCCGCCCACTCGTTCTGCAGTGTCCCCAAAAAGTTCACCATCTGTGACACGGCCGAAGACAGATGCTTGGGCGGTCCCGACTCGATCTTGTTGTCGACACCGTTGAATCCCTCTTCGAGGAGCACGCGCAAACTCCATCCGGCGCAGTACCCGGAAAACATGTCGAGATCATGGATATGATAGTCACCATTGCGATGCGCTTCTCCGACATTTTTCGGATAGATATGAGAGAGCCAGTAGTTGGCGATAACGGAACCGGCTGTATTGAGAATCAAGCCACCGAGGGAGTAGCCTTGGTTGGAATTGGCATTGACCCGCCAGTCCGCGCGATTGAGATAGTCGGCCACGGTTTTTTCCACCTCGATTACGACATTCTTGTCCTCACGTACTTCCCGCCGCTTCTCGCGATAGAGGATATAGGCCTTGGCCATGTCGGCATAGTCATAGCGGATGAGGACATCCTCCACCACATCCTGAATCTGCTCGACCGTCGGAATCTGATCGCCGTATTTCTCCTCCAATTCTATCTCCACCTCTTTGACCAACGTCTCCGGTACCAAAGGATCGAGCTGTCCAACCACCTCGGCCGCTTTTACGATGGCCGCCTGAATCTTCCCGATTTCGAAATCAACGATGGCTCCGTTGCGCTTCTGGATCTTGTAAAGAGGCATAGACACTACATAATAATTGATTAATTTTTGTTGAAACCTCCCTCAAATTTCACTACTCAGATACTCTTTGAAAGGTTTGATTGCACAGTATTAAACACCAAAAAACAAAAAAGGTGTCATGCGACACCTTGCTCCTCTCAGAATATAAATATTCGCTATTACAAGCCTTTTTTTAGTTTCTTTCGAGTACGCGAGAGGATCAGCTTCACCGCATTTTCGGTCTTTCCCAGTCGTAGGGCGATATCTCGCATCTTAAGTCCATCACGATACTTCCAGAGCATAGCCGACCGCTCGGTTTCCGTGAGGCGAGTGAGCAGCGCATCCATGGTTCGTTCCGGCACCTCGTCTTCCTGGATCAGAAAGGCGCCGATCCGTTCTTCACTCCCAAAGAGCGGAATCGTGACGTGCTGCCCCTTTCGATAATAATTGACCAAAACGCTATGGGCAACCCGCAAAAGATAGGTGTAGTAGGAAGCATTGGCCATGTGAAAACCCGGCAGGTAACGAAACGCCCGCACAAACACCTCTTGGGTCAAATCCGCCGATAACGCCTCATCTCCACAGAGTCGCCGGAGAAAATATTCACGCACCACTCCCGCGTACTTCTCGTAGAGCTTGGAAAACTGTTCCGGATTTTTCTGCGCCTCAGCAATGAGCAGTGCATCCTCGCGTCGCCGCAGGTACTTCTCTTCCGTCGGAACAATAAACGTTTCGCGCAAAAAACTCGTCGCATCCCGAAACTCTCCCCGCCACAAAGATGAGCTGTCGAGAAACGATACACCCTCCTTGTTCCGGCCGAGCGCCTCAAATACCCACACAAAAAAATCCGCATCCTGTGTGGCGCCTTCTGTTCGCCTGAGGAACTCCCGACCAAAATCAATCTCACTCTCCCGTCCCGATAGCTCCGGATGGACTTCGGCAAAGTATCGCGTCGTTCCGATGTCATCGCGAATTGGCATGATAAAGATATGTTCGTCCTGTTTTACTCCGTTCTTGCGGGTATTTTTCACTTCACCGACAAAAGATTGCTGCTTGGTTTCAATCTTGTTCCACATGGCAGAATAAAACTGTTTTCTCATTTTCCCACCCCACAGCTCTCCCGGTTTTTTCCCCACGATTTCAGCTACCGCAAAACCGGTCCGGCGCTCCAGGGCCGCACTGGCATAGACAACCCGCGATTCCGTATCGGTAATCAGCAGGCTTCCGGGGATTCGATCAAGTGTTTCTTTGAGCGTGGACATCATATATTCCCATCATACCACGCCAAGAAAAAAGCGCTCTTTCGAGGCTTTTTTAC
Source organism: uncultured Bdellovibrionales bacterium (assembly GCA_964590035.1). Lineage (GTDB taxonomy): Bacteria > Patescibacteriota > Minisyncoccia > Moranbacterales > UBA1568 > UBA1568. Next base: position 18,293 of record CAZPXK010000009.1, read on the forward strand.
CACTCTAAAACAATTTTGGTATACGAGCCCTTCTCGGGATACCACCCCTCTGCTGCTCTCCCAGGACCCTCTCGTGTCAATATGCCGTGAAGCTGCTCCAGTGGATCACCATGAGACACCAGAATCACTTGCTTCCCTTGATATTTATCTTTGAGTTCATCCAAAAAATCATCGAGGCGACTCCGTACCTCGAGCATACTCTCCATACCATCCTCGGCATCAGGAGACAGGCGCATCTGTGGATCAGGATATTTCTTGAGCATATCCAGCTGGCTCCCTTCATTGAATCTGCCCATACCCACTTCCCACAATCGGTCATCAAAATGAATCGGCAGTCCAGTGGCCTCCGCAATAATACCAGCTGTTTCTTTGGCTCGCAGAATTGGGGAACTATACAAAACGTCTGCCCTAACAGTGGCTAAATAGTCAGCTGCTTTCATAGCCTGCGCACGTCCTTTTTCCGTCAACGGATATTCGTGCTTGACCGGTGCAGAATTGAGAATATGACGGACATTGTTTTCCGCCTCGCCATGCCGCACCAGGTAAAAGGTAATGCTTGCCATAGCTAGTGAATCAAATCATAGATATCGACACCGGCTGCCACCAAAAAAATGAGGGCGGTTGAACCAACAATCTTGGCCACAAAAAAAACGAGTTCCTCATCCCAGCCAAGCTTCTTCTTGTATTTCTTGCGGTATTTTTTTGGCAAACGATTGATCATTGTGAAATTCTTTTTGTTTTACATTTGCTCCGGCGCACTGATCCCCATGAGTGAGAGTGTCTCGGCCAAAACTACTTTGGTTGCTCGCACCAACTGTAAGCGCGCTTGGGTCATCTCCTTGTTTTCAGCATCAATCACCCGACAGGCGTCATAGAAGGAATGGAACTTGTCGGAAAGCCGCATGGCGTACTGCGGCAGTTTATGCACAGAAAAATCAGTCGCTACTGTTTCGATCAGTTCTGGGAAAAACATGAGCTCGCGAATCAATTCACGTTCTTTCTCATGTGTAAGAAGCGACAAATCCCCCTTCTCTTCAACGACACCATCTTCTTCGGCCTTACGGAGAATACTACAGAGTCGCGCATGGGCATACTGCACATAGTAGACCGGATTTTTCTGCGAGCGTTCCTCAGCCAGGCCGAGATCGAAGTTCATATGCGTTTCCGGCGCATACATGAGAAAGAAAAAGCGCGCCACATCATGCCCTACCGTTTCAATCAGCTCATCGATCGTCACCACATTGCCCGCGCGCTTGCTCATACGTACCTCGACCCCATCCTTTACCACTTTTACCAGCTGCACAATAAGGAAGCGAATTTCACCCTTAAAGCCCAATGCCTCGGCCGCCGCCTTGAAACGACTGATATAACCATGATGATCAGCACCCCACGTCTCGATAAAAACCGTGAAACCCCGTTCCATCTTGTTCAAGATATAGCCACAGTCAGAAGCAAAGTACGTCTTGATGCCATCATTCTTTACCAGTACCCGGTCTTTATCATCGCCAAACGCGGTCGTGCGTAACCACAAAGCACCTTCACTTTCAAAAGTCAGTTCTTTTTCCTTGAGGAGCGTCATCGCTTTCTCGACAAAACCATCTTCGACGATTTTTTTCTCCGACGTCCACTGATCAAAATGAATTTGCATCACGTCCTGCACTGTCGGCTGAATCATATTCTTCAAAATATGTGTCGCCGCTTTTTCACCCGCTTCCCGAATAGGCAACGATGAATGCTCTAGTTCCAGTTTTGCAATTATTTCTTCTATATATTCTCCACCATAGACCGCCTTGCTCGTTCTCAGCACACTATGCCCTAGCTTCATCACCTGTTCGCCGGCATCATTCACGTAGTATTCATTGGTCACATCATAGCCTACCTTACGCAACACGCTTGCTAATGAATCCGCGTAAAATCCGCCGCGCGCATTCCCAAGGTGGAGCGGCCCCGTCGGATTGGCAGAGATGAATTCATTGTTCACTTTCACGCCCTTCCCAAGAATACTTGTTCCATACTCTTTCTCCTCTTTCAAGATCTTTTCCACCATTGAAGCAATTTCCTTATGTGAAAGATAGAAATTGAGATACCCCGGCTGTGCCACTTCTATGTTTTGAAATGGCGTTTCGCCATCCTGAACTTGATTCAGAATCTTCGTTTTCAAAAGTTCCGCGATTTCCATCGGATTCTTCTTTGCCAACTTAGACAACACCAAAGCCACGCTCGTGGTATATTCTCCGAACTGCTCGTCCTTGGGTCGCTCCACCTGAATCTCGGGTACGGCAAACTGAGGCAACTCTCCGCTCTCTTGGAGTCCCCACAAAGCTGTATCAATTTTCTTCTGCAGTAGCTGCTTCATGCTCTCTATCATAGCCGAACCAAGCCTAAAAGTGAAGCCTACACGCCGATTGACTCCTACACGAACAACTAAGCATGAAAACCACGACCGTAGGTCTCATGCTGAACTACAAAAATACACTACACAGATATAGCGATTTTCTTCTTGAAGACTGCTTGGTTTTTGGGAAGCGCTTTTCCTTTACGATGCTTCATTTGTTCAGCTTCGGGCAGAGCTGCGATAGTCTGACACTCCGCACTGCAACAACCGGCAAGTTTTTCCTTGCAATCGCCACACTGAATAAAGAGCAGGTTACACTCGACATTGGCGCAGTTGGTATAGTCATCACACGGAGCATCACACTGGTAGCACTGCGCGAGGACATCATCGGTAATCCGTTCTCCTAGACGTTCATCAAACACAAAATTCTTGCCTTTGAATTTCGATGGCAATCCCTCGCGTTCGATCTGATGCTTGTAATCAATGATACCGCCATGGAGCTGGTAGACATTTTTGAAACCATGGTGTTTCAGATACGAACTGGCCTTTTCACAGCGGATACCACCAGTACAATAGAGCAACACTTTTTTGTCTTCGCTCCCCTTGAGTGCTTCCTTGGCCAAAGGCAGTTCCTCACGGAACGTATAAGCGTTCGGCGTGAGCGCGTTCTCAAAACGCCCGATGGCCGATTCGTAGTTATTGCGCATATCAACGACCACGGTCTCTGGTTCTTCGAGCAAAGTGTTAAACTCCCGAGCCGACAGATGCGTCCCCACGTTCGTCACATCATAGTCCTGGGACTCGAGACCATCAGCCACGATCTGCTTTTTCACTTTGATGGTCAACTTCCAAAAAGCTTCGTCGTACTGTTCGACACCGACTTTGAACGGCACATCAGCAAACTCTTTCCGCTCATACAAAAGTGCTCGAAATTTTTCAAAATTTGGCTCTGGCACGCTCATCTGGGCATTGATCCCCTCTTTGGCCACATAGATACGCCCGAGACACCCGAGCGCCTGCCACTCCGCAAAAAGCTCGTTCCGGAGCGCCACCGGATCACTGATAACCACGTACCGATAAAAAGAAATAACCCGCCGCGAAAACGGCTCCTCTGCCAAACGCTTGAGAGCCTCTTCTTTAGAAATGTGATTGCGTAGCTGGTGTGGAGTATCGATCATAGGTTCATTATATCGTACCTGAAATGAAACAAAAAGTGAAGCCTCTCGATTTCCTTCATTTACCCTTAGACAACTTAGTATGAAAACCACGACCGTGGTTTTCATACTATGCACAAAATAAGCAAAAAACTCCTCTTCTGATTCTGTTTCACCAAATACACGACCGTCTATCTGGTGAAACAAAAGATTTTGCAGCAAGAAAAAACCGCCAACAATCCTATAGACTTGGCGGACAGACTGTCGGCACCCTCTTTGGTGCACCGTCCAGGAAATGGTCAGTTCTTGACGGCTGTATCGAAACCGATGCCTTGGCTAGCCACAATGGCTACAGCTTGACTCTCATTGAACCCCGCATCGAGTAGAGCTTTGTATCGCGCCCAGGTGTTCTCCGCGATGAACCGGTAGTAATCAGGATGCCTGAGCTGTGCCCTGCTCATTTCCGTCAGTTCATCAACTAGCTTGTCATACTTCGTACCCATGAATACCCCTGCTCGGTTGAGGTTGAAAAAAGTGAAGGGGTGTATTCCTCCACACGAAAGAACAGCGAAGTGACAGATTATATCAATCCACCAAGAAAGTCAACTAGCTTGTTAACCAATAAATATTCCGTATCAGATAATATAATGAAAAAAAACTGCCGGCACCCTTTAGGGCACACAGCAGTGTACTCAAACTTCTGGCTCCAGAAACAGTGGCATGTCACTGGGCAGCAGCATTGTCCGCTCTCCGCCTTTACGATGGCGTGGCGCATCAAAGTCCCAAACTCCCCGCCTGGTGTACGTAAGCGTTGAGATAGAACCGCCACAGTCCGCGTAGGAGGGACAGAGCTCAGGAACCGCCTTGTTTCGATAGCAGCCACTACAACAACGATTGCCAAGAAACCAAATGGCATGCGAAAGCTCCAAGGCAGAGATGCCCTCTATCCGACAGATGCGACAAAGGAGCGGCCTCACTACCTTTTCTACTGCTTCGGTCAAAGTGGTACCCGTAGCTCGCACGATGCCGGTCGAGATGACAAAGCGCTGCACGTGCACATCCACGGGAAAGGCGTCGCCCGGCATTTCCATGAGTCCCAGCTCTTCATAGTACAAAGCGAGAAGAGAAAGAATCTTGGGACCAAAGCCCGGCAAACGATCACCCTCCCGACTCGGCTTGTATCGAAGCACATCGTCGATGAGTCCATCTTCTATCTGGTACATAGCAGTGGGGTCACCACCAAACTCTCCAAATAACGTTTCGGCACAACGGGGCCAATAGCGAGCAGATTGTTCGGGCGAACCAACTTTTGCGATATGTAGCTTTTCTGCAATGCCGCTTGACCGCATCTTGGATGCCGCTTCTGTATACAAACGAGGATACTGTCTTCTGAGGAAAACATGTCCCTCGTATACTCGTTCACTTTCTTCACGCCGATCAGTCATGGTTGCGAAGAAAAGCCAAAGGGCATGACCTGAACTTCCTGGTTCCACGCCCACCGGAACAAAGCGTCTTTGCACAGCATCTTTCTCGCGACTTATGTACCGAAACAATCCACGACTGTGCACGTAGGCTTCGTAAAGCTTCCCAATTACTGCTCTAGCCCGCTCCTCATCAACCACGATGTCAAAATGGGCATTCGTTAAGTTCACGGAATTTCCTTTCAAGTATGACTTCCGTCACGATAGAGCCATTGGCATGCACCTTGGGCTGGTCGACAATCCGACAACGGATCTTTTGAAAAGGCTTCAGAGCCACTGTACGCAGTTCCTCCAAGAGACGGGTGTCATCGCTCTCTTCCTCCAGATGGAGAGAAAATAGCGAGTCCATTCGTTCAAGCAAAAGACGTGCGTGTGAGTTGACTGGAAACGATTGAAAAAGCGCCCGTCGGTAGAGCGGGTTATGGTAGTTCTTGCTGGCGATAAGTTCGGCCGCCTGCGAGATCTTTATGAAACCACGCAGCCGCTTGTCCGAATGACCGAGTCTATAGCGCCCGATCCAACGATCAATGTGTCGGACATGCTTCAGAATGTATTTCTCCTTCCGATAGCGCACATCCTCTGCCAATATCTGTCGATGGAGCAATCGATCTGATTTACTCACAGTGAAATAAATCCCACGATCAACCCATCCCGGACCATCCACCCAGCGAGGTTCACGCGACTCGGGGCGCCAAGTTTCCCGACACTCAAGCACAATTTGCGCCATGCACTGCTCGATGTACGGATACACCAACCCAAGTTCACGGTTCGAGATTTTTCGAGCCCTCACACGTTCTTTGAGGAACCAGCGTCCATCTTTCAGTCTTCTGCCGCCTTCCTTCTGCTTACGCTGTTCGAGCTGCATGTAGGGTCGCGTCCGAGAGTAACCAACTTCCAAGAGTACCGCCTCTGGAACCAGCACACCATTATGACGGGCTGGCCCAAGCACGACGATGAGATGCGCAAACGGTTTCTCTTCCGCAAGCAAATACTTGTTGTCGATAACTTTCGGCATGCCCTTTTCAAGAACAATGACGAAGCGAGCGAATTGCTTCATTCTTTCTCCGTCGCGCTGTATCTTACCGAGTGTTGCCACTCGGACAGAGCTTTCTGTCTTCATGGCAAATCTCTCCTTCTTCGGTTGTTAAGGTAATGTATCAATCTATCAAATCACCTTAGGAGAGTCAAAAAAAGAAAAACTGCCGGCACCCTCTTTGGGGTACTCGGCAGCAGCTACTGGTTACATGATGGGCGACGGCGGGTCGTAGTAGCCCAGCTCCACGATTTCACCGGTGTGCCGGTTGATCAAAGCCCAGTACGAGGGCGGCGATGACTCCTCGCTCGTGGCTTCATTGACTTCGGCGCCAAAAATCAGCAGCCAATCCGGCCCGACGCCCTCGCTGACGTCAATCACGACGATGCCACGTGGCTGACCAGCGCGCACCGCATGAAACGTCATGGGAAACTTCTTGTTCCCAAGGATGATCCAGGTGGCCGTGGGCAGGTAGCCATCATCGAACTCCCAGATGACACTGATCGGAGCGCCATCAGAAAGCCGGCCCGCTTGGTAGACATAGTTCGCAACGACGGCGTCATACACCGTCTGCCCCTTGATGACAATGGTGCCGCGGTAGGTTCCGTTGTCGAGCTCGACGAACGGGGCATCCTCCACTTCGTCAATGATGACCGGCGTTTCCTGGTAGATCTCGTAGGCATGCTTGGCAGTCTGCGGAACAACTTCTACCACCGGTTGTTCCTGCAATTCCGGTACAGCGTAGTGGCCATACTCGATGACCTGGCCGGTCTTGTAATTGAGGACCGCCCAAAGCTGCCGCGGTTGACCCTCATCACCGGGATAAAGAACTTCCTCCCCGTAAATGATGATCCAATCCGCACCGGCGCCTTCGCTCAGGTCATACACCAACACCTGCCGCAGCGAACCATTCCGCTCGACTGTCATCTGCGGAAGCGTAAACGCCTTGTCACCAACCATGACGACCTCGATCGGTGGTGAGTACGTGTAGTACTCGGTCACCCACTTGATCGGAATACCGCTGGCAAGCTTGCCCTCGAAATAGTCGAACCAACCAAGGAGGCGGTCATAGACGATCTTGCCCTCGTGACGAATGGTGACCCACATGGTCCCGTCGTCACCTGATATCCCGACATACTCTGCCGGGTAGACCAAAGGAGGTGTCGCCATATAGGCTTCAGCTGCCGCCTTGGCTGTCTGAAACGGCTGTGCCACAGCGACAACGTCCGTTCCTGGCGGCGGCTGCTCATTGCTCCCGCCGCCACAGGCAGCGAGGACACACGCAGCGACAAACGCCAAAATGGCGTTTCGAATTGTAAATAACATCTCTTCTTCTCCGGTTGTGGCTCGTCTCGAGCCGGTGGTGGTTCTTGCGCCGACACAGTGTCGACCGTTCATTATACTCTTTTTTCATATAAAAGTCAACCCCTAGATACAAACGCTTGCTTATTTGAGCCAAATATGGGACAGTATGAGCATATGACTACCATTGCTACCAACAAACGAGCCGGGTTTGATTATGCCCTCGAAGGACACTTTGAGGCGGGTTTGGTATTGACTGGGGCCGAGGTCAAATCGGTCAAAACTGGACACGCCAGCCTGAAAGGAGCCTATGTGACCGTCAAAGGCGACGAACTCTACCTAACGAACGCTCTCATCCCCCGTTACAAGCAAGCTCACCGCGATACCAAACACGAAGATAGCAGGCCACGAAAGCTTCTCCTCCGCAAGCGAGAAATCGGCTCTCTCATAGGGAAATACCGTACGGAAGGCTTGACTTTAGTCCCGATTCGGTTGTATACTAAGAAGCAACTTGTAAAGCTCGAGTTTGCCATTGGCAAGGGAAAGAAAGAATATGACCGCCGCGCTGATATCGGCAAACGCGAGGCCAAGCGCCGCATAGAACGAGCAATGCGAGGGTAAA